>NZ_CP117439.1:1200000-1500000 GCF_030687575.1 Pseudomonas sp. FP2309 | reverse complement strand
CACGCGCCGCACTCACCCCATTTAAGTAACTTCATCATAAGAATTTGGAGAACACTAATGCGTGAAGGTTATTACATCGGACTTGGCGACAAAACCACGTGCGGCGGAACAGTTCTGGATGGTGATCCAAGAGTAAACATATACGGTCTCCTACATGCTTGCGAAGGTGACCAAGTTACATGTGGGAAGCATAAAGGCATTTATAAAATACTCGGTGGTATCTCGCATATCGAAAGCCATGGCAGACGTATGGCCGGCACACTGGACAGCTTCAGTAGTTGCCCCTGCCGGGCCAAATTCATTCCCTCGGTATACACCGCGACTTACAGCAACGAAGGTTATGAAGCGCCAGCAACCAGGCGAGCCGTTGAACCGGCATCTTCGACGCTGACCGGCCGCCCCGACACACCGCAACAATCTACCTATGCCCCTTCTCACACGTTGGCGCCTTCAGCATTTAACGGGCTGCCGGGCCAGGAGCCCGGTTTCTACGTCGTACCCAAGAGCATGAGTCGAGAAGCGTTGGAGAACGTGCTGTTCCCCGCACCTGATCCCGACGTAATGAGGAAGTTTCAAGCCCTCAATCCCAAAACTGGCGACGTAAAAGCCGGCGCCATGATCGTGCTTGGCGATCCAAATAACACCTCCTGTAGTTATCAGGAAGCACAACTGATGCAGGCCGCTCAACACGTGGACGCATCGCTGGATTCCCTGACCCCAGATGAAGCTGACTTTCTGTATAGACACGGCGCAGAAATCGCCAGCTTCATTGGTCATACCTCAACCTGGCTTGGAGTGAGCGCAATGGTGATGGAAAAGCACCTGACGAACCTGCGCGACACACTCCAGGCCATCGAGCGTTTGCATCAGGAAAGCTATCGTCAGCACGGACACCTTAAATCGCCGCAGTTCTTCGCCGAACGCCAGCGCCTGCTCGCGCAGTTGGATGCTCATCTGCTGAACTCCACGCGTCTGCGCGGCCAGACTACTCTGGGCGATCATCCCAAGCTGAAAACGGCGCTTGGGATCTCCAGCCGAAGCTTGGTGTATCACTGGGACAAGGCCGGGGCGCCGGGACAGATTCCGGGATATTCAGCTCATGTGGAGGCGATCAGTCGCGCGGCCAAGTACATGAAAACAGGCGGTTATATCGGCATTGATATTGGCGGTGTGTCGTCGTTGCTGTCTATTCCGCAGGTGTGTAACGGCGGTTTTTCGGCAGCCTGTGAGAAGGTCAAATTTACTGAAGGGGGGAAGTCTGGCATATCCACCGCAGGGGGTGCCCTAGTGGGGGGGATGGCCAAGGCAGCCAGTGGTCCGATTTGTCTAGCGCTAGGCGTATCTACAGGTATCGGAGGAGTAGTTTGTGTCGCGGCTGTTATTGGGGCTGGTACCTGGTTGGGTACGACTGGCGGTGGGATGGCTGGTGAGCACATGGGGGAGAAAATCTACGAGATGACCCAACCGTGAGCAGTATCGACACTTGGTCTCCCTGGGTTGCGATCCTCGTTACCGGGGCCCCAGGTCTGCTCGGGCTCATGAATATTGCATATAGTCTGTACCTGAGCAGCCGTCAACTGGACGCTATGAAGAACGCCTTGAAGAACAGCCGTTATATTTATCTTTGGGGGCCGAGTTTAGGGAAGCGCGGTTTGATTTTGTCCCTCTTAGAGATAGCAAAAATCACAGGGATGATAATGATGCCAAAGGCCTATATCCGGCTCGGCGACTTAAACCCTGTTGATCTTGAAAACTTTCCAGCTGGCCTTAAGCAACTACTGAAAATCAACTTTTTAATATTGACTATTGGCTGCGCTTGGCTAGTAGTTGTGTGCTTGCTTTTACATTTTAAGTAATTAGCGATAATGGAGACCAACCTCATCAACTTGCGCGATACCCTGCAAACCATCGAACGCTTGCGTCAGGAGAGCTATCGTCAGCACGGCACCCTTAAATCGCCGCAGTTCTTCGCCGAACGCCAGCGCCCGCTCGCGCAGTTGGATGCTCATCTGTTGAACTCCACGCGTCTGCGCGGCGAAACCACTCTGGGCGATCATCCCAAGCTGAAAACGGCGCTTGGGATTTCCAGACGAAGTTTGGTGCACCACTGGGACAAGGCCGGGGCGCCGGGGCAGATTCCGGGGTATTCAGCTCATGTGGAGGCGATCAGTCGTGCGGCCGGTACATGACGACGGGTGGCGGGATCGCTGGCGAAGCTATGGGGGAGAAAATCTACGAGGTTACTCAGCCATGACCAGTATCGACACGTGGTCGCCCTGGGTTGCAATATTTTTCCTGGGGGCACCTGCCCTGCTATCTGCTGTTGGCCTTGCGTACAGCCTGTACTTGAGCCACCGCTACATCGAGGAGATAAAGGATGCATTAAAGAACAGCCGTTATATCTATCTCTGGGGGCCGAGTCTGGGCAAACGAGGCTTGATTTTGTCCCTATTGGAGATCGCAAAAATCGCCGGAATGATGACGTGGCCGAAAGCGTACATTCGGATTGGAGATTTAAACCCTGTGGACTTTGAGAACTTCCCAACCCACCTAAAACATCGTCTGTTGGCCAATATGGCGATAGCGTTCATTGCGTTACCTTGGGCGATAGTTGCAGCTGTGCTGGTGGCGTTCAGGTGATCCGGACCGGGCCTCGCCAGAGGCCCGTTTATTGGGGTTGGTCAAGTGGACGTGCCCAATTGGAACCTCACGGCACCAACCGACACCCCTGCCGCTCCCCCAACCACCGCGCCGTGTGCGTGCGCCCCAGCCCGCTCGCCGTCACTTCACTACGCTCCGGGCTATCCCTGAACGCACTGGTGGGCACGTACTGCTTCACATAACCCCGGCAATAGTCAGCTGGATTGTTCGCTACATAGCGGCACGAGCAGTACTCCTTGGCGGTGTAGGCCGCAATGATGTCGGGGAAGGCTTGCAGGTTGACGCGCTCGTGCCACACCCAGCCGAGCAAGGCGAGCAACAGCAGCAGAAACAGGCTGGTAAACGGCCGACGACGGATCATGGCTGCACCGCCGCGAGCACGCGTTTGAGCAGTTCGTTGTGGCGATAAGTACCGTCGCGGTCATCGCCGTAGCGCACGATTACTAAATGTTCGGCGGGCATCACGTACAGCGCCTGGCCCCAGTGGCCAAGGGCGGCGAAGGTGTCGGCGGGGGCGTCGGGCCAGGGCCTTGGGGTGCCTTGGTTAAGCCACCACTGGCCGCCGGGGACGGCTTCGTCCCGGCCGGTTTTGTATTTATCGAACGGCTGGCGGTAGTGCAGGCAGACGCGATTGATGGGATGTCATCAGAATCTTCCTAAGGCTTTCAAGGAAATGTCCGACTGTACTTTTGGCAATGACAACTTCAGGGTAGCGAGGCAATAGACCTAAACACTGTTTTTCATCGTTTTTATAACTGCGACCATGTTCGACACAACAGATGAAACGCACACGCAATACACCTCCGGATCAGGAAACCCCATATGACTTCACCCAGCGATTTGCTTTATACCAACGAGCTTACGTCTGAACTTCTTTGCGTGTTGGAAACATCACCATTTACCCAGCAACAGCTCAGTACATTCAACGTCCAAGCCATGGCAATTGTTACTCAACAGCAGACATTCGCCAAAGCGCACCCTCCCATCGCTATTTACCGAATGGCCGCCGAAGGTAGTCAAACCCGTCGTGGCGGGGTGGTTAAACAAGCGACTGGCTCCGTGGAGTTTAAGTTGGACAACGATCAGCAAGTACGCGCAGCGCGTACAGGTGATTACGTTGTATATCCAGACGGCGCCCAGGCACAAATCATAACGGGCGCGGGTAAAGGCAATAACAACGTTGCGTTGGTGGGCAGCTATTTGAGCAATGGCGACGAGATCATCAATACACCCCAAGGCGCTGCGCTGATTATTCGACGTAAAGGTGTAGAGAAGGCAGAAGATTTTTTGCCGCCCTTTGAAAAAGCCGCCTCAACACTTGGCACGGTTTAACGGGCGCGACGTATTACCCGGCTTCAACTTAACAAATTGGAGAACAAAATGCGTGAAGGTTATTACATCGGACTTGGCGACAAAACCACGTGCGGCGGAACAGTTCTGGATGGTGATCCAAGAGTGAACATATACGGTCTCCTACATGCTTGCGAAGGTGACCAAGTTACATGTGGGAAGCATAAAGGTATTTATAAAATACTCGGTGGTATCTCGCATATTGAAAGCCATGGCAGACGTATGGCTGGCACGCTGGACAGCTTCAGTAGTTGCCCCTGCCGGGCCAAATTCATTCCCTCGGTATACACCGCGACTTACAGCAACGAAGGTTATGAAGCGCCAGCAACCAGGCGAGCCGTTGAACCGGCATCTTCGACGCTGACCGGCCGCCCCGACACACCGCAACAATCTACCTATGCCCCTTCTCACACGTTGGCGCCTTCAGCATTTAACGGGCTGCCGGGCCAGGAGCCCGGTTTCTACGTCGTACCCAAGAGCATGAGTCGAGAAGCGTTGGAGAACGTGCTGTTCCCCGCACCTGATCCCGACGTAATGAGGAAGTTTCAAGCCCTCAATCCCAAAACTGGCGACGTAAAAGCCGGCGCCATGATCGTGCTTGGCGATCCAAATAACACCTCCTGTAGTTATCAGGAAGCACAACTGATGCAGGCCGCTCAACACGTGGACGCATCGCTGGATTCCCTGACCCCAGATGAAGCTGACTTTCTGTATAGACACGGCGCAGAAATCGCCAGCTTCATTGGTCATACCTCAACCTGGCTTGGAGTGAGCGCAATGGTGATGGAAAAGCACCTGACGAACCTGCGCGACACACTCCAGGCCATCGAGCGTTTGCATCAGGAAAGCTATCGTCAGCATGGCCACCTTAAATCGCCGCAGTTCTTCGCCGAACGCCAGCGCCTGCTCGCGCAGTTGGATGCTCATCTGCTGAACTCCACGCGTCTGCGCGGCCAGACTACTCTGGGCGATCATCCCAAGCTGAAAACGGCGCTTGGGATCTCCAGCCGAAGCTTGGTGTATCACTGGGACAAGGCCGGGGCGCCGGGGCAGATTCCGGGGTATTCAGCTCATGTGGAGGCGATCAGTCGTGCGACCAAGTACATGAAGACGGGCGGTTATATTGGCATTGGTATTGGCGGTGCGTCGTCGTTGCTGGCTATTCAGCAGGTGTGTAACGGCGGCTCTTCGGCAGCCTGTGAGAAGGTCAAATTTACGGAAGCGGGAAAATTTGGCTTGTCCACTGCCGTTGGTGTTGTGTCTGGGAAGGCAAGTGCACTTGCTAGTGGTCCGATCTGCGTGGCGCTTGGTGTTTCCACAGGGGTAGGGGGTGTAGTCTGTGTTGCAGCCGTCGTAGGGATTGGCGTATGGGTGGGGACGACAGGTGGCGGGATCGCTGGCGAAGCTATGGGGGAGAAAATCTACGAGGTTACTCGGCCATGACCAGTATCGACACTTGGCCCCCCTGGATTGCAATCATTTTTATTAGTGCCCCTGGCCTCCTCGCAATTGCCGGTACTGGATACAGTCTTTACCTGAGCCGCTACCACCTAAGGATAGTCTGAAGTAGGCCGCTATTTTTCGACTGCTGAGCCATAGGCGCTTTCAAAAAACGGCAGCCGTTCAAAACCGATCACGTCTGCCGCCTATTCCATCCATTTTTTCCGCTGAACGCTCCTCGCAGCAGCTATTTCCCTCATTACGGACGCACCTCTCCTGCGCTGGAGAGCAAATATCGACGCGCCATCCAAAGGTTCGACAGGGCGAACAGCGTCACCATCTGAGAAGTGTTTTTCACCAAGCCTCGGAAACGCACTTTCGTATAACCAAACTGACGCTTGATCACTCGAAATGGATGCTCAACCTTGGCGCGAACCTGGGCCTTGGCTTTCTCGATCTTGCGCATCGCTTTGTACAGCGCGCTGCGTTTACCGTGTTTTTTGTAGGTACTGCGCCGGGCTGCGATCTGCCAGATGACGTGGCGTCCCGCATGCTCTTCGCGCTTCTCGACACCGGTATAGCCTGCATCGGCGCAGACCACGTTCTCAGCACCGTGTAGCAGTTTGTCGACTTGGGTTATGTCCGCGACGTTGGCCGCAGTGATCACCACGCTGTGCACCAGCCCTGACTCATCGTCGACACCAATGTGAGCTTTGGCACCGAAGTAATACTGGTTACCTTTCTTGGTTTGATGCATCTCAGGGTCGCGTTTGCCGTCCTTGTTCTTGGTCGAACTGGGCGCATGAATCAGCGTGGCATCGACGATGGTGCCTTGTCGCAGCGACAAGCCACGGTCGCCCAGATAGCCATTGATCACGCCGAGAATACCAGCGGCCAACTCGTGCTTTTCCAGCAGGCGACGGAAGTTGAGGATGGTAGTTTCATCTGGGATCCGCTCCAGGCTCAGACCTGAAAACTGGCGCAAGATCGTCGTCTCGTACAGCGCTTCTTCCATCGCAGGATCGCTGTAACCGAACCAGTTCTGCATGAGATGAACCCGCAGCATCGCCATCAAAGGATAGGCCGGACGCCCCCCTTCGCCCGTCGGGTAATGAGGTTCGATCAGGGCAATCAAACCCTTCCAGGGTACGACACGATCCATCTCGATCAGGAACAATTCCTTGCGGGTCTGCTTGCGCTTACCGGCGTACTCGGCATCGGCGAAGGTCATTTGCTTCATTGAAAAGCTCGGCGATTGGTGTCCGGAGATTTTGCCAAATCAGGAAGTCTTTTTCAGGATTTCCCTAAACGCCATAAGGGAGGCCTTAAAGAACAGCCGGTATATTTATCTTTGGGGGCCGAGTTTAGGGAGGCGGGGCTTAATTTGGTCCCTATTGGAAATTGCAAAAATTGCCGGAATGGTTTTGTGGTCAAAGGCATATATACAGATGGGAGATGTAAACCCTGCTGATCTTGAACATTTCCCGCCTTATCTGAAAAGGCATCTGATTGTCGATACGGCACTGATGCTTGCCTCCTTAGCGTGGTTGACAGTTGTAGTCATTCTGTTGGAGCTCAGGTAAACACGTTGGGCGATCATCCCAAGCTGAAAACGGCGCTTGGGATCTCCAGCCGAAGCTTGGTGTATCACTGGGACAAGGCCGGGGCGCCGGGACAGATTCCGGGGTATTCAGCTCATGTGGAGGCGATCAGTCGTGCGACCAAGTACATGAAGACAGGCGGTTATATTGGCATTGGTATTGGTGGTGTGTCGTCGTTGCTGGCTATACAACAGGTGTGTAACGGTGACTCTGAGGCGGCTTGCGAGAAGATCAAATTTACTGAAGGTGGGAAATTCGCCGGTTCCACTTTTGGTGGCGCACTAGGTGGTGCGATATCGGGTTATGCCAGTAGCTCAATCTGCTTGGCGATTGGCGTAGCTACAGGAGGTATAGGAGGCGTTGTCTGTGTCGCGGCCGTAGTGGGAGCGGGCACATGGGTGGGTACGACGGGCGGAGGGATGGGAGGCGAATACATGGGTGAAATGATTTACAAGACTAGGCAACCATGACGAGTATCTACACGTGGTCTCCCTGGATCGCGATAATTGTTAGCGGCGGCCCGATTCTGCTTGCCGCGTTGAGCCTTGCATACAGCCTCTACCTGAGTCACCGTCATATGGATGCTATAAAGGAGGCCTTGAAGAACAGCCGTTATATTTATCTTTGGGGACCGAGCCTGGGTAAACGTGGCTTGATTTGGTCCCTGTGGGAGATATCAAAAATCGCCGGAATGGTGGTGTGGCCGAGGGCGTCTATTATTATCGGTGAACTGGACCCAGTCGATCTCAAAAACTTTCCACCTCACCTGAAACGACGTCTGATCGTCAATATGTCTATGGCGCTCACTGCCTTCAGCTGGATGATAGCTGTAGCCATTGTATTGAAGTTTAGATAGAACCGTAAAAATGGAACACATTCAACAAAGACCAATGCCGTGATGGGCGCGGACACGACAAATCTAAGGCCTCACCACTACGGAATGTCACGCCCACTCACGGCACCAACCGACACCCCTGCCGCTCCCCCAACCACCGCGCCGTGTGCGTGCGCCCCAGCCCGCTCGCCGTCACTTCACTACGCTCCGGGCTATCCCTGAACGCACTGGTGGGCACGTACTGCTTCACATATCCGCGGCAATAGTCAGCTGGATTGTTCGCTACATAGCGGCACGAGCAGTACTCCTTGGCGGTGTAGGCCGCAATGATGTCGGGGAAGGCTTGCAGGTTGACGCGCTCGTGCCACACCCAGCCGAGCAAGGCGAGCAACAGCAGCAGAAACAGGCTGGTAAACGGCCGACGACGGATCATGGCTGCACCGCCGCGAGCACGCGTTTGAGCAGTTCGTTGTGGCGATAAGTACCGTCGCGGTCATCGCCGTAGCGCACGATCACCAAGTGTTCGGCGGGCATCACGTACAGCGCCTGGCCCCAGTGGCCAAGGGCGGCGAAGGTGTCGGCGGGGGCGTCGGGCCAGGGCCTTGGGGTGCCTTGGTTAAGCCACCACTGGCCGCCGGGGACGGCTTCGTCCTGGCCGGTTTTGTATTTATCGAACGGCTGGCGGTTGAACGCGACCCAGGCCTTGGGCAGCAATTGCTCATCGCCCCAGCGCCCATCCCGCGCCATCAGCAGGCCGACGCGCGCCAGGTCGCGGGCGGTGAGATAGGCATAGGACGAAGCGACGAAGGTCTCGTCGGCGTCGGTTTCCCAGGTGGCGCTGCGAATCCCCAACGGTTTGAACAGCGCGTCCCATGGATAACTCATGTACGCCTTGTGGCCGAGCATCCCTTTGAGCGCGGCGGAGAGCAGATTGCTGTCGCCGCTGGAATAGCGGAACACCTGGCCGGGACCGCTGAAGGCGTCCATATCCGCCGTAAACGCGGCCATATCGCTGCGACCACGGGTGTAGAGCATCGCCACCACCGAGGATTTGAGCGGCGCGTATTCGTAGTCTTCCTGCCAGTCGAGGCCCGACGCCCAGTGCAGCAGGTCGGCCATGGTCACCGCCTGGTGTTGCTTCATCGGTGGGTAAAAGCGCGCCACCGGGTCGGTGAGTTTGAAGCGATTATCGCCATAGGCCACGCCGAGCACAGTGGCCATCAGGCTCTTGCTGATGGACCAGGTGAGGTGCGGCGTGCTCGCCGTGGTAGGCGCGGCATAGCGTTCATAAATGATCTGCCCGTCGCGGATCACCAGCAGTGCATCGGTGCGGATGCCTTGGCGGGTGGCATCGTCACGCGGGGGGAAGGCGTAGGTCTCGAGGGCGTCGACGGCAGGGCCGACAAGTGGCGTGCCCTTGGTCCAGTCCTTGTCGGGCCAGTTTTCGGCGCGGGCGATAACGGTGACGAACAACAGGGCAACGCACAGCAAGCCTCTGACCATGGACACAAACTCAAGGGGGCATTCAAGCCCGCGAGCCTAGCCCAGGCCGATGACAGATTGGCGACAGTCGGTGCTGTCATCCAAGCGTCACCATAACTTCATGGAGATGACACCGGGGGTACATAGCCTGAGTTTGGACAAACAAGTCGACCGGCCGGTAAGTGGCCGGCACTCGGAGATTCGCCATGACTCAGATCGCCCGCATCAGCGACACCGGCAATGAACGCCGTCTGCAAGCCGAACGCCTGGTTGGCGCGAAAGCTTTGCAGGAAGCCCAGGCCCTGCGTTTCAACGTGTTCAGCGGCGAGTTCAACGCCAAGCTGAAAGGTGCGGAACAGGGTCTGGACATGGATGACTATGATGTTCACTGCAGCCATATCGGCGTGCGGGACTTGAACAGCGGTCGATTGGTCGCCACCACCCGTTTGCTCGACCATCAGGCCGCCAGCACCCTGGGGCGGTTCTACAGCGAAGAAGAATTCAGCCTGCACGGCTTGCTGCACCTGCAAGGCCCGATCCTGGAGATCGGCCGCACCTGCGTCGACCCGGCCTACCGCAACGGCGGCACCATCGCTGTGTTGTGGGGCGAGTTGGCCGAAGTGCTCAACGAGGGCGGCTACAGTTACCTGATGGGCTGCGCGAGCATCCCGATGCATGACGGTGGCATCCAGGCCCATGCGATCATGCAGCGCCTGCGCGAACGCTACCTGTGCAACGAACACTTGCGCGCCGAACCGAAAAAACCCCTGCCGGCACTGGACCTGCCATCCAACGTCATCGCCGAAATGCCGCCGCTGCTCAAGGCGTATATGCGCCTGGGTGCGAAGATCTGTGGCGAGCCGTGCTGGGATGAAGACTTCCAGGTCGCCGACGTGTTCATCCTGCTCAAGCGCGATGAGCTGTGCCCGCGTTATGCACGTCACTTCAAGGCGGCCATGTGATGGGCCGCCTGCGCGTCTACGGGCGCATTGCCCGCGTATTAGTGGTGGTGGCGCTGGGCCTGAGCATGGCCAGTGTGTTTGGGCTGTTCGAGCGCCTGGGCGTGGCCAACTCGATGGTGCGGCGCCAGCGCTGGTCGCGGTTCTTTATGGCGCGACTGACCAACGCCCTGCCCTTTCGCGTGACGGTGCACGGTTCGCTGCCGACGCAGCCGATGCTGTGGGTGAGCAATCACGTGTCCTGGACCGACATTCCGTTGCTGGGCGCTGTGGCGCCGATGTCGTTTCTGTCCAAGGCCGAAGTGCGCACCTGGCCGGTGGCCGGTTGGTTGGCGGCCAAAGCCGGCAGTCTGTTTATCCGCCGGGGTTCGGGCGACAGCCAGTTGATCCGCAAACAGATGACCCGTCATCTGGAGCAACAGCACCCCTTGTTGATGTTTCCGGAAGGCACCACCACCGACGGGCGCAGCCTGCGCACCTTTCACGGGCGCTTGCTGGCCAGTGCGATCGACGCGGATGTGTGCCTGCAACCGGTGGCGATTCGTTATGTGCGCGACGGCCAGGTGGACCCGCTGGCACCGTTCATTGGCGATGATGATTTGCTCTCGCACCTGATGCGCTTGTTTGCCAATGATCAGGGCGACGTGGAAATCCACATACTCAAGCCGATCGCCTGCGCCGGCCAGGAACGTGCGGCGCTGGCGTATCAGGCGCAGCAAGCGGTGCAGAAGGCGTTGTTCGGGCCGTTGCCGGAGGCAGAGCACCTGGCGGCGCGACCAGCCTTCGCCGCTTGACGCGGGCATGGTCAGAAAGGTGGGAGGGGCGACCCGCCTCCCACCTTTAGTTTTGTGTGATCAGTTGAGACTGTGCGAATTCCTGCAATTGAGGGTAGAAGCGCCGGAAGTCTTCACTCAGCGGTTCATATAAAAGCCGCAACTCCTGCATCGCATGTCCCAACGCTTCCGGCTGCGTCAGCCGCCGCGAAATCCCCCGCAACACCTGCTCCATCACCGCGAACTCACGGTACGAGCCCAACCAATCCTGGGCCGCCATATAAGGCGCAATCTGCGCCAAGCGCCCCGGCAACTCCGGTTCGGCCTGCAGCACGCGGTACACCTGCGACGTGAAGTGCGCCAGCGGCTGGTCGGCATACAACGCCCAATCCCGCGCCAGGCAATGATCGAAAAACACGTCGACGACGATCCCGGCATAGCGCCTGCGGGTGAGGCTGAAGCGCGACAACGCCTGCCCCACCAGTGGATGAGTGTCGGTGAAGCGGTCGATGGCGCGATGCAACTGGATCGCCGCCTCGATCGGCGGGCTGAACTGCCCTTGCAGGCGGCCTTTGACGAAGTCGCCATAGAGGCTGCCCAGCAGTTGCGCAGGAAGTTGGCCGCCCAAGTGCAGATGTGCGAGATAATTCATGGCGCGCAGTCTAGCACTGCCATCAACGTATCGTTATAACCCGATATACCGATTTAGCCTGACATCAGATCGAAATCATATTGGTATATCGGGATATTACGATTTAAAGTTCGCTTCATCGCGATATAACGCTTTACGACACCGAGCGACTGCCATGTCCATTGACCTCGACGAAATAATAAAAGCCCTGGCGCACCCAGTACGACGAGACATCCTCACCTGGCTGAAAGACCCGAAGGTGCAGTTCCCCGAGCAACTGCATAACCACGAATACGGCATCTGTGCCGGGCAGATCGACCAGCGCTGCGGCTTGTCCCAGTCGACCGTGTCGGCCCACCTCGCCACGTTGCAACGGGCGGGACTGATCAGCAGCCAGAAGGCCGGGCAATGGCACTTTTTCAAACGCAATGAGGAAGTGATCCAAGCCTTCCTCACGGCGTTTATCACTGAACTCAGCGCTGACATCCGCGCGCCGCTGTAAAGGACACGACAATGCCCCTCTCGCTACTCATCCTGGCCCTGAGCGCCTTCGCCATCGGCACGACCGAGTTCGTCATCATGGGCTTGTTGCCCGATGTGGCGACGGACCTCGGCGTGTCGATCCCCGGCGCCGGCTGGTTGGTTACCGGTTATGCCCTGGGCGTGGCGATTGGTGCGCCGTTCATGGCATTGGCCACCGCCAGGCTGCCACGCAAAGCCGCCTTGGTAGCGTTGATGGGTATCTTCATCGTCGGCAACCTGCTCTGCGCCCTGGCCAGTGATTACAACGTGCTGATGTTTGCCCGTGTGGTCACCGCGCTGTGTCACGGCGCTTTCTTTGGGATTGGTTCGGTGGTTGCCGCCAACCTGGTCCCGGCCAACAAACGTGCGTCGGCGGTGGCCTTGATGTTCACCGGTCTGACCCTGGCCAATGTGCTTGGCGTCCCGCTGGGCACCGCGCTGGGCCAGGAAGCCGGCTGGCGTTCGACCTTCTGGGCGGTCACGGTGATTGGCGTTGTCGCGCTGATCGGCCTGATCCGCTTCCTGCCGGCCAAGCGTGACGAAGAAAAACTCGACATGCGCGCCGAACTGGCCGCCCTCAAAGGCGCCGGCATCTGGCTGTCGCTGAGCATGACGGCGCTGTTCGCCGCGTCCATGTTCACCCTCTTCACCTACGTTGCGCCGCTGCTGGGCGATGTCACTGGCGTGTCGCCCAAGGGCGTGACCTGGACCCTGCTGCTGATCGGCCTGGGCCTGACCGTGGGCAACATCATCGGCGGCAAGCTGGCCGACAAACGCCTGGCCGCTACGTTGGTCGGTGTGTTTATCAGCATGGCGGTGGTGTCCACGGCGCTGAGCTGGACCAGCGTCGCGCTGATCCCGACTGAAATCACCTTGTTCCTGTGGGCCACCGCGTCGTTTGCCGCCGTCCCGGCGTTGCAGATAAACGTGGTGACCTTCGGCAAGGCCGCACCGAATCTGGTGTCCACCTTGAATATCGGCGCCTTCAACATCGGCAACGCCCTCGGCGCCTGGGTCGGCGGCAGCGTGATCGCCCACGGTTTCGGCCTGACCAGCGTGCCGCTGGCAGCAGCGGCCCTGGCGGTCCTGGCACTGGTGGTGACCCTGATTACTTTCCGTCAGAGCGGCGACGCCGATCTGGCTCCTGCGACCAACTGATCAACTCAATTGAAGGGTGTTATCCCATGACGACTATTTTCGATCCGATCACACTGGGCGACGTGCAGCTGTCCAACCGCATCATCATGGCGCCGCTGACCCGCTGCCGCGCCGATGAAGGTCGCGTGCCCAACGCGCTGATGGCCGAGTACTACGTGCAACGCGCCTCCGCCGGGCTGATCCTCAGCGAAGCCACCTCGGTAGCGCCGCTGGGCGTGGGCTACCCGGACACGCCGGGTATCTGGTCCAACGACCAGGTGCGCGGCTGGGCCAACGTGACCAAGGCCGTGCACGGTGCGGGCGGCAAGATCTTCCTGCAACTGTGGCACGTGGGGCGTATTTCCCATCCGTCGTACCTGAACGGCGAAGCCCCGGTGGCGCCGAGCGCGATCCAACCCAAAGGGCATGTGAGCCTGGTGCGCCCACTGGCCGACTACCCGACCCCACGTGCGCTGGAGACCGCTGAAATCGCCGACATCGTCGACGCTTACCGCACCGGTGCCGAAAACGCCAAGGCCGCAGGCTTTGACGGCGTGGAGATCCACGGCGCCAACGGTTACCTGCTCGATCAGTTCCTGCAAAGCAGCACCAATAAACGTACCGACAACTATGGTGGCTCCCTGGAAAACCGCGCACGCCTGTTGCTCGAAGTGACCGACGCGGCCATCGAAGTCTGGGGCGCTGGCCGTGTGGGTGTGCACCTGGCACCGCGTGCCGATGCCCACGACATGGGGGACGATAACCTCGCGGAAACCTTCACCTACGTCGCCAGCGAACTGGGCAAG
Source organism: Pseudomonas sp. FP2309 (assembly GCF_030687575.1). Lineage (NCBI taxonomy): Bacteria > Pseudomonadati > Pseudomonadota > Gammaproteobacteria > Pseudomonadales > Pseudomonadaceae > Pseudomonas > Pseudomonas sp. FP2309. Next base: position 1,485,803 of record NZ_CP117439.1, on the reverse strand, counting down.
CGCGGCATCGCCTTTATCTGCTCCCGTGAAAAGGAAGGGGCGGACAGCCTCGGCCCGCAACTGAAAAAAGCCTTCGGCGGCGCGTACATCGCCAACGAAAGCTTCACCAAGGACAGCGCCAATGCGTGGCTGGCCGCCGGCAAGGCCGATGCGGTGGCCTTCGGCGTGCCGTTCATTGCCAACCCGGACCTGCCGGCGCGTCTGAAGGCCGATGCCCCCTTGAATGAAGCTAATCCGCAGACCTTCTATGGCAAAGGCCCGGTGGGCTACATCGACTACCCGACCCTGGCGCTGTGACGTAACGCGCTAAAACGACAAAGCCCCGGCTCTCGCGAACCGGGGCTTTTTCACTGGGGCAGGAAACACTGCTTCACAGAACCGCAACAAATTCCCTACAAAATACTTAGGCGGCTACCTATCAACCGCCCGCCAGCCCGTATATAAAGTCACCCCACCGATCAGGCATAAGGACGATTGACTGTCCTTAGGCTTTACTGTTGACACAGCCCGCGGCAATTACGCATTTTGTCTCAATTGCGCAGGCTGGGGCTAAAGCGCAGCATGTCCAGCCCTGCATCCACCCAGCGTTCGGCTTCCTGGTGTAATTGGAAGCTGTCGGGGACCAGCAGCCACTGGCCAATCAGCCCATTGATGTAAGCATGCAGGCACACCGCGCCGCGGGTGGTGTCGAGGTTTTCCGGAAGTTGCCCACGGTGCACCGCGTTACGCAGCGTCAATCCGATGCGCAGGTTGCATTCCAGGCTGTGGGTTTGGCGCTGGCGGCGCATGTCGCACATTTCATCGGTGAATTCGCACTTATGAAACAAGATCTCGTTGATGCGCCGGGTTTTCGGGTCCAGGGCCACTTGATGAAACAGATGAATCAGCAGTTTGCGCATACAGCCCAGCGGGTCGATTTCGTCTTCGCTTTCGCTGGCCCTGGCCAACTCGTCCAACGGCTCGTGCAAGGTGTCGAGCAGTGCCTGCAACAGATCGGACTTATTGCTGAAATGCCAGTAAATCGCGCCTCGCGTCACGCCCGCCAACGCGGCAATGTCCGCCAGCGTCGTGCGTGCAACGCCGCGTTCATAAAAGGCTTGCTCGGCGGCATCGAGAATCTGGCTGCGCGTTTCTTGAGCTTCCTCTTTGGTGCGACGGACCATGGCAGTACAACCTCAATCAGGACACTTGAGACTATCGTTAACGCAACGTTAATAGATGCAAACGATGATCTGAATATTTGTGGGACGACACCATCATGGGCGCCGAACGTAATGGAATCGAGGCTGCAGGCGTTGCTTTGTCAACAACACGCGAAGCCTGTCAAGAGTTTACAAACAACCATGAACGTAAGTATATTGCGTAGCAAGCTACTTATCCACTCACGGCTCGTTTTTTACCCTTTCACCTTTCTTGTGCGCAGCCTGCGCGCCTGACCCGAGGATCTTCATGCAACTTAAGCCAGCTGTTACCGCTCTGGTCACTGCCGTCACCCTGGCATCGCTGCTCAGCGGATGTAAAAAGGAAGAAGCGGCTCCGCCCGCTCAAATCCCTCAGGTCGGCGTGGTCACTATTCAACCGCAAGCCTATACCCTCACCTCCGAACTGCCAGGCCGCACCACCGCCTACCGCATCGCGGAAGTTCGTCCACAGGTCAACGGCATCATCCTCAAGCGTCTGTTCAAGGAAGGCGCCGATGTGAAGGAAGGCCAGCAGCTTTATCAGATCGACCCGTCGGTCTACGAAGCGACCCTGAAAAGCGCACAAGCCACCCTGACCCAGACCAAGTCGATCACCGACCGCTACAAACAGTTGGTCGATGAGCAGGCCGTCAGCCGTCAGGAATACGACACCGCTGTCGCCAACCGCATGACCGCCGAAGCAAACGTGCAAACCGCCCAGATCAACGTGCGTTACACCAAGGTGTACGCGCCGATTTCCGGGCGTATCGGTCGCTCCGCCGTCACCGAAGGCGCACTGGTCAGTAACGGCCAGGCGGATGCCATGGCGGTGATCCAGCAACTGGACCCGATCTACGTCGATGTCACGCAGTCTTCTGCCGAGATGCTCAAACTGCGCCGCGACCTGGAAAGCGGTCAGTTGGAAAAAGCCGGTGCCAACGCCGCCAAGGTCAAGCTGACCCTGGAAGACGGCAGTGATTACGGCCAGGACGGCAAGCTGGAGTTCTCCGAAGTGTCGGTCGACCAGACCACCGGTTCCGTGACCCTGCGCGCAGTGTTCCCCAACCCTGACCACGTCTTGCTGCCTGGCATGTTTGTCCACGCCCAACTGCAGGCCGGTGTGAACAGCAAGGCGATCCTGGCACCGCAGCAAGGCGTGACCCGCGACCTCAAGGGCACACCAACGGCGCTGGTAGTCAATGCCGATAACAAAGTCGAGCAACGCGAGCTGGTGGCCAACCGTACCGCCGGCGCTTACTGGCTGGTGGAAAAAGGCTTGAACGCCGGTGACCGCGTGATCACCGAAGGCCTGCAGTACGTCAAGCCGGGCGCGGAGGTCAAGGTCAAGGAAGCTGACAACGCCAAACCCGCCGGTTCCGCTGCTCCTGCCGCCGCTGCCGGCAAAGGGGAGTAATCCATGTCGAAATTTTTTATCGACCGTCCCATTTTCGCCTGGGTAATTGCTCTGGTGATCATGCTGGTCGGGGCACTGTCGATCCTGAAGTTGCCCATCAACCAATACCCGGCCATTGCGCCCACCGCCATCGACATCCAGGTGACCTACCCAGGCGCGTCCGCACAAACCGTGCAGGACACCGTGGTGCAGGTCATCGAACAACAGCTCAACGGTATCGACAACCTGCGTTATGTCTCCTCGGACAGTAACTCCGACGGCAGCATGACCATCACCGTGACGTTCAACCAGGGCACCAACCCGGACATCGCCCAGGTTCAGGTGCAGAACAAGCTGAACCTGGCCACCCCACTGCTGCCGCAAGAAGTACAGCAGCAGGGTATCCGCGTGACCAAGTCGGTGAAGAACTTCCTGATGGTGATCGGTCTGGTGTCGGAAGACGGCAGCATGACCAAGGACGACCTGTCCAACTACATCGTGTCCAACATCCAGGACCCGATTTCCCGGACGCCGGGTGTGGGTGACTTCCAGGTCTTCGGTTCGCAGTACGCCATGCGGATTTGGCTCGACCCGGCCAAGCTGAACAACTATCAGCTGACCCCGGTGGACGTCAGCACCGCGATCGCCGCTCAAAACGTGCAGGTGGCCACCGGCCAATTGGGCGGTTTGCCCGCCCTGCCCGGCACCCAGCTGAACGCGACCATCATCGGCAAGACTCGCCTGCAAACCGCAGAGCAGTTCGGCAACATCTTGATGAAGGTCAACACCGACGGTTCCCAGGTCCGCCTGAAAGACGTCGCGCGTATCGAACTGGGCGGCCAGACCTACAGCATCAGCGCGCAGTTCAACGGTAACCCGGCGTCGGGTATGGCGATCAAGCTCGCCTCCGGTGCCAACGCCCTGGACACGGCCAAGGCCATTCGCGCAACCGTGAAGTCCCTCGAACCGTTCTTCCCGCCAGGCATGAAGGCGGTGGTGCCGTATGACACCACCCCTGTGGTCACCGAATCGATCTCCGGCGTGGTGCACACCCTGGTCGAAGCCATCGTGCTGGTGTTCCTGGTGATGTTCCTGTTCCTGCAGAACTTCCGCGCCACCATCATCACCACCATGACGGTACCGGTGGTACTGCTGGGGACCTTCGGGATCCTGGCGGCGTTCGGTTTCACCATCAACACCCTGACCATGTTCGGCATGATCCTGGCCATCGGCCTGCTGGTGGACGATGCCATCGTCGTGGTGGAAAACGTCGAGCGGGTAATGGCCGAGGAACATCTGTCGCCGAAAGAGGCGACGGTCAAGTCCATGACCCAGATCCAGGGCGCCCTGGTGGGTATTGCCCTGGTGCTGTCGGCGGTACTGCTGCCGATGGCGTTCTTCGGTGGTTCCACCGGGGTGATCTACAAACAGTTCTCCATCACCATCGTTTCGGCCATGGCGTTGTCGGTACTGGTTGCCCTGATCTTCACCCCGGCCTTGTGCGCCACCATGCTCAAGCCGATCGACCCGGAAAAACACGGCCAACCCAAGCGCGGTTTCTTCGGCTGGTTCAACCGCACCTTCGACCGTGGCGTACTGAGCTACGAGCGCGGTGTGGGCAACATGATCAAGCACAAGATCCCGGCGTTCCTGGTCTACCTGCTGATCTTCGCCGGCATGATCTGGCTGTTCATGCGCATCCCTGCCGCGTTCCTGCCCGACGAAGACCAGGGCGTGATCTTCGCCCAGGTGCAGACCCCCGTCGGCTCCACCGCTGAGCGTACGCAAAAAGTCATCGACGACATGCGGATATTCCTGCTCAACGACAAGGAAGGCGAGCCAGGCGAAGGCAAGGGCGTGAAATCGGTATTTACCGTCAACGGCTTCAACTTCGCCGGCCGTGGCCAAAGCTCCGGTCTGGCCTTCGTGATGCTCAAGCCATGGGATGAACGCGACGCGTCGACGTCGGTGTTCGAAATCGCCAAGCGTGCCCAAGGCTACTTCATGCAGACCTTCCAGGACGCCATGGTGTTTGCGATCGTGCCGCCTTCGGTACTGGAGCTGGGTAACGCCACCGGCTTCGACGTGTTCCTGCAAGATCAGGGCGGCGTCGGCCATGACAAGTTGATGGCCGCGCGTAACCAGTTCCTGGGCATGGCCGCACAAAGCAAGATTCTTGCAGGCGTGCGTCCTAACGGGGTGAACGATGAGCCGCAGTACGAACTGACCGTCGATGACGAAAAAGCCAGTGCCCTGGGCATCACGCTGTCGAACATCAACCAGACCCTGGCGATTGCCCTGGGTGGCAGCTACGTCAACGACTTTATCGACCGTGGTCGCGTGAAGAAGGTGTACGTACAAGGCGAAGCCGCCAGCCGCATGTCGCCCGAAGACCTGAACAAATGGTACGTGCGCAGCGACTCCGGGAAGATGGTGCCGTTGTCGGCCATCGCCTCGGGCAAATGGATCTACGGTTCGCCGAAACTCTCGCGCTATAACGGTGTGGCGGCGATGGAAATCCTCGGCACCCCGGCACCGGGTTACAGCACCGGTGACGCGATGACTGAAGTCGAACGCATCGCCAAGCAATTGCCGGCGGGTATCGGCTACGCGTGGACGGGCCTGTCGTACGAAGAACGTCTGTCCGGCTCCCAGGCACCGGCCTTGTACGCCCTGTCGCTGCTGGTGGTGTTCCTGTGCCTCGCGGCGTTGTACGAGAGCTGGTCGATCCCGATCGCGGTCGTGTTGGTGGTGCCGCTGGGTGTGGTGGGGGCGTTGATCGCCACCAGCATGCGCGGCTTGTCCAACGACGTGTTCTTCCAGGTGGGCCTGTTGGTGACGGTGGGCCTGGCGGCGAAAAACGCCATCCTGATCGTAGAGTTCGCCAAAGAGCTTCACGAACAAGGCAAGGGCATCGTCGAAGCGGCCATCGAGGCATCCCGCATGCGTCTGCGTCCGATCATCATGACCTCCATGGCGTTCATCCTCGGCGTACTGCCGCTGGCGATCTCCTCGGGTGCCGGCTCAGGCAGCCAGCATGCGATCGGTACCGGCGTGATTGGCGGTATGATCACGGCGACTGTCCTGGCGATCTTCTGGGTCCCGCTGTTCTTCGCCACTGTGTCCGCCGCCGGCGAGCGTAAAAAGACTGAACCCAAGCACACTTCTAAAGAGGCTGGCCAATGAGCAAGTCGCTACTTTCCCTAGCCGTCACCGCCTTCGTGCTCAGTGGCTGCTCGTTGATACCTGACTACCAGCGCCCCGAAGCGCCGGTGGCGGCGCAGTTCCCGCAGGGTCCGGCGTACTCGCCGGCCCAGGCGCCGAACCAGGCCGCTGCCGAGCAGGGCTGGAAGCAGTTTTTCCATGACCCTGCCCTGCAACAGCTGATCAAGACCGCACTGGAAAACAACCGTGACCTGCGTGTCGCGGCGCTGAACATCGATGCCTATGCCGCGCAGTACCAGATCCAGCGCGCCGACCTGTTCCCGGCCGTCTCGGCCACGGGCAGCGGCAGCCGTTCGCGTACGCCGGCCAAACTGTCGCAGACCGGTGAAGCGACCATCGCCAGCCAGTACTCGGCAGGCCTGGGCATCAGTTCCTACGAGCTGGACCTGTTCGGCCGCGTACGCAGCCTGAGTGAAGAAGCACTGCAAAAGTACTTCGCCACCGAAGAGGCACGGCGCAGCACCCAGATCAGCCTGGTGGCCAACGTGGCCACCGCGTACCTGACCTGGCAGGCCGACAAGGAACTGCTCAAGCTCACCCAGGACACCCTGGGCGCGTACGAGCAGAGCTTCAAGTTGACCTCGCGCAGCAACGAAGTCGGCGTGGCCTCGGCCCTCGACCTGAGCCAGGCACGCACCTCGGTGGAAAACGCCCGCGTCGCCCTGGCGCGCTATACCCGCCAGGTGGCCCAGGATGAGAACAATCTGACCCTGCTGCTGGGCACCGGTTTGCCGGCGAATATCGCCAGCAAGCCGCTGTCCGATGACCTGCTCAGCGAAGTGCCGGCCGGGTTGCCATCGGACCTGCTGCAACGTCGTCCCGACATCGTGCAGGCCGAGTACAACCTCAAGGCAGCCAACGCCAATATCGGTGCAGCCCGTGCAGCGTTCTTCCCGAGCATCACCCTGACGGCCAGCGCCGGCACCGCCAGCCCGACCCTGGGCGGCCTGTTCAAGGGCGGCTCGGGCACCTGGTCGTTCGCCCCGCAGATCAACATCCCGATCTTCAACGCCGGTAGCCTGCGCGCCAGCCTGGACTACTCGAAGATCCAGAAAGAGATCAACGTGGCCAACTACGAGAAAGCCATCCAGACTGGCTTCCAGGAAGTCTCCGACGGCCTGGCCGCCCGTGAGACCTACAAGCAACAGCTGGATGCCCAGCGCGGCTTCGTGGCAGCCAACCAGGATTACTACCGCCTGGCCGAGCGTCGCTACCGCATCGGTGTCGACAGCAACCTGACCTTCCTCGACGCCCAGCGCCAACTGTTCAGTGCCCAGCAATCGCTGATCACCGACCGCCTGGCGCAGCTGACCAGCGAAGTCACCCTGTACAAGGCCCTCGGCGGCGGTTGGAACGAGCAGACCGCAAAGAATGAGCCATTGAAAGAAGAAGCCCCGGCGTTGAAGTTGTTCTGATTAGCGCTGCTGTAAACAAAAAACCGCCTCCCTTACTGGAGGCGGTTTTTTTATGCCGACTGATCGATGCCCATCAGGACTGGCTCGCCACCTGAACTCCGCTCGCCCCCAGGGGCTGTGCAGTCTTGCTTTCGCTTCAACCTTTCAGGTTAAAATTGGTTACAGATTCTTACCGACCACAGAGGGAGCTTGTCGTAATGATCGTAGGAATCGACCTGGGGACCACCCACAGTCTCGCCGCCGTCTGGCGCGGTGACGCCACCGAATTGGTGCCCAATGCCCTTGGCCAGTTGCTGACCCCAAGCGTGGTCGGGCTGGATGATCAAGGCCGTGTCCTGGTGGGCCAGGCTGCCAAAGAGCGCCTGCACACTCACCCGCACCTGACCACCTCGCTGTTCAAGCGTTTCATGGGCAGCGCCACCGAAGTGCGCCTGGGTGATCGTTCGTTTCGCCCCGAAGAGCTCTCGGCGCTGGTGCTCAAGAGCCTCAAGGAAGACATCGAACGCACCTACGGCCATACCGTCACCGAAGCTGTGATCAGCGTGCCCGCCTACTTCAGCGACGGCCAGCGCAAAGCCACGCGGATTGCCGGCGAACTGGCCGGGCTCAACGTTGAAAAACTGATCAACGAACCCACAGCCGCCGCCCTCGCCTACGGCCTGCATCAGCGTGACAAGGAAACCTCGTTCTTGGTGTTCGACCTCGGCGGCGGCACCTTTGACGTGTCGATCATTGAGCTGTTCGACGGCGTGATGGAAGTACGCGCCAGTGCCGGCGACAACTTCCTGGGCGGCGAAGACTTCGACACCCTGCTGCTGGAGCACTTCGTCGACAGCCAGCGCAATGCCGCCGGCTTCCCGCCCACCAGCAGCGTGCTGCACGCGCTGCGCCGCGAAGCCGAGCGCGTGCGCAAAGCCCTGGGCCAGGACGACAGCGCTGAGTTCGCGCTGCGCATCGACGGCCAGCAATGGGTACAGACCATCACCCAGCAGGAACTGGCCAAGCTTTACACGCCGCTGCTCGAACGCCTGCGCGCGCCCATCGAACGTGCCCTGCGCGATGCGCGGATTCGCGTCGGCGACCTGGATGAAATCCTGCTGGTCGGCGGAACCACGCGTATGCCGTTGGTGCGCAAGCTCGCCGCCGGCCTGTTCGGGCGCTTTCCATCCATCAGCCTCGACCCGGACCAGGTGGTTGCTCACGGCGCCGCGATCCAGGCCGCACTCAAAGCCCGTTCGGCGGCGCTGGAAGAAGTGGTGCTGACTGACGTGTGCCCCTACACCCTGGGTATCGAGACCTCGAACCAATACGGCGGCCATATCGAAAGCGGCCACTACCTGCCGCTGATCGAACGCAACAGCAGTGTGCCGGTGAGCCGGGTCAAAAGCGTGGTGACGCTGCACGACAACCAGAGCCAGGTGCTGTTGAAGATCTACCAGGGTGAAAGCCGCCTGGTCAAAGACAACATCGAACTGGGCCAGTTGGAGATCGACGTGCCCAAGCGCAAAGCCGGTGAAGTCTCGCTGGACGTGCGCTTCACCTACGACAACAACGGCCTGCTGGAAGCCCAGGTGAACATTCCCCTCACCGGCGAGCAACATTCGCTGGTGATCGAGAACAACCCCGGCGTGCTCAGCCCGCAGGAGATCCAGCAACGCCTGCAAGCCCTGGCGCAGTTGAAGGTTCACCCGCGCGACCAGCAAGTCAACACGGTGCTCACCGCACGCCTGGAACGGCTCTATCAGGAAAACCTCGGTGAGTTGCGTGAGCAACTGGGCCACTGGGCCGCGCAGTTCCAGCAGGTGCTCGACACCCAGGACGAGCGGCGCATCCGTGAAGCGCGCAGTGAACTGACCCGGCAACTGGAGCAATTGGACACCGGGTTCTGGCGCTGAGGGGAGCACGACATGGACTGCTGGACCGTACTGCAACTGCCGCAAGACGCCGACGAGCGCACCATCAAGCGTACCTACGCGCGGTTGCTGAAAAGCTGCCGCCCGGATGACGACCCGGCCGGTTTCCAGCGCCTGCGTGAAGCCTATGAATACGCGTTGAGCGAGGCGCGCTGGCGTGCTGACAGCGAGGACGAAGCAAACGTCGAGGCGCCAGCGGTCGAACAGGCCTACGGCAACCTCAACGACCTGGCCGAGCTGATGGACATCCGCCCCCTCAGCCCTGCCCCGTTCGAAACACCGAACCTCGCCGACGCCCTGCTCAGCGGCCTCAACACCCACAACCTTGACGAGCGCTGGGCACAGGCCCGGCAACAGGCCTGCACCGACGCGTTCCAGGCCGGTCTGCTGCGCCATTGCTTCGACGCCCCCGGCGAGCGCAGCGCCATCGCCCAATGGGCCGTGCAACACCTGGACTGGCTGACGCCGTGGCAACACGTGGCCATGACCCCCTGGCAGCACGAAGCGCTGACAGGCGAGCTGCTGCAGGACTACCGCCGTGTCTTGCAGGAACTGCTGGAACACAAGGCCGAACGCGAGTTCATCAGCCAACTGACGGCCTACAACAACCAACCGTGGCTGCGGGTGTTCGACCTGCAACAGCAGTGGCAACGCATCATTCTGCACCTGCTGCATGACACGCAGTGGAGCGTGCCGCTGTTCGAACGGGTGTGCCAGGCATTTGGCTGGGACGATCAGAAAGGCGTGTATCCGGAACCGGCCTGGATGTGGCGCGAACTGGTGTCGCGTTGCGAGCAGGAAAGCTTCTACGCCCACCTGCAAGACAAGGCCCACGATCCGCGACGCACCTCTGCCGACGCCTTTGCCGCGCGCCTGTTGCTGACGCCCATGACGGCCACCCAACAGAAAAACATGATCGACGGGTTTGGCGATAACGAGTGGAATGCCTGCCAGCACCTGGCCCAAACCCTGACCTGGCGCTACCCGCAATTGATTGAACGCTTGCCTCAGGCCGATGTGTTTTTCTGGCGCAAATTCGTACCGAGGCCGATCTACACCCAGGTGTTTATCCGACTGTGGGCGATCTTCGCCCTCGCCATCGGCTTGAACATCGCCCACGACACACCAGGCAAACTGGACATGATGTCGGTGTTCCTTTTCATGCTGATGTCATTCGTGCCGGCCCTTGTCGCCTTTCGTGTCACCCAGTTCTGGGCGGTCATGAGTTCGGTATACCGGGTGCCGGATATCTGGCTGAGCCAGTACCTGATCCCTAAACGACTCAATCCCAACGACTATTGGCTGGTGATTCGCCACGGCGTGCCCCAGGCAATCATGCTGATCGCCTGCGGCCTGATGCTCGGCATACTCGGCGCAGTGACCTATGCCGGCGCGCTGCTGATCAACCTGCTGCACACAAAACGCATCGGCCGGATGAGCCAGAAATTCAGTGAAGGTTATCCCTGGCTGAACGGCCTGCATTGGGCATTCTGGAGTCCCCTGCAAGCGGTGTTCGTGGTGGTGATGGTGGCGCTGATCGTCGCCGCCCAGCATTACTTGCCGGCGATCCCCTGGACCCACTTCACCCCGCCCAAGTCCTGAGCTGCCGCAACCGGGCCTCAGCGCCCGGCAACTTGCGTTCGATCATCGCCCACAACCCGCCCAGCCCCGATTGAACCGCCCCCGCACCGCCACGCACCATGGCCCGCACCTGCAAAACCCCAATAACAACAGGTCCAACGCCATGAGCATGTTCCGCCCTCGCCAGCTGTTGCTGGCCACCGCTGTTGCCAGTTTTGCCCTTCCTGCAATCGCCGAAGAACACGGTTTCCTGGAAGACGCCAGTGCCAACCTCAACCTGCGCAATTTCTTCTTCAACCGCAATTTCACCAACCCGACCAAAACCCAGGGCGGCGCGCAGGAGTGGACGCAGAGTTTCATTCTCGACGCCAAGTCCGGCTTCACCCAGGGCACGGTAGGCTTCGGGGTGGATGTGCTGGGCCTGTATTCGTTGAAGCTCGACGGCGGGCATGGCACCGGTGGCACCCAGTTGTTGCCGCTGGACCACGATGGCCGCCCGGCGGATGAATTCGGCCGCCTCGGTGTGGCATTCAAGGCACGTATTTCGAAGACCGAAGTGAAGGTCGGCGAATGGATGCCGGTGCTGCCGATCCTGCGTGCCGACGATGGCCGCTCGCTGCCGCAAACCCTGCGCGGCGGGCAGATCACCTCCAGAGAAATTGACGGCCTGACCCTCTATGGCGGCCAGTTCCGCGCCAACAGCCCGCGCGACGACAGCAGCATGAACGACCTGTCGATGACCGGTAAAACCGCGTTCACCTCCGACCGTTTCAACTTCCAGGGCGGCGAATACGCGTTCAACGACAAACGCACCCAGATTGGTCTGTGGAACGCCCAGCTCAAGGACATCTATCGCCAGCAGTACGTCAACCTGATCCACAGCCAGCCCCTCGGCGCCTGGACCCTGGGCGCCAACCTGGGGTTCTTCTACGGCAAGGACGACGGCAGCGCCCGCGCCGGCGCACTGGACAACAAGACCTGGTCCGGCCTGTTCTCGGCCAAGTACGGCGGCAACACCTTTTACGTCGGCCTGCAGAAACTCACCGGGAACACTGCCTGGATGCGCGTCAACGGCACCAGCGGCGGCACCCTGGCCAACGACAGCTACAACTCCAGCTACGACAACGCCCAGGAAAAATCCTGGCAAGTGCGCCACGACTACAACTTCGCCGCCCTCGGCGTGCCCGGCCTGACGTTGATGAACCGCTACATCAGCGGCAGCAACGTGCACACCGGCACGATTACCGACGGCAAGGAATGGGGGCGTGAAAGCGAATTGGGCTACACCGTGCAGAGCGGCAACCTGAAGAACCTGACAGTGCGCTTGCGTAATTCCAGCATGCGCCGCGACTACAGCAACAACGAGTTCGATGAAAACCGGTTGATCGTCAGTTACCCGCTAAGTCTGCTGTAAACCGGCGCGGCACTTACTGTATCGTGCGCGCCTGCCGCTGCTGATCCGCCCAGCAGCGGCCTCTTAATCGAGCCCGCGCCCACCATGAAATCCTTTGCCATCGCATCCGCCGTGCTTGCCCTGGCCATCAGCCTCAGTGGCTGCATCGGCGCGCCCATTGCGCTGACGCCACAGACCGAACAACGCCTGCAACGCCAGGCACCGATCCGTTTTTTGCTGACCTTCGACGATGGCCCCAGTGCCTCGGGCTACAACAACCCGAGCCGCTCGGTGGTGGCCGACCTGGCCGACAACCCGGTGTTGCCGGGGATCAAGGCGGTGTTCTTCCTGCAGACCGAAGCGGCCCGTTCCGGTGGCAGTTCGCGCGGGCGCAAGACCATGGAGCGGGAGTACGCCGCAGGTCATGTCCTGGCGTTCCACACCGCCACCGCGTTTCATACCAACCACCGCTGGCTGAACAACGCCGAACTGGATAGCACCCTCACCCAGGGGGCCGCCGACATTGCCGCAATCACCGGCGCGCCGCCGGTGTTGGTACGCCCGCCATTCTGGAACTACGACCGCCGTACCTTTGCCGCCTACCAACGCCATGGCATGCACGTATTGCTGACCGACTTGAGCGCCAACGACGGCAAAATCTGGGGCTTCAACGCCAGCCCGCGCCGTCGCGCCAACCTGTATCGACAGCTGTCCGTGGTGCGCGAGCGCATTGCGTTGGGTGAGTTGCCGACGGTGGACGGCGTGATACCGGTGGTGGTGACCTTTCACGACATCAACCGCTACACCGCGCGGCACCTGCAGGAATACCTGCAGATCCTGCTCGACAGTGCACAGGTCAACAGTCTGAAAACCGCTGCCCAGCCGTTCTACACCGACCACGCCGCGCTGCAGCGCGCGGCGCTGGCGCGCACGGTCAAGGATGTGAATGAAGAGGTGCATCTGCCCGGCGTGTGGAACTGGGTGTGGGGCGCTGACGCGCGCTGACCGCTCGAGCGCCCGTCAGGCTTGACGGGACTCGACCCCCAGCTCATCCCACACCGACTCAGCCAGGTGGAAAGTGGCATTCGCCGCTGGAATCCCGCAATAGATCGCACTCTGCATCAGCACTTCCTTGATCTCGGCGCGGGTCACGCCATTGCTGGCGGCGGCGCGCAGGTGCAGCTTGAGTTCTTCACTGCGGTTCATGCCGATCAACATGGCGATAGTGATCAGGCTGCGGGTGTGCCGCGGCAGGCCGGGACGGGTCCAGATATCGCCCCAGGCGTGGCGGGTGATCATTTCCTGGAACTCGCCGTTGAACTCGGTCAGGGCGTTAAGGCTGCGGTCGACATGGGCGTCGCCCAGCACTTCGCGCCGTACTTGCAGGCCCTCGGCGTAACGTTGTTTCTCGTCCACAGCAGACATCCTCGATGTAAATAGTTGGCAGGCGAGCGAGCTGCCCGCTCGCCATAAATCCGGGTTAAGGCGCCAGCAAAAATTCAATTACACGGTCGCTGAACGCAGCGCCAGCCTGCACATTCGACAGATGGGCCGCATAGAACTCGGCGTACTCGGCGCCCTTCACATGGCTCTGGATAAAGTGGCCGCCCGCTGGCGGTGTGACCGCGTCTTCAGTGCCGGCGATGACCAGGGTCGGTACCTTGATCGAGGCCAGTTGCTCACGGAAGTCCGCATCCCGTACCGCTGCGCAATTTGCCGCATAACCCTGGGGCGACGTGGCCGCGAGCATGTCGGTAATCTGCTTGGCCTGGTGCGGGTTGGCCTCGGCAAAGTCGGCGGTGAACCAGCGCGCAATGGAGGCGTCACGCAGTGCGACCATCGCGGCTGCACCGTCACGCAGCACCGTTTCGATGCGTGGGTTCCAGATCTCTGGCGTGCCGATCCTGGCCGCGGTGTTGCACACCACCAGACGCTGCAGACGCTCACCGGCATGAATCCCCAACCATTGGCCGATCAAGCCCCCCATGGACAGCCCGCAAAAATGCGCACGCGAAATCTCCAGCGCATCGAGCAAGGCAATCACGTCGCGGCCCAACTGCTCGATGCTGTAGGGCCCCTCGGTGACCAGGGATTTGCCGTGACCACGGGTGTCAAAACGCAACACGCGAAAATGCTCGGTAAACGCTGGGACCTGGATGTCCCACATATGCAGGTCGGTGCCCAGGGAGTTGGACAGCACCAATACCGGTGCGTCGACAGGCCCATCCAGTTGGTAATGCAGTTCGCCCTCGGCGAGTTGTACAAATGGCACAGCGGACTCCTTAGGCAGTGTGTTGAACGTGTTCAGTGACCGCGCGGCTGACCCAGGTGCGCGCCTGGCCCAGGTAGTGGGCCGGGTCGAGCAGGCGGTCCAGTTCGGCGGCGGACAGTTCGGCGGTGACCTGTGGTTCATCCGCCAGTACCGCGCGCAGGTGACGGCCATCGGCGACGGCGCGCTTGCAGCACTGTTCCAGCAGATGGTGTGCGGTTTCGCGGCCCAGGCGCTGGGCGAGCACGATGCTCACCGCCTCGGCCAACACCAGACCCTGGGTCAGGTCGAGATTGTGCTTCATGCGCTGCGGGTCGACTTCCAGCCCTTCGCTCACCAGCAGCGCCTGTTGCAAGGCGCCGGAAACCAAGCGGCAAATCTGCGGCAAGGTTTCCCACTCGGCATGCCACAGGCCCAGGCTGCGTTCGTGTTCCTGGGGCATGGCGCTGAACATCGTCGACACCAGCCCAGGCACGCGGGTCGCGGCGCTGATCAGCACGGCGGCGCCCACCGGGTTGCGCTTGTGGGGCATGGTCGAGGAGCCACCCTTGCCCGGCGCGGAGGGTTCGAACACTTCAGCCGCTTCGGTTTGCATCAGCAGGCTGACATCGCGCCCCAGCTTGCCGAGACTGCCGGCGATCAAGCCCAGCACGCCGGCGAACTCCACCAAGCGATCGCGCTGGGTGTGCCAGGGTTGGTCGGGCAAGGTCAACTGCAACTGGGCCGCCAGTGCCTCGGCCACGGGCATGGCCTGTTCGCCCAGCGCCGCCAGCGTGCCGGAGGCGCCGCCAAACTGCAGCACCAGCAGGCGCGGTTTGAGTTCGGCGAGCCGTTGCCGGTTACGGGTGACCGCCCCCAGCCAACCGGCGACTTTCATGCCCAGGGTCACCGGCGTCGCATGCTGCAACCAGGTGCGCCCGGCCAACGGCACGTCGGCATAACGCTGCGCCTGGGCGGCCAGCACATCGCCTAAACGCGCCAGGTCGGTTTCGATCAGATCCACGGCCTGGCGCAGTTGCAGGACCAGGCCGGTGTCCATCACGTCCTGGCTGGTGGCCCCCAGGTGCACATAGCGCTCGGCGCCGGCATCTTCGCTGGCAATCAACTTGCCCAGGGCCTTGACCAAGGGAATCGCCGAATTGCCCGCCGCCGCGATCGCTACGCCCAAGGCATCCACGTCGTAAAGCGAGGCCAGGCACGCCTGGGCGATCGGCGCGACGGCAGCCTGGGGAATCAACCCGACCTGCGCCTGTGCCCGGGCCAAGCCGGCTTCGAAATCCAGCATGCCCTGCAAGCGGCCGCTGTCGCAGAACACGTCGGCCATGCTGTCAGCGGTGAAGTAGGCGTCGAACAGTTGGTTACTGGTGCGCAACGTCATCACTCATCCCTTACAAATCGTGGTGCAAGTACGCCGCCTGCTTGGGCAGACGCAAGCTGAACAGGAACGCCACCGCCATCATCGCGGTGACGTACCAATAAAAGGTGTTTTCCATGCCCATGGATTTGAGCCCCAGGGCAACGAACTCCGCCGAACCGCCGAAGATCGCATTGGCCACCGCATACGCCAGGCCGACGCCGAGCGCACGCACCTGGGGTGGAAACATTTCGGCCTTCACCAAGCCGCTGATCGAGGTGTAGAAACTCACGATCGCCAGCGCCAGGGTGATCAGCACAAACGCCAGGAACGGGCTGCTCACAGTTTTGAGGGTCAGCAGGATAGGCATCGTGAACAACGTGCCCAAGCCTGCGAACCACAGCATTGAGTTACGGCGGCCGATTTTGTCCGCCAGCATGCCAAACACCGGCTGCATGCACATATAAAGAAACAGGGCGCCGGTCATGATGTAGCTGGAGGTCTTGGCATGCATCCCGACGGTGTTCACCAGGTACTTCTGCATGTACGTGGTGAAGGTGTAGAAAATCAGCGAGCCGCCGGCGGTGTAGCCCAGCACCGTGATAAAGGCCGCCTTGTGGTCGCGAAACAACGCCGCGATGCTGCCGGCGTCCTTGTCTTCACGCATTTCCTTGCTGGTGGTTTCTTTGAGGGTGCGACGCAGCAACAGCGAGATCACCGCGGCAATGGCGCCGATCACAAACGGGATGCGCCAGCCCCAGGCACGCAGTTCTTCCTCGGTGAGGATCTGCTGCAGGATCACCACCACCAGCACCGCCAGCAACTGGCCGCCGATCAGTGTCACGTATTGGAAGGACGCAAAGAACCCACGCTGGCCCTTGAGTGCGACTTCACTCATATAGGTGGCCGTGGTGCCGTACTCACCGCCCACGGACAGGCCCTGGAACAGGCGCGCCACCAGCAGCAGGATCGGTGCCCACACGCCAATGTCGTTGTAGGTCGGCAAAAAGGCGATGACCAGCGAGCCCGCGCACATCATCAGCACCGAGATCATCATCGAGTTTTTGCGACCGTGTTTATCGGCCACACGCCCAAACAGCCAGCCACCGATGGGACGCATCAGGAAGCCGGCGGCGAACACCCCGGCGGTGTTGACCAACTGCACAGTGGGGTTGTCGGACGGAAAAAACGCCGGGGCGAAGTAAATCGCGCAGAAGGCATACACGTAGAAGTCGAACCACTCGACCAGGTTGCCGGAGGAGGCACCGACGATCGCAAAGATCCGTTTGCTGCGTTCTTCTCCGGTGTAGTGACTGGTGGTTGTTGTCATGATGTTTTCACTCAGTGGGAACGGTTATAGCCTAGACACACTTTGCAACAACCATGTTCCGCATTTACTGCAGTTACAAGCTGCAAGCCACAGCGGCAAGAGCAGCGCTGGCGCAATCGCCGTTTTTTCCTGGAGCTTGCAGCTTGAAGCTTGCAACCGATGCTGATCAATAATCGAAGAACACGGTTTCCTTATCGGTGCCCTGCAAGATCACATTCCACTGGTACACGCCGTCGCCATCCGGCTGGGCGATCAGGGTGCTGCGTCGCTCTGCCGGCACACAGCCGAGCAACGGGTCGTCACCGTTCAGTGCCTCACCGTCAAAGTAAATCCGCGTGAGCAGGTGCTTGACCAAGCCACGGGCAAACACCAACACCACCAGGTGCGGCGCTTGGGTGCTGCCCTTCAGGCCCGGCACGCTGCCGGGTTTGATGGTGGTAAAGCGGAAGCGCCCTTCGGCGTCCACCGGCACACGGCCAAAGCCTTCGAAACTCGGGTCGACGGCCTTGTCCTGCTCGTCCTCCGGATGGTCGTACTTACCCGCGGCGTTGGCCTGCCAGACTTCCAGCATGGCGTCGTTGACCACATCACCGTTGCCATCCACCACTTGCCCGCTGATCGCCACGCGTTCGCCAAGGGTGGCGGCGGTGGTCATGTCTTCGCGGTTAAGCCAGGTGAGGCCGATGTGGTAGTAAGGCCCCACCGTGTGGGACGTGGTTGCGTAAAGGCTCATCTCATTTCTCCATCGGCGTGGCGTCGCGGCCGCGCAGGACGATGTCCCAGCGGTAGCCGAGGGCATAGGAAGGAATGGTTTTTTCCAGGTCGAAGCGGGCGATCAAACGCTCCTTGGCGCTGGTGTCCGGCACACAGTTGTAGATCGGGTCGTATTCGAGCAGCGGGTCGCCGGGGAAATACATCTGCGTCACCAAGCGCGTCAGCACACTCGGGCCGAACAGCGAAAAGTGGATATGCGCCGGGCGCCATGCGTTGTGATGGTTGCCCCATGGGTAGGCGCCGGGCTTGATGGTCTGGAACTGGTACCAGCCATCGGCGTCGGTCACGGTGCGCCCGGTGCCGGTGAAGTTCGGGTCCAGCGGCGCATCGTGCAGGTCGCGTTTGTGGTTGTATCGGCCAGCGGCGTTGGCTTGCCAGATCTCCACCAGAATGCCCGGCACCGGCAGGCCGTTTTCATCCAGCACACGGCCGTGAATGATGATGCGCTCGCCCTGGGGCTCGCCGTCATGCTGGGCGGTCAGGTCGTTGTCCTTCTCGTTGACCCGCTCGGCGCCGATGGTCGGGCCGGTGATTTCCGACAAGGAATGGGGCAGGAACACCAACGGCTGGGACGGCGAACGCAGGTTCGTCGACTGGTAGGCCGGGTGCAGGTAATCAGGTTGAGTGCCCGCTTGCGGGCGCCGGTAACCGGGCTTGTCACTCATGGAGCAGTCCTCTCTTATTAGATGCGTTCAATCGCCAGGGCCAAGCCTTGGCCGACGCCCACACACATGGTCGCCAGCCCCTTGCGGCCGCCGGTCTTTTCCAACTGATGCAGGGCGGTCATGACCAGCCGCGCACCGCTCATCCCCAGGGGGTGGCCGAGGGCGATGGCGCCGCCGTTCGGGTTGACCTGCGGCGCGTCGTCGGCAATGCCCAGTTCGCGCAGCACCGCCAGGCCTTGGCTGGCGAAGGCTTCGTTGAGTTCGATCACGTCAAAATCGGTGACCGCCAGGCCCAGGCGTTCCACCAGTTTGCGCACCGCCGGCACCGGGCCAATGCCCATCACACGCGGGGCGACACCGGCACTGGCCATGCCCAATACCCGGGCGCGGGCGGTAAGCCCATGTTTCTTGACCGCTTCGGCCGAGGCGAGAATCAGCGCGGCGGCGCCATCATTGACGCCTGACGCGTTGCCGGCGGTGACCGTCTTGTCGGGGCCATTGACCGGTTTGAGCCTGGCCAGCGCTTCGAGGGTGGTGTCGCGGGGATGCTCGTCATGCTCCACCACGGTTTCGCCTTTTTTATGGGCAACCCGCACCGGCACGATTTCTTCAGCGAAGTACCCGGCCGCTTGCGCGGCCGCGGTGCGTTGCTGGCTGCGCAGAGCGAAGGCATCCTGGTCGGCACGGGACACCTTGTAATCGTCGGCCACGTTATCGGCGGTCTGCGGCATCGCATCCACGCCGTATTGGGCCTTCATCAACGGGTTGATAAAGCGCCAACCGATGGTGGTGTCTTCCAGCTTCATGTTGCGCGAAAACGCAGCGTCGGCCTTGCCCATCACGAACGGCGCGCGGGACATCGACTCGACACCGCCGGCAATCGCCAGCTCCATTTCGCCGCTGGCGATGGCGCGGAATGCAGTACCGATCGCGTCCATGCCCGAGGCGCACAAGCGGTTAAGAGTCACGCCGGGAATACTCTCCGGCAGCCCCGCGAGCAACAGCGCCATGCGGGCGACGTTACGGTTGTCTTCGCCGGCCTGGTTGGCGCAGCCGAGGAACACCTCGTCCACCGCGCTCCACTGCACCGACGGGTTGCGCTCCATCAGCGCCTTGATCGGCACCGCCGCCAGGTCATCGGCGCGCACGGTGGCCAGGCCACCGCCGAAACGGCCGATGGGCGTGCGAACGGCATCACAGATAAATACCTCACGCATCATGCTTCTCCTGGTGCCTGGCCATGGGCGGCGGCCGTGCGGGCTTCGAGGTCCCGCAGGGCGGTCAGCTCAACCTCAGTGGGTTCAGCGGTGGTGTCTACGTGGTCGGCAAAGCGGATGGCCCAGCCGGTGGCCGCCACCACTTGTTCGCGCGTCACGCCGGGGTGCAGGGCGGTGACCACAAATTCGTGGGTGCCCTCTTCCGGCTCCATGATGCACAAGTCGGTGATGATGCCCACCGGACCTGCGCCCGGCAGGCCCAGGCGCTTGCGTGAATCGCCGCCTTCGCCGTGGCCCACGGAAGTGATGAAGTCCAGCTTGTCGACAAACGAACGGGACGACTGTTTAAGTATGATCAGCACGCTCTTGGCGGAACCGGCGATCTCCGGCGCGCCACCGGCACCCGGCAGGCGCACCTTGGGCTGGTGATAGTCACCGACCACGGTGGTGTTGATATTGCCGAAACGGTCGACCTGGGCCGCGCCGAGAAACCCGACGTCGATACGCCCGCCCTGCAGCCAGTAGCGAAAGATCTCACCGGTCGGCACCACGGTGTCGGCGGTTTCCGCCAGCTCGCCGTCACCGATGGACAGCGGCAGTACCGAAGGCTTGGCGCCAATCGGGCCGGACTCGTAGATCAGCACCACATCGGGCGACGACGTCAGGCGCGCCAGGTTGGCCGCTTTCGACGGCAAGCCGATGCCCACGAAGCACACCGAACCGTTCTTCAGGCGGCGCGCGGCGGCGACGGTCATCATTTCATTGGTCGAGTAAGCCATTACTTGGCCTCCTGCGCGGTGGCCAGTTTGGCCTGGAATTCACTGAAGTCGGCAGTGCCGTGGATGTATTCGTCAATCCATGCGGTAAAGGTCCCACGGTCGCGGGCAATCGGGTCCCACGCCTGGTAGAAGCGGTTATCGCGTTCGTTGTAACCGTGAGCGTAGGACGGGTGTGCGCCACCGGGTACATGGCATACCGCGGTCAGGGCCCAGGTGGGCAGGACGCAGCTGTTCATCGGGGCATTCAGGTCGTCGACGATTTCTTCCACGGTGACGATGCAACGCTTGGCCGCCAGGGCCGCTTCTTTCTGCACGCCGAGGATGCCCCAGAGCAGCACGTTGCCCTTGCGGTCGGCTTTCTGCGCATGGATCACGGTGATGTCCGGGCGTACCGACGGCACCGCCGCCAGCACTTCGCCGGTAAACGGGCAGGTCACGCTTTTGATCAGCGGGTTGACCTTGGGCAGGTCGGAGCCAGCGTAGGCGCGCAGCACCGCGAACGGCAGGCCCGAAGCGCCGGCGACGTAAGCATTGGCCAGGTCGGCGTGGCTGTGTTCTTCGATCTCCAGCGGCTGCGGCCATTGTTTTTCAACCGCGTCACGCAGGCGATGCAAGGAGCCCACACCAGGGTTGCCGCCCCAGGAGAAAATCAACTTGCGGGCGCAGCCGGCGCCGATCAACTGGTCGTAAACCAGGTCAGGCGTCATACGCACCAGCGTCAGGTCTTTCTTGCGCTGACGAATGATTTCGTGGCCTGCGGCAGTAGGGATCAGATGGGTAAAACCTTCGAGGGCGACGGTATCGCCGTCGTTCACGAAGCGCTTGACCGCATCACGCAGGGTGAGAATTTCAGCCATGGGGTTGGGCTCCCGGTGTTGATCGAAAAAGGCGCTGAGGTGGCGCCGAACAGCTTGAAGATTAAGCCGGCCCCTTAGGCCAAACAATCCGATAATCGACTAACCGTTCGATTATCGAACCGATTGTTGGCAAGCTATCAATCAACCTCAGGTCGCATCCGCGTGGCTGACCATGCCCTTGATGACCACTGCGGCAGTCGCCAAGGCAGCCGGGATCACCAACGCCGTGAGCACCTGCTCGAAGTTCCAGCCCAGACCCAGCAGGGTCGCCCCCATCCAGGCACCGAGAATCGCGCCGAAACGGCCGATACCGAGCATCCACGACACGCCGGTGGCGCGGCCTTGGGTCGGGTAGAAGCGTGCGGCCAGGGACGGCATCGCCGATTGCGCACCGTTGACACACATCCCGGCAACCAGCACCAGGGTGGCCAGCAGCGTGATGTTGCCCAGGCTCTGCCCGACCGCGTAGGCAAACACCCCGGCCAGCAGGTAGAAGGTGCCGATAACCTTGTGGGGATTGAAGCGGTCCATCGCCCAACCCACGCCGACCGCGCTCAACACCCCGCCGAACTGGAACAACGCGCCGATAAACGCGGCCTGTTCCATGCTCGCGCCGCTGTCACGCATCAGCGTCGGCAGCCAGCTGGTGAGCAGGTACACAATCACCAGGCCCATAAAGTAGGTGAGCCACAGCAGCAAGGTGCCGGCGCTGTAGGTGCCGGAGAAAATCACCGCGAACACGTTGCGGGCCTTCACGGTTTTTTGCTCGGGCACGCTGAAACTGCTGGCCTGCGCAACAATGCTTGGCTCGATCGGTGACAGGGTTTTACGCACCTTGTCGGTACCCCGGTTGCGCACCACCAAGTAACGCGCGGACTCTGGCAGCCATACCAGCAGCACCACCGTCAGGATCAACGGCAGGATGCCGCCGATCAGCAACAGGCTGTGCCAGCCGAACGCAGGGATGAGCTTGGCCGAGATAAACCCGCCGCCGGCCATGCCCAGGTTGAAGCCGCAGAACATGCTGGTGACCAGCAGCGACTTGTGGCGCTCAGGGGTGTATTCGGACAGCAGCGTAGTCGCGTTGGGCATCCCTGCCCCCAGCCCCAGCCCGGTGAGGAAGCGCAGCACCAGCAGTTGATCGACGTTGCTGCTGTAGGCCGACGCCAGACTGAAGGCGCCGAACACCAGTACCGCGCCCACCAGCACGACTTTGCGGCCAAAACGGTCGGCCAACGGGCCGGAGCCCAGTGCGCCGAACACCATGCCGATCAACGCCGCGCTCATCACCGGGCCGAGGCTGGCGCGGTCGATACCCCAGTCCTGGGACAGCGCAGGCGCGATAAAGCCCATGGCAGCGGTGTCGAGGCCATCAAGGAACACAATCAGAAAACACAGGATCACCACACGCCATTGGTAGCGCGACAGTGGCTGGGCGTTGATAAAGGACTGTACGTCCAGGGAGGTACCGACAGAAGGCTGATTCATTATTCTTATTCCACACCGATGGCGGGCCGACGGCCTGAGGCCGTCATTCTTATTGGAGGCGCGTGCAAGCGCGCTGCCGCACAGTAATAAGCCTTGGGAAACAGCGTCAATTGATCACGCCGGGATCTGTGCGGTCACCGAACAGCTTAAGCAAACAGCTGTGCACTCAGCTCACGGCTGGCGCTGAGCATGCTCGGCAGGAAGCGCTGTTCCAACTCGCTGCGACTCACCCGTCCGGCGTGGGTGCTGACGTTCAGCGCCGCCAGGACCTGGCCCGACGCGTCATACACCGGCACGGCAATAGAACGCAGGCCTTGCTCCAGTTCCTGGTCGACGATGCACCAGCCCTGCTGACGCACTTGTTGCAGGCATTCGAACAAGGCTTCGGGGGTGGTGAGGGTGCGGCTGGTCTTGGTTTGCAGGTCAGCGTGGTCGAGGTAGTCCTGCAGCGACGCGTCGTCCAGCGCGGCAAGCAGAATGCGCCCCATGGAAGTGCAATAGGCCGGCAACCGCCCGCCCACCGACAGGTCCACGGAAATCAGGCGCTGGGTGGTGGCCGAACGAGCAATGTAGAGGATGTCGTCACCTTCAAGAGTGGCCATGTTGCAGGCCTCATGAAGTTGCTCGCTCATACGATCGAGGTAGGGCTGAGCCGACACGGCCAGCGGTGTCGACGACAGGTAGGCGTGGCCCAGGGTCAGCACCTTGGGCAGCAGCGAATAGGTACGCCCATCGGTGGTGGCGTAACCGAGTTTGATCAAGGTATGCAGGCAACGGCGCACGGCGGCGCGCGGGATTTCGGTGCGGTGGCTGATCTGGGCGATGGTCAGGTGACGCTTGCGCTCCTGGAACGCCTGCACCACGGCCAGGCCACGGGCCAGGGAGGTCATAAAATCCGGATCACCGGTAAACGCCTGGATGCGCTTGGCCGGCGAGGCAACGATCGGCGGCGCTACTGACGCGAAAGAGTTGCGCAATTGATCGTTCATGGGGGGTTCCTATTCTCTTATTTTCAACCACTGGGGGATTGGGCTGCTATTACAAGCCGCGTCGGACGTGGTGCACAAGGCAGCACCCGCGACATTGGGCGATTATCGGACGCGCCGTCGATTATCGCAATTGGCGAACGAGCGCGGGCAACGCGTGGAAAAATCGCTGCCGCCGCTGCAAAGTTAATGCGACGTTTTATAACGGCTCACGTTCCGCGAAATTTATGACGCCAGTTTTCCTGCACTTACCGACGTGTCTGCGTAACAAAACTCACACACAAAGTTGACGCTTTTTAACTTTATGCCGATAGTGTTATTCAAACGCGCCGCTATAATGCACCCTGTGCACGCGCAGCCGTTTCGTTATCAGGAACAACGCTCGCCACGCCATGCACCTTCACGGCATCGGCGGTCGCAACTAACGGCCTTCAATGGCTCCCCTGATACGCAGTTCTCACTTTTAAATGTTGAACAGCCCAATGGTTCAACTTTGCACACTGTGAGCGCGAGATTCAGGCATAACGCTGTGCTGTCATTACACACTCAACTCAATTAGGTAACACTGTGACGAAAGATGAACTGCGCGCGGAACTTGAGCGCCAGGAGCAACGTTACAAGGACGTTTACGGCGGGGAAGTCACCACCTACGCCGCCCAGCCGGAACCTGAACGCAAACCCTGGCGTAAACGAGCCAGTCTGCTCGACCAGGCATTTGCCCAGGAAATCCAAAAGATTGAACAGGAACTCAAAGCCGAAGAGCCATAAGCGTTTGGATTTGAGTCCAGGGTCATGCTTCGACCAATGGCGCATAGCCATTGGTCGACCGCCCTGCACCCCTCGGTCGCCGGTAAAATTTCATACAAATGTTTCAGGCATGACGTTTTGATGACAAAACCCTGCCTTTTTACCCCCCTGCTTTATAAATCAAAGACTTGCCCAAGCCCCGAAAACCCTGGGATGGCCCGCTTTTGGCCGGCTTTTTTCAGTGAAGATTGTTACCGATGAGCAGCTAGTGCATCGATTACTGAGGTTTTCTGGCATAATCGCGCCCCCTTACGACCGGGTCAGAAAACCTTCATGATCGATTTATTCAGCGGACTGGATGCTTGGGTTCTCGTGAGCCTGTTGCTCGCCCTGGCCTTTGTCCTCGCCTTCGAGTTCATCAATGGCTTTCATGACACCGCTAACGCGGTGGCCACAGTCATCTATACCAAAGCCATGCCGCCGCATCTGGCCGTGTTCTTCTCCGGGGTGTTCAACTTCCTCGGCGTGTTGCTCGGTGGTGTCGGTGTCGCCTACGCCATCGTGCACCTGCTGCCGGTGGAGTTGCTGATCAATGTGAACACCGGCCACGGTCTGGCCATGGTCTTCTCTTTATTGGCGGCGGCGATCACCTGGAACCTGGGCACGTGGTACTTCGGCATCCCCGCCTCCAGTTCGCACACACTGATCGGCTCGATCCTTGGTGTCGGCCTGGCCAACGCCCTGATCAACGATATCCCGCTGGCTGACGGCGTGAACTGGCAGAAGGCGATTGATATCGGGGCTTCCCTGGTGTTCTCGCCGATGGCCGGTTTCCTGGTCGCAGCCCTGGTGCTGATCGGCCTGAAGTGGTGGCGCCCGCTGTCGAAGATGCACAAGACCCCGGACCAGCGCCGCAAGCTCGACGACAAGAAGCACCCACCGTTCTGGAACCGCCTGGTCCTGGTGATTTCCGCCATGGCCGTGAGTTTCGTGCACGGCTCCAACGACGGTCAGAAAGGTATCGGCCTGATCATGCTGGTGCTGATCGGCATCGTGCCGGCGCAGTTCGTACTCGACCTGGGCAGCACCACTTACCAGATCGAGCGCACCCGCGACGCTACCGTGCATTTGAGCCAGTTCTACCAGCGCAATAACGCCACGCTCGGCGAGTTCCTGGCACTGGGCAAAAGCGTGAAGGACGATCTGCCAGGCAAGTTCCAGTGCAATCCACAGCAGACCGAACCCACCATCAACGCGCTCGTCAGCACATTGAAAGGCGTCTCCGACTACCATTCACTGACCTCGGACCAGCGTATCGAAGTGCGTCGCTACCTGCTTTGCCTGGACGACACCGCGAAGAAAGTCGGCAAGCTGCCGGGCCTGGATGCGCGCGAGAAGGCGGACCTGGACAAGCTGCGCAAAGACCTGACCGCCACTACCGAGTACGCACCGTTCTGGGTGATCCTCGCTGTCGCACTGGCCTTGGGCCTGGGCACCATGGTGGGCTGGAAGCGCGTGGTGCTGACCATCGGTGAGAAGATCGGCAAGCAGGGCATGACCTACGCCCAAGGCATGTCGGCGCAAATCACCACCGCCACCATGATTGGCTTTGCCAACATCTTCGCCCTGCCGGTATCCACCACCCATGTGCTGTCTTCCGGTGTGGCCGGCACCATGGTCGCCAACAAGAGCGGCCTGCAAGGCGGCACCGTCAAGACCATCCTGATGGCCTGGGTACTGACCCTGCCCGCGACCGTCGGCCTGTCGGCCGGGTTGTTCTGGTTGGCCTCGAAGGCACTCGGCAACTGATAGCCAGTCGCTGAAGAACAAGGTGCGGCCTCACTGAGGACCGCACCTTTTTTTATGCGCCGGTTTTATCAAAAGGGATTAAATCGCAAGCAAAAAAAAGGGCGACCGAAGTCGCCCAAAATGCCTTGCGTGCTCATGTAACCCGGAAAAACCTATGGTTTTTTACGCTTGTTCGCGTCTTTCCAGATAAAAAATCCAAACCCTACAAAAAACAGCACCATGAGGCTTACGGTCAGCACTCCGGCGAACACCACATTATCGATAAACATGACCGGCCTCCTGTGCTTGCCCTGTTGCGATAGGGCTAAGTTAATGGAGAAGGCGGATTGGAAAATTGACGGGGATCAATGTCGCCCGCAACGGGGCGTAAAGAAGGGAAATAACTGACCTGCATCAATGGATGCAGGTCAGTTCAACGCTTTTTAGGTTTGTTTTTCGATTTCTTCTTGGCTTTTCCCAACGGCATCGCTTGTTCGAACGCTTGGCGCACTTCATTCAGGCGTTTGTCATTGAGGTCATGCACGCGCTTGGCGCGTTCGGCATTCAGGTCGATCAGTTTGTCGTCATCACTCATGGCTTGGCTTACGTCGTGGCGAGAATGCGCCAATAATGCGGCCTCCTCTGCCTGACGGCAAATCAGCGCGCGACAAAAGGCAGGCCGTCGCCCAAAATCGGCGCTCTCGAGCTTGCCCAGGAGGCGCATTCAGGTGGCACTGCATAAGGATCTTCCGCCATTGCTGGCCCTGCGCGCCTTTGAAGCCGTGGCGCGCCACTTGAGTTTTATCAAGGCAGCCCATGAGCTGTCGGTCACCCAGAGCGCCCTTAGCCATCAGGTGCATAAACTCGAAGCCTTTCTCGGAAAACCGCTGTTTATCCGACGCACCCGCGCCATTGATCTGACGGCCGACGGCCAGCAGTACTACGCCCACATCCGCCCGGCGCTCGACGCCATCGCCGCCGCCACCCGTGAGCAACGGGTGGCCCCCAGCGCCACGGTGCTGCGCATCGGCCTGCTGGCGTCTTTCGCCGCGCTGTGGCTGGCTCCGCGCCTGGCCGGGTTTCTCGAGCGCCACCCGCATATCCAGGTGGAATTGCTACCCGCCATTCCACTGGCCAACGTCGCCGCCGCCGAAGTCGACCTGGCCATTCGTTACGGCAAGGGGGATTGGCCTGACGTGCAGGCTACCCGGCTGATGGCGGAAGTGATTTCACCGGTGTGCAGCCCGGCGTTCAAGGCCGGCCAACGGCACAACGCGCCGCTGTTGATGGCCACCTCACACCGGCCGTTCGAGTGGACGGACTGGTCCAGGCACTATCACGTCAACCTCGAACACCACCCGCGCGTGAGGCTGCACGATTACAACATCGTCGTCGAAGCCGCCGTGGCCGGCCAGGGCATCGCCATGGGCCGCCACCGCTTGATCGAGCGCCGCCTGCAAGATGGCAGCCTGGTCGAAGCCTTCGACTGGCCGCCCTATCACAGTGACATCGGCTATTGGCTGATCACCCCCAACGGCCCTGCCAGTGAAGCGGCCGAGTGCTTTGGCCAGTGGTTGAAACACGCCTGCCGCGACGCGTGAGTTATTTCGATAGGTCCCGTGAGTTCTATCCGTTTGTCACCTCCCCTCCAGGCCAACATGCTCAACCCTCATCACCCATGAGAATTGACCATGAGCGACTCCCTGCGCCAACGCACACAGGCCCTTGGCCTGACGCTGCCCGCACCTAGCCAACCGATTGCCAACTACGTCAACCATGTATTCAGCCAGAATCAGCTGTTTATCTCCGGGCAAATCCCGCTGCTGGACGGCCGGCCTGCCTATGTGGGCCGTTTGGGCGAGTCGCTCAGTGAAGAAGAAGGCACACAGGCGGCGGAACTGGCCGCATTGGGTTTGCTCGCGCAATTGAGCGATGCCCTGGGCGATGACCTGTCACGTCTGGTGCGCATCCTGCGCTTGGGGGTTTTTATCGCCAGCGGCGCCGACTTCCAGCGCCAGGGTGCGGTGGCCAACGGCGCATCGAATCTGCTGGTCAACGCCCTCGGTGAAAAGGGCCGGCATGCCCGCACGGCGGTGGGTGTGTCCAGCCTGCCGGGCGGCGTGGCGGTGGAGGTTGACGCGATTTTCGAGCTGCGCCCATGAGCCCGATCGACGTCCAACGACTCAGACAGGCCACGCCCGGCTGCCAATCCGGCCTCGTGCATTTCAACCATGCCGGTGCCTCCCTGCCGAGCCAGGCGACCCTCGATGCCATCCTCGATCAGTTGCACCGCGAAGCCCGCGACGGCCCGATGGAAGCCGGCGAGCACGGCGCTGTGCTGATGGAAAACGCCCGCCGTGCCGCCGCGTACCTGCTTAACGCGCCTGCCGCCTCAGTGGCGTTCGCCAGCAGTGGCTCGACCGCCTGGAACCTCGCGTTCCAGGCCTTGGGCCCGTGGCACCCCGGTGATCGCATCCTGGTCGGGCGCCATGAATGGGGCGGCAACCTGGCGAGCATGCAGTTGGCCGTGCAGGCCGGTGCGCGTGTGGAGGTCATCCCCTGCGATGCCACCGGCGCGGTCTGCCCGCAGGCGTTGGAGGCGATGATCGATACCCGCGTGAAGCTGATCGACCTGACCTGGCTGCCGGCTAATGGCGGCCTGATCAACCCCGCCCAGGCTGTCGGCGAAGTGGCCAAGCGTCATGGCATTGCCTATTTCATCGACGCCGGCCAGGCACTCGGCCAACTGCCGGTGGACGTGCAGACGTTGCACTGCGATGTGCTCAAGTCGGCCGGGCGCAAACACCTGCGCGGCCCAAGGGGCACGGCGCTGCTGTATGTGCGACCGGCGTTTCTCGAGCAGTTGCAGCCTGCCGGGCGCGATGTTTTTTCAGCGCCATTGAGCGCCCACGGCTTCGACCTGCGCGACGACGCCCGGCGTTTTGAGACCAGCGAGGTGTCGTTCGCTTTGTTGGCGGGGCTGGGCAATGCCCTGCAGGAACTCAATCAGTTGGGGATTGAGCGGGTGTGGGAACGCGTCTCGCAGACAGGAGCGCGCATACGCACAGCCTTGCGTGAGATTCCAGGTATTGCGCTGTATGACTTGGGCACGCACCAATCGGGCCTGATCGCCTTCAACCTCGCCGATTGGGATGCGTTCGAACTGAAACGACGCTTGGGATTGCAGCGGATCAATATCGGCGCCAACGGCGTGGCCTATACCCCGCTGGATATGCAGGCACGCGGGTTGACCAGCGTGGCGCGCATCTCGGTGAGCCCCTTGAACCACGATCACGACATCGACTCACTGATGGCGGCCTTGCGGGAGTTACGCGGTTAAACCTCGACGTCCACCCACAAGCCCTGGCGCGGTGCGTCTTCGATCAACGGCACGACGGGCACGGTGTTGTCGGCATTGAGCAGATCACCGGGGATCGCCAGATGCTGGTCAGGATCTTCATCGGCTTCGCGCCGGCGTTTCTGTTGCTCCTGCTGGCGACGCTGTTCTTCACGCAGCAAAAACGTCGACTGCTCGGCATCGCCCTTCTTCAGGTCGATCGTGCTTTCGCTGGAACTCGCCTGCGCAGGTACAACGGGCGGGATATCCGGCTTCTGGCGTACCGGGTCCAGTTGTGACGTAACCGGCACAACGCTGACGGGCAGCATAGGTGGCAACATAATCTTAATTCTCCTGATCAACAGGCTGTCGGCGGGACGCAGGGCGACTTGAACACAAGCTCGCCAACCTGTGACCCAGTCGACACTCGCAAGTGCCCGCCACCTGTCGATTCACGGCTCACCGTCCGCCTCAAACAGAGTAGTTTTTCTCAGAGTCCTTTGGCTGGGGACCTTGTTCCGTTAAGATAGTCGGCTTTTTCACGGCGGGAGTCAGGCAGCATGGCGCAGCAGTATCAACCGGGGCAACGCTGGATTAGTGACAGCGAAGCAGAGCTGGGGTTAGGCACCGTTCTGGCACAGGACGGCCGCTTGTTGACCGTGCTCTATCCGGCCACTGGCGACACTCGCCAGTATGCGCTACGGAATGCGCCCCTCACCCGCGTGAGGTTCTCGCCGGGTGACACCATCACCCATTTCGAAGGCTGGAAAATGACCGTGCAGGAAGTCGACGATGTCGACGGCCTGCTGGTCTACCACGGCCTCAATGGGCAAAACGAGCAGGTCACCCTGCCGGAAACCCAACTCTCCAATTTCATCCAGTTCCGCCTGGCCAGCGACCGTCTGTTCGCCGGCCAGATCGACCCGCTGGCCTGGTTCTCGTTGCGCTACCACACCCTGGAACACACCAGCCGCCAGTTGCAGTCCTCGCTGTGGGGCCTGGGTGGCGTGCGTGCGCAACCTATTGCCCACCAACTGCATATCGCCCGCGAAGTCGCCGACCGTATCGCGCCGCGCGTATTGCTGGCCGACGAAGTGGGTCTGGGCAAGACCATCGAAGCGGGTCTGGTGATCCATCGCCAGTTGCTGTCGGGTCGCGCCAATCGCGTGCTGATCCTGGTCCCGGAAAACCTGCAGCACCAATGGCTGGTGGAAATGCGCCGCCGCTTCAATCTGCAAGTCGCGCTGTTCGACGAAGAGCGCTTTATCGAAAGCGATGCCACCAACCCCTTCGAAGACACCCAGCTCGCACTGGTCGCACTGGAGTGGCTGGTGGACGACGAGAAGGCCCAGGACGCGCTGTTTGCCGCCGGCT
This sequence comes from Pseudomonas sp. FP2309, assembly GCF_030687575.1. Classification (NCBI taxonomy): domain Bacteria; kingdom Pseudomonadati; phylum Pseudomonadota; class Gammaproteobacteria; order Pseudomonadales; family Pseudomonadaceae; genus Pseudomonas; species Pseudomonas sp. FP2309. The sequence continues at coordinate 1,454,737 of NZ_CP117439.1, read as the reverse complement.
GGGATTTGCTGGTGGTCGACGAAGCCCACCACCTGGTCTGGCATGAAGAAAAAGCCAGCCCGGAATACGCGCTGGTCGAGCAGCTGGCCGAAGTGATTCCTGGCGTGCTGCTGCTCACCGCGACCCCGGAACAACTGGGCCAGGACAGCCACTTCGCGCGCCTGCGCCTGCTGGACCCGAACCGCTTCCACGACCTGCAGGCCTTCCGCGCCGAAAGCGAAAACTATCGCCCGGTGGCCGAGGCCGTTCAGGAGCTGCTGGACAAGGGCCGCCTGTCACCGGCGGCGCACAAGACCATCCAGGGTTTCCTCGGCAACGAAGGCGAAGCGCTGCTGACCGCGGTCAACGATGGCGACGCTGAAGCCAGCGCCCGCCTGGTGCGTGAACTGCTCGACCGCCACGGCACCGGCCGTGTGCTGTTCCGCAACACCCGCGCCGCCGTGCAGGGTTTCCCGGAGCGCAAGCTGCACGCCTACCCGCTGCCAAACCCGGACGAATACATGGAGTTGCCGCTGGGGGAGCACGCCGAGCTGTACCCGGAAGTCAGCTTCCAGTCGCAGCCGGACATCGAAGAAGAAAACCGCTGGTGGCGCTTCGACCCACGGGTCGAGTGGCTGATCGACCAGCTGAAAATGCTCAAGCGCACCAAGGTGTTGGTGATCTGCGCCCACGCCGAGACCGCGATGGACCTGGAAGACGCCCTGCGCGTGCGCTCCGGCATCCCGGCCACGGTGTTCCACGAGGGCATGAACATCCTCGAGCGTGACCGCGCCGCCGCCTACTTTGCCGATGAAGAGTTCGGCGCCCAGGTGCTGATCTGTTCGGAAATCGGCTCCGAAGGCCGTAACTTCCAGTTCTCCCATCACCTGGTGCTGTTCGACCTGCCGTCCCACCCCGACCTGCTGGAACAGCGGATCGGCCGTCTGGACCGGATCGGCCAGAAACATGTGATCGAACTGCACGTGCCGTACCTGGAAACCAGCCCCCAAGAGCGTCTGTTCCAGTGGTACCACGAAGCGCTGAACGCGTTCCTCAATACCTGCCCGACCGGCAACGCCTTGCAGCATCAGTTCGGCCCGCGCCTGCTGCCGCTGCTGGAAAACGCCGACGACGGCGAGTGGCAAGCCCTGATCGACGAAGCCCGCGCCGAGCGTGAGCGCCTGGAGCAGGAACTGCACACTGGTCGCGACCGCCTGCTGGAGCTTAATTCCGGCGGCGCGGGTGAAGGCGATGCGCTGGTCGAAGACATCCTTGAGCAGGACGATCAGTTCGCCCTGCCGATCTACATGGAAACCCTGTTCGACGCCTTCGGCATCGACAGCGAAGACCATTCGGAAAACGCGCTGATCCTCAAGCCAAGCGAAAAAATGCTCGACGCCAGCTTCCCCCTGGGCGACGACGAAGGCGTGACCATCACCTACGACCGTAACCAGGCGCTGTCGCGCGAAGACATGCAGTTCATCACCTGGGAACACCCGATGGTGCAGGGCGGCATGGACCTGGTGCTGTCCGGCTCCATGGGCAACACCGCCGTGGCGCTGATCAAGAACAAAGCGCTCAAGCCAGGCACCGTGTTGCTGGAGCTGCTTTACGTCAGTGAAGTGGTGGCACCGCGTGCGCTGCAACTGGGTCGTTACCTGCCGCCGGCTGCGCTGCGCTGCCTGCTGGACGCCAATGGCAATGACCTGTCGGGCCGCGTGTCGTTCGAAACCTTGAACGATCAGCTCGAAAGCGTGCCACGGGCCAGCGCCAACAAGTTCGTGCAGGCCCAGCGCGATCAACTCACGCCGCGCATCAACGCCGGTGAAGAGAAGATCACCCCGCGTCACGCCGAGCGCGTGGCCGAGGCCAAGCGTCGCCTGGCAGCGGACACTGACGAAGAACTCGCACGCCTGAGCGCCTTGCAAGCGGTCAACCCGACCGTGCGTGACAGCGAACTGGTCGCCCTGTGCAACCAACGCGAGCAAGGCCTGGCCATGCTCGACAAAGCGGCGCTGCGACTGGAAGCGATCCGGGTGTTAGTGGCGGGTTGATGACCGCCCCGCCCCGTTAATAAGGAAGGCCCGCGTATGCGGGCCTTCTTTGTTTGTCTCAAGGGCTTGCTCACGAAAGGGTCAGCTCGGCCTCATGCCGTCGCGGCAGCAGCCGGTGCCTCAACTGCCACCAACCCCTCCTTCATGCGCTTGGCATCGCGCACAAAACTGCGCGACGCCTGGAACAGAAACAGCATGGTCAAAAACAGCGCCACGGGAATCAGGTACATCGCGTCGTGCAAGCCCACCGCCTTGTAGGCCTCGGTCATCTGCTCGGCCCCCGCCGCATACATGGCCGAATGGGCAAAATGATCGGACAACCCGCCCACCACGATCGGTCCCATCCCCCCGCCCAACAAGTACAGACCGGCAAAAAACAACGCCATCGCCGTTGCCCGCAGGCGTGGCTCGACCACGTCCTGGATCGCCGTGTACACGCAGGTATAGAAGTTATAAGCGAACAGCCAGCCCACACTGAACAATGCGACAAACACACCGATCTCGACGCGCCCGGCATGCAACGCCCACGCGGTGGTGACCGTGGAGATGATCAGGCTGAATGCCGCAAACAGCAGACGGCCATTGGCGACACGCTGATGGATCTTGTCGGCAACCCATCCGCCTAAGGTCAGGCCCACCAGCCCGGTCAACCCGACGATGACACCGGTGGCCACCGCCGCGTCCTGCAAAGGCATCAAAAAATAGCGTTGCAGCATCGGCACCAGGAACGAATTGCACGCGTAGGTGGCGAAGTTAAAACACAGTCCGGCCAGCACCAGCCAGAGGAAGGTTGACACGGCCAGCACGCGCCGGATCGGGCGGTCGACGCGCTCCTGGGAGACCTGCACGGTCTCTGCCGCACCGCGCTTGGGTTCCTTGATATAGAACATGAACACCGCCAGGATCAGCCCCGGCACCGCCGCAATAAAGAACGGCGCGCGCCAGCTGTCGAACGCCTTGACCATCGCACCAATGGTAAAGAACGCCAACAGCAGGCCAAGCGGCAGGCCCAGCATGAAAATGCCCATGGCGCGGGCGCGACGGTGTGCCGGGAACAAATCGCCAATCAATGAGTTAGCCGCCGGCGCATAGCTGGCTTCACCGATACCGACGCCCATACGCACCAGCAAAAACGTCCAGAAACTGCCCACCAGGCCGTTGACGGCCGTCAGTCCGCTCCAGGCAAACAGGCCCCAGCCCATCAGTTTGCTGCGCGAGCCGGTGTCGGCCATACGCCCAAGGGGCAGACCGGCGATGGCGTAAACGATGGTGAAGGCGGTGCCGATGATGCCGAGCTGGAAGTCGCTCAGGTGCCATTCCATGCGGATGGGTTCGATGATGATCGCGGGAATGGTGCGATCGAAAAAATTGAACAGGTTGGCGAGGAACAGCAGGAACAGAATGCGCCAGGCATTCGCCGCTTGGGTCGAGTTCTGCATGGGTCCGTCTCTTTTATTGTTATGAGAGCTGCGATGCCCGATGCATCCTGCTCAGGTACCTGCAACATAGTCAGGCGGCCCCCGGTTGTCTGTAATGATTCGTAAAGCTGATAGGACGTAATTTCGTCCGGCGCTACGGGACTTTCCTGACAAAAATATATGTGCGCGCCCCCCTTCCCAATGGCCATGGCGCGGATAGAATGACGAGCCTTCCCGTAGCACCCCATTCCTACCTTCTTATCGATGACGCCCATGTCCGAAGCCAGTCCGTGTCTGAGTTGCGGTGCCTGCTGTTCATACTTCCGCGTGTCTTTCTTCTGGGGCGAATGCGCCTCGTCGGGGGGCACGGTGCCCGATGAACTGGTGGTGCAGATCAACCCCACCCGCGTGGCGATGATCGGTACCGACCAAAAACCCGCGCGCTGCTGCAGCCTTGAGGGCGAAGTGGGGAAAGCCACGAGCTGCTCGATTTATGAGCAACGCTCAAGCCCCTGCCGGGAGTTCGACGCTTCGTGGAGCCAAGGGGTGCAAAGCGTGGAATGCGATACGGCGCGCGCTGCATTTGGCCTGGCGCCACTGCCGGCACCTTTCGAGCTGGAGCTGCCCATCAGCGCTTAGCATTAAACGCTATGGAGGGCATGCCAACATCATTCAGGGCAAAGTGCCATTGCCCGTGGAAAATTCCGCAAGGCTTCTATACTCGATGTCGGAGGTCATCGCCTCAAGCCGTGTCGTCACGATCAAACCTGACGGCGATGCCCTTCAAATAGACCCGCTCTACCCGTGCAGCACGATAGCCCCCAAAGCACCGATTTTACCGAGAGAGCCTGCCCCCGATCGCGCAATGCCCTCATCGATTGTGCGGCCAATACGCTGGCGCGGATTCTTTGGCATTACGCCATCATTTACCTAAAGATCGCCGACAAACGGCCGATTCATCAGAGTCCGGCCAGGTTTTCTCAGAGAACACAGGGCAGAGCCCGACTGTTCTGGACAAGGACGCACTGCAAAGTCGCGAACACCCATTCCGTGATGGCCCTTTGATTTTTTCAGCCATCCGCCCAGGCACATGGCGCACAATGACTTCTAAAAATAAATCTGCCACCGTGGTATCCGACGTGTTGCCCACTGCTCCTGCGGACATGCCCTCAGGTTCAAAGTCATTGAGCGCCCGCCCGCCGGCCACCCAGCAATACCTGTATTTCACCGAAACCAATACCGACCGCATCCTCGATAACCTCGATGGCCTGCGCGATATGGTGTTCCCGCGCCCGCCCCATCTGGAAGTCGACGACCAGCATCGCAGCGAGCAGGAATTTCCCTCGGTGTGCTTGATCGGGCTGGGCCGTTGCGGTTCGAACATCGCGCTGGACGTGGCGGAACTGGTGTACAACGCGCGCAAGTTCTACCTGAACGAATTCAGTAACGAAGATAAGTCGTTGGACAAGGGCTACAGCCCGGCCCAGTGGATCCGCAACAACCTGCGCCTGGGCGGCGGCAAGGCCAGCAAACCGGTGTTTCTGGTGGAACCTTTGGTGATGCTGGGCGACTTGGACAAGGACATCGCCGGGCGCATCCGCTTCTCGCGCAAGGGCGAAAAAAGCGGGTTCCTGCGCGACTACAGCAAGATGAAAATCATGGACCTGTCGGAAGTCCATGCCGGCGGCGCCGGTAACGCGCCGATCCTCGGCCAGTACCTGGCCAAGATCATCCTCAACAAAGATACCCAACGTTTTTCCAGCCCCGACTGGAAGATGATCCACTCGTACCTGATCGACTCGTGCGGGATCAAGGCCAACCAATCGCGCCTGTACTTCTCGATCTTCAGCGCCGGCGGCGGTACCGGTTCGGGCATGGCTTCGGAGTTTGGCCTGGCCCAGCAGCATTCGTACATGAACAAAACGTTCGACACCAAACCCGCCGACGAGCACGACAGCAAGAGCGGCCATGCGTTTGTGTTCGAACCAATCTTCACCAGCGGCATTTGCGTGTTGCCGAATATTTCCGATCACCGCAGTGAAATGTCCGAGGCGCTGCACATCAACGCCGGGCGACTGCTCTGCAAGTACCTGTCGGAAGAATGGGATTTCTCGTACAACTTCGCCAACGAAGACAGCAGCGAAGCCAGCGTCAAAGGCCGCATCCGTCCGTGGAACGCGATGATGCTGATCTCCAACGACATCATGCGCTACGCCGAAGAAAGCGATGACGGCAACATCCAGAACATTGATGTCAATGCCATGGAAAAACACGCCAACCAGTATATTTCCCAGCAGATTTTCAACATCCTCACCGCCCAGGCCGTGACCACCGACTACGACCAGAACTATTTCCGGCGCGCCGGTATCGACATTGGCGAAACCATCCGCCTGGACGCCAACGACCTGTTTATGAGCCTGGCCGGCCCGGTGGCGATTGCCTACGCTGAGTCCGTGGTCCCGGAAACCCCGGCGCCGTCGAACGACAAGTTCAAGGTGTTCGAAAAAGAACCGCAGCGCCTGAACATCGACGACCTGTTCTTCCGTTCCATCGACCTGCCGCACTTCAACAAAGTCACCCAGGCCATCGAAGGCATCAGCCTGTTGCCGATCGAATCCAAGCGCTACAAGGCCTCTTTGGAGCAGTACAAGAATTCGGGATACGACGCGGCGGCGCTGCATGACCTGCACTTCTTCAAAAACTGCTCGTCGGTGGTGTCCATCGTCTCGCTGCCCAAGGACTACAAACTGTCCTACATGGACCTGAACCGGCTCAAGACCCACCTCAACAGCCTGTTCCCCAACACCACCCTCAAGCGTTACGCCCTGGTAATCGGCGCGTCGGCCAACCTGTCGTTGACCACCCTGATCGCCAAAAGCCCATGCCTGTCGGATGACTTCCTGACGCTCATCGTGGCGTTTATCAAGCGCTGCTTCGCCCGCAACCCGTACCGCTTCGACGACACCCTGGACAACTCGATCCTGGACTTCATCATCCACGAAGACTTCGACGAAGAGCGCATCGACGAACTGCTCAATGAGTACGAGAACCCGGCGAAGATCCTCGATACCAACTGGTACGCGATCAAGCCGATGTATGAGAAGAAGTACCGCGAGCTGATCAACGACAAAGACAAGTTTGTGTCGATCAATGACATTCGTCTGTCACGGGATTGCGTGAAGAAGGCGATCAAGTACTTGCGCGAGATTTACCGTCACCGCATCGGTAAGACGAAGGTTATTTCGTTGAATAACCACACCGGCAAGACGGCCTAGTCGATGGCGACGGCGCTGCATGGCGCCGTCGCGTCTGTCACTGCACCCGGCGCTGGCGCAGAAACGCAATAATGGTTTCTTCGTCAGCGCGCTTTGCAGGCCGCGGCAGATGCTTCGGCCAACCGGCGTCGGTCACACCAAAAAACGCACGCTGCTCAGCCTCATCCCAGCCGCCGATCTCCTTCGAGGCCGATTCCCACCAGCCGTGCCGGCAGACTTGGTAGTACGGGTGCTCAGGCGCCGAGCTACCGTAGAGCAGGTCGCGACCGACCTTTTTCAAATGCTTGCGTTGATTGCGCAGTTTCCATTTGATCAGCAAGCGTTGCCAAGGGGGTGGCACAGGCTTGATACGCGGCACTTCCCGGCAACGCTCGACCAGTTCAGCAGTGAACGCTTCGCCGTACTGCGTGAAAAAATGAGCCTGCATAGCGTGGAAAAACCGCTTGTCCGCATAGTAGTGATGCACGAACTTCCTGGCTTCGCGCACTTTCTGGTCACGCATCGCGAAGGAAATCGCGATCTGTTCGATGGTGTGGATATCGAACGAGCCTTGAGTCCACTCGTCAATCAAGCGGATCGAGGTGTCGAGCAGCGCCGCGTCAGTCGCGCGCACACCGCACAGACCGCTGTTGTAGAGCTTGAAGCTGGCGTCGGCCGTGATGCCATGTGCACGCAGGTGTTTGCCCAGTTGAAGGTAGTCCGCACGCTTGCAGACGTAGCTCCAGTCGTACTCGAATTCATCCATCACATACTGGCCAGGCTCGATCAGTTCGAAGACGCGATGGGGGGATTTGAGGAACAGCGTATCGGTATCAACGAACAGCGTTTTTTCGGCAAGCCTCAAGCCCTGGGCAATCGCGCATGCCTTGCGGCGATGGGGGTAGCCATTGTCGCCCTGCCATTGAGACAGGGTCTGCGGGCTCAGTTCAAGGGTCTCGACAGGCCAGCCGACGTAGTCCTGCGGGCGGTCGGTCATGACGCGAATGCACAACGACTCGCCCTGCTTAAGTTGCGAGAGCGCGGTGAGGATGCTGAATTTGGCTTCGCGCCGGTAAACGTCTTGGCTGCCGTAAATAAGGTAGAGCAACTGGTGCGAAGTGTTCGCTAAAGAGGACGGCGCAGGCTGCATGACGAGCTCCAGTTAAACAGGCGGCGAACTTTACCGGAATTCGCTGCTTCCTACGGAACCATCTGACAGCTTGTGGCTTCTATAAACACCTCGAAACAATTCCCCGACGGTTTCGCCACGGCCAAAACTGTTCCCGTGACGTTAACGTCACCCTCACCTGTGACCTTTCTCTACGGCAAGGTGCCATCACGGCGTCGGCGGTTACTCCGCTACACACTTGCAAGGGCGCATGACATGCACCTTTTTCGTGCAGAGAATTCCTACGCCGCCCTTTCCTGGATCAGAATCCACGGCGAAACCACCACCGCCCACAGGCTCGGATCACGCTCAACCAGGTCCAATGCCCGCGTGGCAGACACTTCGGCCAGGCTACCCGAGGCCAGCCAGGCAGCCACTTTCTCGCGGTTATCCTCGGCCATTCCCTCGGCGGCTTCGATCAAATCCAGGCCGGCGTCGACCCACAATAGGGCACCCTTGGCAAAGAACGGTTCAAGCTCCTTCCAGGAAATTTCGGCAGTTTCACCGAGCAGCTTGGCATAGAGGGTGCTAGGTTCTTGTGTCATGGGATTCACCTTGGGAAAAAATCGGCGCAATCATAACGTCGCAACCCAGGCAGAAAAACCCAGTTGCAATTGAGTCACCGAGAGAAAGTGTCAGGAAAGCCAAGGATTGCCCGAACGTCTGGCATCACCCCGCCGCCATTCTGTCTTTTTCTTTCATTTATGCGACACGTCCGGGTTTTGCCCCCAGCAGCCAGCTTTTCAAGCGATCAACCGGCGCTCTACACTGTACCGGTACAGTTGCCAGGGCACTGCCGGGGGGATATCCGAAATATCTAATCCGGTTCTGCAGCTCACAAGGCCGCTAGAACTATAAAAAATACAACAGTAAGAGTGGAGCACTATGAATAAGGCTACTAAGCAGATTTCCAAACTGTTTGCCGCTATGGTCCTGGCTGGGGTTGCCGGCCATTCGTTCGCAGCCGACACCATCAAGATCGGCATCGCCGGTCCTAAGACCGGTCCTGTAACACAGTACGGCGACATGCAATTCATGGGTGCCAAGCAGGCCATCGCCGACATCAACGCCAAGGGCGGCGTCGACGGCAAGATGCTCGAAGCCAAGGAATACGACGACGCTTGCGATCCTAAACAAGCGGTTGCCGTGGCCAACAGTGTGGTCAACGACGGCGTCAAGTTCGTGGTCGGTCACCTCTGCTCCAGCTCCACTCAGCCAGCGTCCGACATTTATGAAGACGAAGGCGTGATCATGATTACCCCGGCTGCCACCAGCCCGGAAATCACCGCCCGAGGCTACAAACTGGTCTTCCGCACCATCGGTCTGGACAGCGCTCAGGGCCCGGCGGCCGGCAATTACATCGCCGACCACGTCAAGCCGAAAATCGTTGCTGTGCTGCACGACAAGCAACAATACGGTGAAGGTATCGCCACTGCGGTCAAGCAGACTCTTGAGAAGAAAGGCGTGAAAGTTGCCGTCTTCGAAGGCCTGAACGCCGGTGACAAGGACTTCTCCTCGGTCATCCAGAAGCTCAAGCAAGCCAACGTCGACTTCGTCTACTACGGCGGCTACCACCCTGAGCTGGGCCTGATCCTGCGCCAGTCCAAGGAAAAAGGCCTGAATGCCAAGTTCATGGGTCCGGAAGGCGTCGGCAACGATTCCATCTCGCAAATCGCCCAAGGCGCTTCCGAAGGCCTGCTGGTCACCCTGCCTAAATCCTTCGACACCGACCCGGCCAACAAAGCCATCGTTGACGAGTTCACCAAGAAGAAGCAGGACCCGACCGGTCCATTCGTGTTCCCGGCCTACTCGGCTGTTGAAGTCATCGCCGGCGGTATCAAAGCCGCCAAGAGCGAAGACACCGCCAAAGTGGCCGAAGCCATCCGCGCGGGCACCTTCAAGACCCCTACCGGCGATCTGAGCTTCGACGCCAAGGGCGACCTGAAGGACTTCAAGTTCGTGGTCTACGAATGGCACTTCGGCAAACCTAAAACCGAAGTTTCCCCTCAGTAAGCCAGGCGTTACTGGTCCTACAAGCCCACTGTGAAAGCAGTGGGCTTTGTTTTACGAGGTTTATGGGCCTGTCACCCGCGATCCGGGCGCTGGCTCACCTGAAAATCTTAAAACCGTCACCAGCGGTTCGCTGGCAAACGCTTTGTGCAAATGTGCTCACAGAACACAGCCCAGGGCCGGAACATGACTCCACCAGTGAAATGCGTATCGGGTTTTTAGGAGCGCTGTAATGCCTGAGATCTATCATTTTTTCCAACAGCTGGTTAATGGCCTGACCATTGGCAGCACCTATGCCTTGATAGCCATTGGCTACACAATGGTTTACGGCATCATTGGAATGATCAACTTCGCCCATGGCGAGGTGTACATGATTGGTTCCTACGTGGCCTTCATCGCCCTTGCCGGGCTGGCCATGATGGGTATCCACTCCCTGCCGCTGTTGATGACCGCCGCGTTCCTTGCGTCGATCGTCGTAACCAGTGCCTATGGCTACAGTATCGAGCGCGTTGCCTACCGCCCCCTGCGTGGCAGCAACCGTTTGATCCCGCTGATTTCCGCCATCGGCATGTCGATTTTCCTGCAGAACACCGTATTGCTGTCCCAGGACTCCAAGGATAAATCCATCCCCAACCTGATTCCGGGGAGCTTCTCCTTCGGTCCGGGTGGCGCGGAAGAAGTCCTGATTTCCTACATGCAAATCCTGGTCTTCGTCGTCACCCTGGTGGCCATGCTCGGCCTGACCCTGTTCATCTCCCGCTCCCGTCTGGGACGCGCCTGCCGGGCTTGCGCCGAAGACATCAAGATGGCCAACCTGCTGGGCATCAACACCAACAACATCATCGCCCTGACGTTCGTGATCGGTGCCGCGCTGGCCGCCGTCGCGGCGGTACTGCTGAGCATGCAGTACGGCGTGATCAACCCCAACGCCGGTTTCCTGGTAGGCCTCAAGGCCTTTACCGCGGCGGTATTGGGCGGTATCGGCAGTATTCCGGGCGCGATGCTCGGCGGGCTGGTGCTGGGTGTGGCCGAGGCCTTTGGTGCCGATATCTTCGGCGACCAGTACAAGGACGTCGTGGCGTTCGGCCTCTTGGTTCTGGTGCTGTTGTTCCGTCCGACCGGCATCCTGGGCCGTCCGGAGGTTGAGAAAGTATGAGCAGATATCTTAAATCGGCGTTTTTCAGCGCCCTGCTGGTTTGGGCCGTGGCCTTCCCGGTACTCGGCCTCAAGCTGAGCATTGTCGGGATCAACCTGGAAGTGCATGGCACCGGTCCCGTGACCCTGACCATCATCGCCCTGTGTTCGGTGCTGATGTTCCTGCGTGTGCTGTTCACCCAGCAGGTCGGTGCCTTGTTCAAAGGCAACCGCGCCCCACTGGTCTCGCCCAAGGTCAGCCAATTCCTGACCCTGCCGCGTACCCAGCGCTACATCATCATCGGCCTGATCGTGGCCGCGCTGATCTGGCCGTTCTTCGGCTCGCGCGGCGCCGTCGACATCGCCACCCTGATCCTGATCTACGTGTTGCTGGGCCTGGGCCTGAACATCGTGGTGGGCCTGGCCGGCCTGCTTGACCTGGGTTATGTGGGTTTCTATGCCGTGGGTGCCTACACCTATGCGCTGCTCTCGCATTACCTGGGCTGGAGCTTCTGGATCTGCCTGCCACTGGCGGGCATGGCGGCGGCGACGTTCGGCTTCCTGCTGGGCTTCCCGGTATTGCGCCTGCGTGGTGACTACCTGGCGATCGTGACCCTGGGTTTCGGGGAAATCATCCGCCTGTTCCTGCGTAACCTCACCGACATCACCGGTGGCCCCAACGGCATCAGCAGCATCCCCAAGCCAACGTTCTTCGGGCTGTCGTTCGACCGTAATGCCGCCGAGGGAATGCAGACCTTCCACGAGTACTTCGGGATCGCCTACAACCCGGTGAGCAAGGTGGTGTTCCTGTACCTGGTGGCGCTGTTGCTGGCACTGGCCGCCCTGTTCGTGATCAACCGCCTGTTGCGCATGCCGATCGGTCGTGCCTGGGAAGCGCTGCGCGAAGATGAGATCGCCTGCCGTGCCCTGGGCCTCAACCCGACCATCATCAAACTCTCCGCATTCACCCTGGGCGCTGCGTTCGCCGGTTTCGCCGGCAGCTTCTTCGCCGCGCGCCAAGGCCTGGTGACGCCGGAATCATTCACCTTTATCGAGTCGGCGATCATCCTCGCCATCGTGGTACTGGGTGGCATGGGCTCGCAACTGGGCGTGATCCTGGCGGCGATCGTGATGATCCTGCTGCCGGAACTGATGCGTGAATTCAGCGAATACCGCATGTTGATGTTCGGCGCCATGATGGTGCTGATGATGATCTGGCGTCCTCAAGGCCTGCTGCCCATGCAACGTCCACACATGGAGCTGCGCAAATGAGCCGCGAGATCCTGAAAGTCGAAAACTTGAGCATGCGCTTCGGCGGCCTGCTGGCGGTCAACGGCGTGGCCCTGACCGTGAAAGAGAAACAAGTGGTAGCGCTGATCGGCCCCAACGGCGCCGGCAAGACCACGGTGTTCAACTGCCTCACCGGCTTCTACAAGCCGAGCGGTGGCAGCATCCTGCTGGACGGCCAGCCAATCCAGGGCCTGGCCGGTCACGAGATCGCCCGCAAAGGCGTGGTGCGGACCTTCCAGAACGTGCGGTTGTTCAAGGACATGACGGCGGTCGAAAACCTGCTGATTGCCCAGCACCGCCACCTGAACACCAACTTCTTCGCAGGCCTGTTCAAGACCCCGGCGTTCCGCAAAAGCGAGCGCGAAGCCATGGAATATGCCGAGTACTGGCTGGACAAGGTCAACCTCACCGAGTTCGCCAACCGCCCCGCCGGCACCCTGGCCTATGGTCAGCAACGTCGCCTGGAAATCGCCCGCTGCATGATGACTCGTCCGCGGATCCTCATGCTCGACGAACCGGCTGCCGGTCTGAACCCCAAGGAAACCGAAGACCTCAAGGCGCTGATCGGCGTGCTGCGTGAGGAAAACAACGCCACGGTGCTGCTGATCGAACACGACATGAAACTGGTCATGAGCATCTCCGACCACATCGTAGTGATCAACCAGGGCACGCCGCTGGCCGACGGGACGCCGGAGCAGATCCGCGACAATCCTGAAGTGATCAAAGCCTATTTGGGGGAAGCGTAAAATGCTGCAATTCGAAAACGTTTCCACTTTCTACGGCAAGATCCAGGCCCTGCACAACGTCAATGTCGAAGTGCGTCAGGGTGAAATCGTGACCCTGATCGGTGCCAACGGCGCCGGCAAGTCGACCTTGCTGATGACCTTGTGCGGATCGCCCCAGGCCCACAGCGGCAGCATCCGCTACATGGGTGAAGAACTGGTGGGTCAGGAGTCGTCGCACATCATGCGCAAGAGCATCGCGGTGGTGCCCGAAGGCCGTCGCGTGTTTTCGCGCCTGACCGTGGAAGAGAACCTGGCCATGGGCGGGTTCTTCACCGACAAGGGCGATTACCAGGAGCAGATGGACAAGGTGCTGCACCTGTTCCCCCGGCTCAAGGAACGCTTCAGCCAGCGTGGCGGCACCATGTCCGGCGGCGAACAGCAGATGCTTGCGATCGGCCGCGCGCTGATGAGCAAGCCCAAGCTGTTGCTGCTGGACGAGCCGTCCCTGGGTCTGGCGCCGATCATCATCCAGCAGATCTTCGACATCATCGAACAGCTGCGCAAGGACGGTGTGACGGTGTTCCTGGTGGAGCAGAACGCCAACCAGGCGCTGAAAATCGCCGACCGCGCCTATGTACTGGAAAACGGTCGGGTGGTGATGCAGGGCACTGGCGAGCAGTTGCTGACCGATCCGAAGGTGCGTGAGGCGTACCTGGGCGGTTAAAAACCGGTGGCTGGATGAACCGGGTCTGAAAGTGGGAGGGGGGGGATAAGCCCCCCTCCCACTTTTTTTTTCGTTGTTTGAAAGTATTTCGCCTGACCGTGTAATGAACATCATCCTCGCGTCTCTAGTGGTGCAAGCAGGCATTCAAGCCTGCTCCTCAAAACCCACTGCTGGAGATACACCATGACGACCAAACTGTCCGCCGCCTCCCTCGTTCTGGCCCTGAGTTCCGCGCTGAGCCTGTCCGCCCTGAGCACCACGGCACACGCCGCTGACGATATGCAGAAATGCTTCGGCGTCGCTGAAGCCGGCAAGAACGATTGCGCCGCAGGCGCTGGCACTTCCTGCGCCGGCACCTCGAAAACCAAAGACCAGGCGAACGCCTGGAAGCTGGTCCCCGCCGGTACCTGCACCAAAACTCCCAGCTCCACCTCGCCGACCGGTTTCGGCCAGGAAGCAGCCTTTACCGCCAAGTCCTGAAACCCAGCACAGCCTGAGTACTGATGATGACCCTTTCATCCCGGCAAGCCATCTCCCAGACTCAGGCGCCCGGCCTGCCCTCTCGGGCCGGGCTGGGGCTGAAGAACGAGCACTTCAGCGACGTGCTCCAGAGCGCTCCCGATATCGGCTTTTTTGAAGTACACGCCGAAAACTATATGGTCGCCGGCGGCCCGTTCCATCACTACCTGGGGTTGATCCGCGAGCAGTACCCGCTGTCACTGCATGGCGTGGGCCTATCGATCGGCGGCGAAGGCGCGCTGAGCCGTGAGCATCTGGCCCGCCTGGCCGTGCTGATCGACCGCTATCAACCCCAGTCCTTTTCCGAACACCTGGCCTGGTCGAGCCACGGCCCGGTGTTTCTCAATGATCTGCTGCCGCTGGCCTACGACACGGACACCCTGAACCGGGTATGCGAACACGTCGACCAGGTACAGAGCACGCTGAAACGGCAGATGTTGCTGGAGAATCCCTCCACTTACCTGCAGTTCCAACGCTCCACCCTGGACGAGACCGACTTCATCCGCGAAGTGATCCGCCGCACCGGCTGTGGCTTGCTGCTTGATGTGAATAACGTCTACGTGTCGTGCATCAACCATCGGCGCGATCCGTTGGCCTACATCGACGCCTTACCGTTGCACGCGGTGGGTGAGATTCATCTGGCTGGTTTTGCCGAAGACACCGACAGCCTCGGTGACCGCCTGCTGATCGATGACCATGGTGCGCCGATCAACGACGCCGTGTGGCGTTTGTACGAGCAGCTACTGGCGCGCACCGGCCCCAAGGCCACGCTGATCGAGCGGGATAACCAGGTGCCGGCCTTCAGCGTATTGATGGCCGAAGCCCGGCAGGCCGAATGGCATCTGGCGAGGGCATCCTCATGAGCCTGCAAGCCAAATTTTCCGCTGCGCTGCTGGCGCCGAACCTGCCTTGCCCGGACGGCTGGTTCAGCAGCAACGGGGCGGACCCGCAAAGCCGCTTTGCGGTGTATCGCAACAATGTCCACAGCGCGTTGATCAACGCACTGGCAAGCGCCTACCCCGTGACGTTGCAACTGGTGGGCGATGAGTTCTTTCGCGCGATGGCCGGCGTTTACGTACAAGCATTCCCGCCAAAAAGCCCGTTGATCAGCGAATACGGCAGCACATTGGCCGACTTCATCCAGCGCTTCGAGCCTGCAGCGGGCGTGCCCTACCTGGCGGACATTGCACGGCTTGAGCGCCTGCGAGTGAGCGCCTATCACGCGGCGGATATCCCGCCGTTGAAGCAGTCCTGCGTGCTCCAGCAACTGCACGGTCAGGCAGACCTCAGGCAGTTACGCCTGGGTCTGCACCCGTCCCTCGCCACGCTCAATTCGCCCTACGCCGTCGTCGCGGTATGGGCAGCACACCAAACCGACGGCGCGGTTACCGACTTGAATCCCTGGCATGCCCAAAGCGCACTGGTCCTGCGTCAAGGGTTGGAGGTCAAGGTGTTTGCCGTCGACAGCGGCTCGGTGGCATTTATCGACAGCCTGAACCGCGGTACGCCATTGGAACCTGCCGTGGCCGTGGCCCTTGAAACCTCGGCCGAATTCGACCTGCAACAGTGCCTGTCGCTGCTGATCAGCCGCGACGCCATTACCCACCTGCTCCCAGAACAAAAGGTATCGCCATGAACGCCAAGGCTCCGAACCCGATCACACGGGTCATCGCACTGTTCGACACAATCCCCTACAGCCTGATCGCATTTATCGCACGCTTTTCGATTGCCGCCGTGTTCTGGAAATCCGGGCAAACCAAGGTCGAAGGCTTGGCGATTGATCTGGTCAACGGCACCTTCCAGCTTGGCGAGCCCAAGTTGGCCGCCTCGACATTGCCGCTGTTTCGCAGCGAATACCACGTGCCGCTGCTGTCGCCGGAAGTCGCTGCGTACCTGGCGGCATTCGCCGAGCACTTTTTTCCGGTGCTGATTCTGGTGGGGCTCGCCACGCGCTTCTCGGCACTGGCCTTGATCGGCATGACCCTGACCATTCAACTGTTCGTCTACCCGGATGCTTATCCAACCCACGGCACCTGGCTTGCGCTGCTGTTGCTGTTGGTCGCCAAGGGGCCAGGGCGCTTGTCCATCGACCAACTGATTGCGCGGCGCTACCGCTAGTTAAAGCCGATCCAGCGCTTCGCCGCTGCGTTTGAACCAGTCCACCAGGTAATCGGCCAATACCTGAGTGCGGCGCGGCAGGCCACCTTGATAGGGATGCACCAGGTACATTGGCTGGCTGCGCGTCTGATAATTGCGCAGGAGCCAGCGCAATCGACCGTCAGCCAATTCCGCCTGCAGCACGTAGGACGGCAGACGGGCGATGCCCGCGCCCACCAACGCGGCTTTCTTCAACAAGTTGTAGTGGTTGGACGCGAACGTGCCACTCACCTTGACCCGCAACAACTCGTGCTGCTGGTGATACAGCCACTCTTCGCGACCGCTGTAATGGCTGTTGAGCAAGCACGTATGCGCCGCCAGGTCGGCGGGGGTTTGGGGTTCGCCGTGCTGCGCCAGGTACGCCGGGCTGGCACAGGTCATCTCGTGCCAGGCCAACAGCGGCCTGGCTACCAGCCGTTCGTTTTCAATCGAGCCTGAACGCACCCCCAGGTCAAAACCGTCCCGCGCCAGGTCGCGGTAGCTGTTGTTGAGTTCCAGTTCAATCTTCACCTGCGGGTACCGCTGGGTAAATTCCAGCAGCAAGCCGTCGAAGAAGGTTTCGCCCAACGAAACCGGAACCGTCATACGCACTGGCCCGGCCAAATCATCCTTGAGCCGGGCCAATGCCTGGCGGGCACGTTCCACCTGCACCACCAAGGCCTGGGCCTGTGGCAACAACGCCGCGCCGGCAGCGGTGAGGCTCAGCTTGCGCGTGGTGCGATGAAGCAGCACCACACAAAACTGCGCTTCCAGCTGGCTGATGCGCTTGGACAACTGGCCCTTGCTGCACCCCAACTGCTCGGCGGCAAGGGTAAAACTGCCGGCTTCGATCAATACGGCAAACGCCACCAGGTCATCCATTTCGCTCATGGATTGTTTCCAAATGAAAACCAAAAGTTGCCCATTAGCACGTTTATCCGCTTAAAAAGCCACTCTAGACTGAACCTTCACTGACTCCGTGGAGAAACAGCAGCATGAAAATTCTACTGATTGGCGCCAGCGGCACCATTGGCTCAGCGGTCAAGGCGCAACTGGCCGAGCGCCACGAAGTGATCAGCATCGGCCGCAGCAGCGGCGACTTCCAGGTGGATATCAGCGACAGCGCCTCGATCCGCAGCTTGTTTGAGCAGACGGGCAAATTCGACGCCTTGGTGTGCGCGGCGGGCAGCGTGAATTTCGTCGCCCTGGAGGACATGCGCGACAGCGACTTCGAACTGGGACTGCGTGACAAGCTGATGGGCCAGGTCAACCTGTTGTTGATCGGCCGTGAGTACGCCAACGATGGCGCCTCATTCACCCTGACCAGCGGCATCCTCAACCGTGATCCGATTCGTACCGGCGCGTCGGCGGCACTGGTCAACGGTGCCATCGATGCCTTTGTCAAAGCGGCGGCAATTGAATTGCCACGGGGCTTGCGCATCAACGCCGTCAGCCCGACGGTGCTGGAAGAGGCCATGGGCAGCTACGCGCCGTATTTCCGCGGTTACAAACCGGTCAGTGGCGCCGATGTGGCATTGGCCTACGCGAAAAGCGTGGAAGGCTTGCAGACGGGCCAGACCTTTATCGTTGGCTGACTGCCAGGTCTGTCAGAAACGCCTGAAGCTGGCGAGTGGGCTTGTGATGCATCGCCAGCCTGCGTAACGTGGCGGCACTTGTCTGGAGACCCCTTATGCGTGCCGCCCGTACCCTCGCTGTGTTTGCCCTGCTTCCCCTGTTCGCCGCCTGCCAGATGTTCGAAAGCGAGCCGGCCAAGCCCTCTACCGCCGGGCTGACCCGCATGCAGGGTGAACTCACCGTGGTGGGTGGCAAGCTGTTGTTTCAACCGTGCCACGACCAGCGCAACTACGTGGTCAAGGACACCGGCGGCACCAGCATCCTGCAGGAAGCGGCGTCCCTTGCCGGCCAGCAAGGCGCGCTGTTCACCGACCTGCGCGGCAAATTCTCCGGTGTTGCCAGCGGTACCCAGGGCGAAGTGGAGCTGCAGCAGTTGTACCGTGTCGAGCGGTCGACCTCGGCCTGCGACGATCCGGACTTCAAGCGCATGACCTTGCGCGCCAACGGCCACAAGCCGGCGTGGGCGATGAACGTCACGGCAAAAGGCATGGTGCTGGAGCGTGAAGGCCAGCCGCCATTGGCGGTCCCGTATGTGGAAGAGCAAATCGGTGACGGGCGCTTCAACCTGATGACCGAAGCCAACAACCAGCACGTCGAGCTATGGGTAGCCCCGCAGCGCTGTGTGGACAGTGTCAGCGGCAGCCTGCAACACATGACCGCAGAGTTGCGTGTAAACGGTCAGGTGCAACGTGGCTGCGCGGCGTTTGGCGGCTCGCGCGACGACTGACTCAGCCCTGCGCTGTTTTTACCTGACGGAAAATCGCCAATGGGGCTTATAATCGCCGGTTTGCAAAACAGCCGGCCTATTTGCCCGCCGCCTACCGGATCCCGTCATGTTACGAATCACCGAACTCAAGCTGCCCATCGACCATCCCGAAGAAGACCTGCGGCCCGCCATCGTGCAGCGCCTGGGGATCGCCAGTGATGACCTGCTCGATTTCACCCTGTTCAAGCGCAGCTACGACGCCCGCAAAAAGTCGTCGGAGCTGTGTTTCATCTACACCATCGACCTGAATGTGAAGGGTGAAGCCGCCCTGCTGCTCAAGTTTGCCGATGACCGCAATATCAACCCGGCGCCGGACGTCAGCTACCACGTGGTGGGCCAGGCACCGGCAGGGCTGGTCGAACGCCCCATCGTGGTCGGCTTTGGCCCCTGCGGCATCTTCGCCGGGCTGTTGCTGGCGCAGATGGGCTTCAAGCCGATCATCCTCGAACGCGGCAAGGAAGTGCGTCAGCGTACCAAGGACACCTGGGGCCTGTGGCGCAAAAACGTGCTCAACCCCGAGTCCAACGTGCAGTTCGGCGAAGGCGGCGCGGGGACGTTCTCCGACGGCAAGCTCTACAGCCAGATCAAAGACCCGAAATTCCACGGGCGCAAAGTGCTGCACGAGTTCGTCAAGGCCGGTGCGCCGGAAGAAATCCTCTACGTCAGCAAGCCGCACATCGGTACGTTCCGCCTGACCGGCGTGGTCGAAAACATGCGCGAGCAGATCATCGCCCTGGGCGGTGAAGTGCGCTTCGAACAGCGCGTCACCGACGTGTTGATCGAGGACGGTCAACTGCACGGCGTAGTACTCGCCAGTGGTGAGCAGATCCTCTCCAAACACGTGATCCTCGCCCTGGGCCACAGCGCCCGCGACACCTTCCGCATGCTCCACGGCCGCGGTGTGTACATGGAAGCCAAGCCGTTCTCGGTGGGCTTCCGTATCGAACACCCGCAGTCGCTGATCGACGCCGCGCGCCTGGGCAAGTACGCCGGGCACCCGAAACTGGGCGCTGCCGACTATAAATTGGTGCACCACGCCAAGAACGGCCGCTCGGTCTACAGCTTCTGCATGTGCCCAGGCGGCACCGTGGTCGCCGCCACGTCGGAGCCGAACCGCGTGGTGACCAACGGCATGAGCCAATACTCGCGTAACGAGCGCAATGCCAACTCCGGCATCGTGGTCGGCATCACCCCGGAAGTGGACTACCCCGGTGGCCCGCTGGCCGGTATCGAGTTGCAGGAGCGCCTGGAGTCCCACGCGTACATCCTCGGTGGCAGCAACTACGAGGCGCCGGCACAGTTGGTCGGTGACTTCATTGCCGGCAAGCCCTCCACGGCCATCGGCAGTGTGGAACCGTCCTACAAACCGGGCGTGTCCCTGGGCGATCTGGCCCTGGCGTTGCCGGACTTCGCCATTGAGGCGATCCGTGAAGCGCTGCCGGCGTTCGAGAAGCAGATCAAAGGCTACTCGCTGTACGACGCCGTGTTGACCGGGATCGAAACCCGCACCTCGTCACCGCTGCGGATTACCCGCAACGATTCGATGCAGAGCTTGAACGTGAAGGGTCTGTTCCCGGCTGGTGAAGGCGCCGGTTATGCCGGTGGGATTCTGTCGGCGGGCGTTGACGGGATTCGAATTGCCGAAGCATTGGCTCGCGACATGCTGGGTATCGAAGCCTAAGAACGCCACGGAGCCAATGTGGGAGCCTTGCACCCCGCCCCACATTGGTTTGCGTCGTGTGTCAGATGTTTTCGCGCAGAATGCTCTGCGGCAACGGTTCGCCCCGCTCGACACTGGCCGCCACCACCGCGACCAAGTCTTCCAGCGCATACCCCTGCCCGGTCAGCCACGCCTGATCGTAATAGGTCGTCGCATAGCGCTCGCCCCCATCACACAAAATCGCCACGATCGAACCCGACTCCCCCGCCGCTTTCATCTGCTGTGCCGCGATCAAGGCGCCTATCAGGTTGGTCCCGCTCGAGCCGCCGACTCGCCGCCCCAGTCGCTCGGCCAGGTAATGCATGGCCGCCAGCGACAACGCATCCGGCACCTTGACCATTGCATCGATCACCTTGGGTAAAAACGATGCTTCGACCCGTGGCCGGCCAATGCCTTCGATGCGCGAACCGCAGTCCAGGCGCAGACCGGCATCGCCCGTCTGGTAGTACTCAAAAAACACCGAACGCTCGGCATCGGCGCACAACACACGGGTGCAATGCTGGCGATAACGCACATAGCGGCCCAGGGTGGCGGTGGTGCCGCCGGTGCCAGGGCTGGAAATCAGCCAGCTCGGCTCGGGATGCTGTTCGAAGCGCATTTGTTGGAAAATCGACTCGGCGATGTTGTTGTTCGCGCGCCAGTCGGTGGCGCGTTCGGCGTAAGTGAACTGATCCATGAAATGGCCGCCACTTTCCTGCGCCAGGCGCTCGGATTCAGCGTAGATCTGTGTCGGATCCTGCACCAAATGGCTCTTGCCGCCGTAGAAGGCAATCTGTGCGATCTTTTCCTGAGAGGTGGTGGCCGGCATCACCGCGATAAACGGCAGGCCAAGCAGACGCGCGAAGTACGCCTCGGAGATCGCCGTGGAACCACTGGACGCTTCGATTACTGGCGCGCCGGGCTTGAGCCAGCCGTTGCACAGCGCATACAGAAAGAGCGAGCGCGCCAGCCGATGTTTCAGGCTGCCGGTAGGGTGGCTGGACTCATCCTTGAAGTACAACTCGATCCCCGGCAAACCTGGCAACGGCAAGGGGATAAGGTGTGTGTCGGCGCTGCGCTGGAAATCCGCTTCAATAATGCGAATGGCTTCGCGGGCCCAGGGGCGGTGGTCACTCATGAGGGGGGTCTCTAATGATTTCAGCATTAATATTAGAATCTTTCCTGCATTCGCCACCGATACAGTGACGGCGCAATTGCACACACAATTGCAGGTAGGCGCTGCTCGTCCTGTCCGTCGGCGTGGAGATCAAGGGCAAGCAGCTGATGAGCACCGACACCACCTTCGCACTGGATGTATTGGCGCTTCTGGACACGCGCGTTCCCGTGTCGCTGAAATTGTGTCTGATGGACTCGCTGCCGGCCCGTTGCCAGGCAAGCCCCTCGATGCGTCTGGCCGGAGCCGGCCTGGAACTGCAGCGGTTACGCGATGAGCACGATGGCGAGCCACATAAACGCTTGGGCTCCGGCAAACCACGCCCACAAAAAACCCCAACCGGTCACCCGGCTGGGGTTTTGTTTGCCTGCTGCTTTACCGCTTAGCGGGTAACGCGGCTGGTACCGTCAACCGTCATGATGCGCACACGGTCGCCAATGCGGAAGATTTCGTTCTCCTGCACGGCCTGCACGTAAGCGCGCATGCTGCCATCGTCTTCGCGAACGGTGATTTCCACGCCCTGGGTACGGGTCAGGCCTTCTTCAGTGGCCGAACCCAGCAGGCCGCCGGCGACAGCGCCGATCACGGCCGTCACGATACTGCCCCGGCCACCGCCGATAGCGCTGCCGCCCACACCACCGATAACGGCACCGGCCGCACCGCCGATTGGGGTCTTGGTGCCTTCGATTTTCACCGGACGCAGGGATTCGATGGTACCCATGCGCACGGTCTGTACACGACGCGCTTCATCACGGGAATACGAGTCGCCGGTCAGACTCGAGGCGCAGCCACCCAGCAGCAAAGACAGGGTGGTAAAGCAGGCAACCAGTAAAACGGACTTACGCATAGCATCAACTCCAAAGGACAGGTGATCATTAGACGCCGCGACTTGACGCCTGTCACGGCAAGCCCGGCAAAAAATTGTTTTCATTCAGCCCTAGTACAGACTGCCACCACCACAAAACTCGATAAACGGTAGCACCCTCTCGTAACCGGGGTTTTCATGGATTACTTGATCATTGTAGTCACTACCCTCGCCGGCCTGTATTTCCATGGCTGGTTATACCTGCGTATCAAACGCTGGGTGGACCGCGACCTTGCGCTGTCGCTGGCCGAGGGCGACCCAGCCAAGCGTACCTTCATGCTGCAACAGCTGGAAAAGGCCCGCGCGCTGAAGATCAAACGCAGCGACCTGCCGAACTGGCTGAAGATTGCCGCGCAGCACTACACACCCGACACCTCTTTAACAGAGACGTCGGGGTGAAGGGCATCATTCAGGTGGAGTGACGAAAGGTGCAGCTCAGGGCGCCAGGCGCTCACGGGCCCAGTCGGTCCCTTGCAGGCGATAGTTCAGACGGTCATGCAAGCGGCTGGCGCGGCCCTGCCAGAACTCGATGCGCTCGGGCAACAGGCGATAGCCACCCCAGTGCTCAGGGCAATCGGGCTGCGTATCGCTGAAGCGCTGCTCGGTGGCCTTGAGCAGGTCCTGCAGTTCTTCACGGTCACGAATGACCCGGCTTTGCGGCGACGCCCAGGCGCCCAGGCGGCTGCCCAAAGGACGCACCTGAAAATAAGCGTCCGACTCCTCCGGCGTGACCTTGACCACCCTGCCCTCGATACGCACCTGGCGCTCAAGGGTCGGCCAGAAAAACGTCATGGCTGCAAACGGCCGCGCGGCGAGCTGTTCGCCCTTGGCGCTCTGGTAGTTGGTGAAGAAGGTAAAGCCCTGCGCATCCAGGCCCTTGAGCAACAGGATGCGACAGTGCGGGCGACCGTCCTGATCGACCGTGGCCAGGGTCATGGCATTGGCCTCCACCGGTGGCTGCTCGGTTTTCACCGCCTCGCCAAACCACTGGTGGAACAAGGTAAACGGCTCGCTCGGGGCCTGGGCCTCGCTCAAACCATCCCGTGTGTAGTCACGGCGCATATCGGCCAGTGCCTGGGTCATGGGGCTTTATCCTTGTGGTTCAGCAGCTCAGTTTTTCGCCTGATCGGTTGCCGGTGCAGCGGCCTTGGCTTTGGCCGGGGCGGCTTTCTTCGCTGCGGGCTTGGCGGCGGCTTTTTTGGCAGCCGGCTTGGCGGCCGCTTTCTTGGTCGCCGTAGCCTTTTTCGCAGGGGCCTTGGCCGCCGGCGCCGGTGCGGGAACGTCCTGTACCGCTACCATGTCAGCCACTGGCGGGGTTTTGCCCGAGTTGTACTTGCTCAGCAGGGCCAGCATGGTGGTGCGCTGGGTGAACATGATTTCCATGCGACGGTTCAAGGCGCGGCCTTGAGAGCTGTCGTTGGCGGCACGTGGCATCAGGTCGCCCATGCCACGCAGCATCAGGCGATCCTGCTTCAGGCCGCTGAGGCTGAAAATGGACGCGATGGACTGCGCACGCTCTTTGCTCAGCGCCTGGCTTGCTGGCGCGCTGCCGGTGGCGTCAACGTGGCCCAAGACCAGCACGGCGGTCTTCGGATCGGCCTCAACAGCCTTGGCCACACGGGTGAACGGGCCGAGGGTAACGGGCAACAGCATCGCTGGGCGCTTGGGGTTGTAGGAACCGTCTACGGGGGCAATCACGACGAGTACGTTGTCGCGACGCTCCAGTTGCAGGTTGCTGTCCTTGATGGCGGCACGCAGGCGCGGCTCATAGTCGTCCAACCAGGCCTGGGTGATCTTCGGGTCGGGCATCGGCACGTTGGTCACGTCGACCTTGGCCAGCGGCTTGGGTTTGCTTTCGAACGGCCACCACCAGTGGGTTTCGCTGTCGGTCTTGGCGACGGCAGGCGCGGCGGATGGCGCAGGTGTTGCGGCCTTGAGGTCGGCTTTCAAGTCGGCGGCCTTGGCGTCGGCAGCCTTTTCGTCGTCGCTCTTGGACGAGAACGGCCACCAGCTGGAGCCGGTATCCGCCTTGGCGGCGGGGGCCGGCGCAGCGGCGGCAGCAGCTACCGGAGCGGCAGGCTTGGCACCCGCGGCGGGTTTGGCATCCGGCTTCGTGTCGGTTTGGGTGACCGCGTCCTTGGTAGCGGCCTTGTCAGATCCAAATGACCACCAATGCCCACCCTCGGCATCATTTTGTGGAGTTTGTGCGCAGCCAGTCATAGTGAGGCAAAGGGCCAGTGCCAAGGACTTGTTCGATAACATGAGATATCCACAAAATGAGAAAAAACGGGGGTCTGAATGACCCGTTAAACAGACGCTTACAGAACATTAAAGTTACAAAATTTCGTTCAGCGCCTTCTTATAGTTGCCTTTGTAACAAAAAAACGTGAAACGGCAAGGGGTTTACAGACAACCGGCCAATATTCCGACCAACTTCTGCGCCCGTGGGTCCATAAGTACATACGGCCCCAATGTGTTAGTTACGAAACCAAACGCTACATCACGCTCCGGATCGGCAAAGCCAACCGAGCCACCCGCGCCAGGATGCCCGAAAGCACGCGATCCAAGGCCGAACGTCGCGTTGGGCAGCTGTGGCTGATCCAACATACAGCCCAGGCCGAAACGGGTTTGCGTCAATAATGTTTTATCCGGCCCGATACTGTGTTCACGGGTTAACTCTTCAAGCATGTCGGCTTCGAGCAAACTACCGTCCAACAAACCACTATAAAAACCGGCGAGGCTGCGCGCATTACCGTGACCATTTGCCGCTGGCTGCTGCATGCGTCGCCATTCAGGTTTATTAGTGCTGGTCAAAATAGATGGAGGGTTGGCGAACGCACGGGTGGTCATGGCATTGGGCTCACGCATCATTACTTGCAGTAAACGTTGTGCGGCCTCATCCCCCATAGTGCCTTTGCTGCGCGCTATATGGGCGACGCGATAAAACTCCTCGTCCGCCAGCCCCACATGGAAGTCCAACCCCAGCGGTCGTGCCACCCGCGCCACGATGGACTCACCCGGCCCACGCCCGTCAGCCCGGCGCAGCAATTCGCCGACCAACCAGCCGTAGGTGATGGCCTCGTAGCCATGCCCCTGGCCGGGCGTCCACCACGGTGCTTCGGCGGCCAGGGTGTCGACCATCAATTGCCAGTCGTACAGGGCTTCGGTGGGTAACATCTCGCGGATCGCGGGCAACCCGGCCTGATGGCAGAGGAGTTGGCGCAGGGTGATGGCTTCTTTACCGGCGGCGGCAAATTCCGGCCAATACCTGGCGACAGGCACGTCCAATTGCAATTTGCCTTCGGCTACCAATTGCAGAGCCGTGACGGCGGTAAAGGTCTTGGTACAGGAAAACAGGTTGACGATGGTGTCGCTGTGCCAGGCCTCGGCACCGTCCTTGTCGGCGGTACCGGCCCACAGGTCGACGACGGTTTCGCCGCCGATCTGAATGCACAGCCCGGCGCCACGCTCCTGCGGGTCATCGAACAACGCGGCGAACGCTTCACGTACCGCTTCGAACTGGAGCTCGTAATGACCCTGAATCTGCACCTAAGCCCCCTCGAAAAACCCTGTAAAAAGTGCGCGCCATTGTTCCAGTCCTTGCGGGTTTTGTGAACCCGTCAACGCTCAATCAATGGCCATTACCGGCGTGCCCTCCGGCATGCCCGGCGCCCTGCCCCGGGCCTTTGCCTTCGTGCCCGGGCTTGCCCCCCTCGCCCTCGCGAATAACGCTCGCGGCCTCGGCCTTTTGCGCTTGCTTGCCCAATTGATCGACCGCCGCCAGATTGCTTTTACGCACACTGTCGACAAAGCCCTGGAATGGCACATCGGTGATCCCGACCAGGCCGAAGTGGCCGTTTTCACCGTCCAGCAAACGCCCGGTCACCGGCTGGTCCAGGTATTGGAACCAATGCACGCCAACAATCGACGGCTCGGCCATGGCCTGCTTGAGGAAGTTGGCATAGGCCGCGCCTCGGTCCTCTTCTTTGGCCAATTGCGTCACGCCACCCCAGAACGGGCCACGGTCGGCCGAGCCGAAGTTGAATTCGGTGATCAACACCGGCTTGTCCAGTGCGCGCAACGCCGCGAAGTCGTAACCGTCCTGGGGCTTGAGGGTGTACATGTTGAAGCTCAACACATCGCAATACTGCGCACAGGACGCCACAGCTTCAGGCGTGCTCACTGCAAAGCGACCGCCCAACAGCAACTGGTTCGGCGCATGCCATTTCAGTGAGTCGGAGATGGTTTTGAAATAGGCATCGGCGAAGGTCTTCTGGAAGTATTTGAAGTCCGCTTCGATTTCCGGGTGTTCAGGGCTGGGCATCGGTGGCTCAAAGCCCGGATCTTCCATCAACTCCCAGCCCGCCAGTTGGATGCCCCAGGCTTTGGACAGACCGGCCTCGTTGCGGTATTTGTCGCGCAGTTGCTTGAGGAACGCACGTTTGGCCGGCACGTCGGTGGTCATGCGCAGCGTGCCGTAGGCCAGGGCGTAACGGGATTTCGGATCATCCCCCGGCCCGGCCCAGGCCAGTTCGTTATCGGCAAAGAAGCCAATCAACCACGGGTCGTCACGGTGATCGCGGGCGGCAATGGCCACGGCGCGCTCGGTGGCCATGGCAAAGCGTGGGTCGAACGGGTCCGGCATGCCGCCCCACCAGTCGGTGCCGGTGCTGATGCTGGCGTAGTCGCCGACGATCGACAGCGGCAAGGTGTACGGCACGCGATCGGCGGTGCTCAGCGCCTCGTCGCTCCAGTTGCCCACGGTATTGAAGCCCCAGGCTTGCAGGCGGTCGAGGGTGTGGGTCATCCAGCGCTTGTGGTCAAAGCTCTCGCCACCATAGGTGCGTTGCAGGTTGGCCCCATAGAAATCGTACCAACGCCCGGCACCAAAACTGCGCCCTTCACCGGCTCCGTTGCCGGTGCGGTGATCGCCACTGCCGTAGTACTTGTCGAACGGTTCACCGGCCTTGGGCAGCGCGGCAAACATCCATTCACGGCCGGCGACGTAGGTCTGGCTGTTGTCCGGCGCCACGGTGTTGACGCCCAGGGAGTAAAACGGATGGCCCAACGGCGTCACGAGGAACCAGCGACCATCACGTTTCTCGGTACGGAAAAAACCACTGGCCTTGAAAGCCGTGCCCTTGTTCCAGCCACCGTAGGGGTCCAGCGCGGATTTGTCCCGCGCGGCCAGCCAGCCCTGCAACTGCTGTTGTTCCCTGGCAGCGGCGGCCTTGAGTTGTTCGTCGCTGCTGACCTTCTCCGGCCAGCGGGCGCGGGTGGCTTGCCCGTACGCATCGACCAGTTCGCTATAGGCGGCCTTGAGCACCGGCTCACTGTCCTGCACACCAAAGCGTTCGAGCAGGATACTTTGCGCGGCATCGGGCTTGAGCATCGACAAGGTCACCGACACCACCTGGCTGCGGTCGATGTCTCCCGCACTGGCGGCCAGCAACACGCGCTGGCCCTCGACGGTGATCGGCATCGGCGGGCCGGCCTTCATGCCCTGGCTCAATGGCGAATTGGCTTGCAGCGGGATCAGCAGGGTCTGGGCCGGGCCGGCCGGCAGGTCGACGCGGCTGACCAGTGTCTTGCCGTCGCTGCTCTGCACTTTGACATAGAGCGTCAGCGCCCAGTCCATGGCGCTCTGGATACGCAGGCTCACCGCGCTGGACTGCGACCAGTCCCACACGCCGCTCTGCGGGCTGAGCACCAGGCTCGGTGCAGCGGCGGGGTTAAAGGTGATACGACGCAGCACCTCGCCTTCGGGGGTTTGTTCGGCGTTGTATTGCGGCAGGCTGGCGTCCTGGGTCGCCACCTTGACCACATCGGCAGGCCGGACGAAGTTGAACAGGGTTTGTTGCCCGGTGGGCGCGGCCATCAAGGGCGCAGCGAACAGCAGGGCAAAAAGGGCGGGCAGCGTGCGAATCATACGAACAAGGTTCTCCCGGACGGCCGATGAATGGCCTGATAAACGACATGAGATAGACCACAAAGTGGGCGAAACCGCCCACGGTGGCTTAAGAAATTTCGCGCCGGAACGGCGGCAAGGCATTAAGGATTGCCTTGCCGTAGCGCTGGGTGACCAAACGACGGTCAAGCAAGGTGATGGTGCCCCGGTCTTCTTCGGTACGCAGCAAGCGTCCGCAGGCCTGCACCAGCTTGAGGGACGCATCCGGCACCGAGATTTCCATGAACGGGTTACCGCCCCGCGCTTCGATCCACTCGGCCAACGCCGCCTCGACCGGATCATCCGGCACCGAGAACGGGATCTTCGCGATCACCACGTGCTCGCAGTAAGCGCCCGGCAAGTCCACGCCTTCGGCAAAACTGGCCAGGCCGAACAACACGCTGGAATCGCCGCCGTCCACCCGCGCCTTGTGTTTGTTGAGGGTTTCCTGCTTGGACAGATTGCCCTGGATAAACACCTGCTTGCGCCAGTCGCGGTCAAGGCCGTCGAACACGTCCTGCATTTGTTTGCGTGACGAGAACAGCACCAGGGTGCCGCGTGAACCTTCCACCAGCTCCGGCAAGTCGCGGATGATCGCCGCGGTGTGCGCCGGCGCGTCCCGCGGGTCGGCCTTGAGGTCGGGCACCCGCAGCACGCCGGCGTCGGCGTGGTGGAACGGGCTCGGCACCACTGCGGTGACGGCCTTTTTCGGCAGCCCTGCGCGCATGCGGAAGCGGTCGAATGTGCCGAGCGCGGTCAGCGTGGCCGAGGTCACGAGACAACCGTAGGCCACGTTCCACAAGTTACGCCGCAGCATTTCGGCGGCGAGGATGGGGCTTGCGTTGACCTCGATATCAAACAGCGCACCACTTTCCGACAAGGTCAGCCAACGGGCCATGGGCGGGTTGTCTTCCGGGTCTTCGACGGTAAAGGCGGTCCACAGTTCCCAATTGCCCTGGGCGCGTGACAACAGGCTGCCGAACAATGGGTACCATTCTTCGGCCTGGTTGCTGGCGATGCCGATATTGACCTCGCCATCCATGCCTTCCTTGAGCAGATCGGTGAGGCGGGTGAACAGGTCGGTCAGGCGCGAAAAGCCCTTTTTCAGCTCAATGCCCATTTCACGCATGTGTTCGGGGATCAGCCCGCCGACGAAACGATGGCGCGGCCGTTCACGGCCTTCCACGTCTTCGCCGGGTTTGAAATCGGCCACCTGTTCGCAGGCGCTGAACATGAACTGCTGCTGGGTCTTGATCTCGCGCGCCAGCTCCGGCACCTGTTCGATCAATTTGCCCAGGTCGCCCGGCAGCGGGTGCTGGGCCAGCAATTTGGTGAGGTTCTTGGCCGTGGACTCCAGCCAGTCAGCGGTCGAGCGCAGGCGCGTGTAATGGGCGAAGTGGCCGATGGCCTTGTCCGGCAGGTGATGGCCTTCGTCGAACACGTAAAGCGTGTCGCGCGGGTCGGGCAGCACGGCGCCGCCGCCCAGGGCCAGGTCGGCCAGCACCATGTCGTGGTTGGTGACGATCACGTCGACCTTGCCCATGCCTTCGCGGGCCTTGTAGAAGGCGCACTGGCCGAAGTTGGGGCAATGGCGGTTGGTGCACTGGCTATGGTCGGTGGTCAGGCGTGCCCAGTCGGCATCTTCCAGGGCGGTGGGCCAGCTGTCGCGGTCGCCGTCCCATTTATTGCCGGCCAGTTTCTCGATCATGCTGGTAAACAGCTTCTGGCTGACTTCATCGACTTCGATCTTGAAGCCTTCTTCCTCAAACAGCGACGCCGTCGCAGTTTGCGCGTGGCCTTCCTGCAACAACACATCGAGTTTGGACAGGCACATATAGCGGCCACGGCCCTTGGCCAGGGCGAACGTGAAGTTCAGGCCGCTGTTGCGCATCAGGTCGGGCAGGTCCTTGTAGACGATCTGCTCCTGCAGGGCGACGGTGGCGGTGGCGATCACCAGGCGTTTGCCGGCGGCCTTGGCGGTGGGGATCGCGGCCAGGCTGTAGGCCACGGTCTTGCCGGTACCGGTGCCGGCCTCGACGGCCACGACCGCGGGCTCACCCTCGCGACGGCCTTCGTCGTCGGTGTCGATATCCCCGAGGACCTTCGCCACTTCGGCGATCATCAGGCGCTGGCCATACCGCGGTTTCAAGCTCTTGGCTTCGAGAAAACGCGAATAGGCGCCCTGGATCGTGGTTTTGAGTTCAGTGCTGATCATGGATAGTCGGGCGCAAAAAACGCTGGATAAATTTTCAGTGGTTCGGATCGGCCGCTATCATACCCCGCTAATTAATCCCGCGCAGAACGGAGTACCACAATGACCGCGTTTAGCCTCGCTTACACCCTGCATGTACTGGCCGCCCTGATCTGGGTTGGCGGTATGTTTTTCGCCTGGATGATCCTGCGTCCCGCCGCTGTGGCGGCACTTGAGGGCCCTGCCCGGCTCAAACTGTGGGCGAATGTGTTTCAACGTTTTTTCGTGTGGGTGTGGGTCACCGTCCTGATTTTGCCGATCAGCGGTGTGGGCCTGCTGCACCTGCGCTTCAGCGGGTTTGAGACGGCGCCGCGTTATGTGCAGGTGATGATGGGCTTGTACCTGGTGATGACCGCGCTGTTCATCCGCATTCAGGCCTTGAAATTCCCGGCGTTGAAAGCGGCAGTGGCGGCAGAGGATTGGCCGGCGGGCGCGGCTGCGCTGGGGCAGATCCGCAAATTGGTAGGGGTTAATTTGATTGTGGGTTTGGTGGTGGTGGCGATTGCTTCGGCTCGGCCGATGTTCTGAGGGCTCCTTTGAGGGCCTCATTGCGGGCAAGCCCGGCTCCCACATTTGAAATGCATTCCAAGTGTGGGAGCCGGGCTTGCCCGCGACAGCGTCAGATCAGCTAAATCAGAGCCTTTGGATGGTCACAGAACCCGCAGGCCCCACCGGCCCTGGCTGCCCTTCCAACCCTGGACGGCCTTTCTCGCCACCGTCGGCGCGGTACACCAGGCAGCCTTTGGACTCCCCACCTTTGCCGGGTTTTCCCGCCACGCCAGCCAGACCGCCAGCACCGCCATCTACCCAGACCTTGATCTTGTCGGCAGGGAAGTCCTTCGGCAGCTCGACGCGCACCTGCGCGCCCGCGCCACCCGGCAGACCATCGCCACCGTTGTCGCCGTTAAAACCACGCCCCGCCGAACCCCAGGTGCAGCCGGGGTCTTCGCCGTTGGCGCCATCCAGCCCGGCGTACCCTTGGGCACCGGCACCGCCACGGGCATCCACCGACAGCTCTTCTGCGCTCAGGTTATTGATGCGTAAGGTCAGGTCGCGCCCGGCCTTGGCGGGTTTTTCATGGGTGCCGGGCGCGCCGCGCGATGTGATCTGACTGCCATGCTCAAGTTGTGCATGCCCCACCTGCAATTGCAGCGCGGCAGTGCCGGGCACAATGGCGATGCGTGCGTCGCGGCCCAGGTGCAGTTCATCCACCGTCACCTGGCTGATGGTGGCGGGGATCAACAACGTGCCGTAATCCGCCACATCCAGACGCTCCAGTTGCAACACGCCGGTGCTGCTGGGCAGGCGCATCAACGAGTTGGTTTCAACACTGACGCTCTGGGCCAGGGCAATGGGGCTGACCAGCAGGGCCAACAGAAAAACCTTACGCATCATGGGGCTCCTGAGTGTTTTCAAATTTTTCTTTGGACGCACAGTAACGACTTCTACA
Source organism: Pseudomonas sp. FP2309 (assembly GCF_030687575.1). Taxonomy (NCBI): domain Bacteria; kingdom Pseudomonadati; phylum Pseudomonadota; class Gammaproteobacteria; order Pseudomonadales; family Pseudomonadaceae; genus Pseudomonas; species Pseudomonas sp. FP2309. Next base: position 1,422,539 of record NZ_CP117439.1, on the reverse strand, counting down.
GGCGATTTGCCAGTGAAGGTTCAAAAAACTTGAGAGAGGGATGGTTTAAGCGCGGCTCACCGACAATGCCCCTGTGGGAACCACAGGGGCTAAGGCTGTCAGCGGTTGATCTGGATTTCTGTACGACGATTCAGGGCGCGGCCTTCAGCGGTTTTGTTATCGGCAACAGGACGGCTTTCGCCCGCACCGCTCACCGACACAAAGTTGCTGCGAGGCACACCCGCACTGATCAGGTAATCGGTGACCGAATGCGCCCGTTTCTCCGAGAGTTTCTGGTTATAGGCATCCGCACCGACGCTGTCGGTATGCCCGCTGACCCGCAGTTGAGCGCTCGGGGCCTCCTGCTTCAGGCGGGTAGCGATGGTGTCGAGCTTGGTTTGGTCCGCAGCGGTCAACTTGGCCGAGTCGAATTGGAAATGCACATCGCGAATCACGATGGTTTCTTCTTTGACCACCACCACTTCCTCAACCACGGCGGCGGGTGGCGCAGGCGGGCAGCCATTGGCATCCACCTGCACGCCTTTTGGCGTGCCTGGGCACTTGTCGCGGCTGTCCGGCACACCATCGCCGTCCTCATCGCCGTCGCCATGTACCCAGCAGTAGGCACCGGCCATACCGCCAACCAGCAACGCGCCATAACCCGCGTACGCCGCGCTTTCCGTCGCACCGATTGCCGCACCGGTCACACCGCCAACCGCGGCGCAGGTGGGCCAGTCGGTCTTTTGCAAGCCTGCGCAACCTGTCAATACTCCGGTTAGCAGAACCAAGGGTAGAGCTGTCCGCATGATGCTCATCTGTTTTCTCCTGAGGGGATCGGCGGGGGCCGATGGGTGGAGTAAAGACCGCTCTTTTCAACTGCGCCACTACGCCACGCCCCCGTATTCATTGAGGATGACGCCCTGTATGAGACTTTTCGCAGCCGCCCGCTCTAGGCCCGCACGCTCAGCCGCGCTAGTCTCTATGGTCCTGATGTGAGGATCTGCGATGACCGCTGGTATTTCTGCCCGTACACCCCAGCAAGCGCTGGCCGCCCTGCTCGACCTGCACCAGCCCAAACGTCTGCTGCTGTGTGGCGCCAGCAGGTTTCCGGCGCTGGATGCCTTTAAAGAGGCGCACCCCGACACCCAAGTGTGCGTAGCGGCGCCTGGGCCGCTGCCCGGCGAACTCGCCGCCCAGCGGTTTGACCTGGCACTGGTGGTGGACTGCCTGGAGCACCTGTCAAAACCGCAAGGCCTGACCCTGCTCGGCGGCATTCGCAACCTCAATGCCAGCCGCATTGCGGTGCTGGTGGACCTGGGCGCTTGCGACTGGAAGGACACCGATTTCTTCTCCCTGGCCCTGCAGGCCGGCGAGCGCTTCGAGCGTGACGAGCAGGTGCTGACGCTGTTTACCTATGATCTGCTTGACTATAAACAGGTGCCGGACTGGCTTAACGCCCGCTTCTGGGCCAACCCGGAAAACTTCGGAAAGTATTGGTGGTAAACCCGATGAGTACATCCATTTGCCCCTGCGGCAGTGGCAACCTGCTGGATGCCTGCTGCGGCCATTATCACGCAGGCCACCCGGCACCCTGCGCCAGCGCGTTGATGCGTTCGCGCTACAGCGCCTATGTGCTGGGCCTGGTGGACTACCTGGTGGCCACCACGCTGCCAGCGCAACAAGCCGGCCTGGACCGCGACGCCATCAGCGCCTGGAGCGCCCAAAGCACCTGGCTTGGCCTTGAGGTGGAAAGCTCCGAGGTGTTCGGCGGCCAGCCGGAACATGCCTTCGTGACCTTTACCGCGCGCTGGCATGACAGCAGCGGCGAACATAGTCACCGCGAACAGTCTTCTTTCGTACAGAATGACGGGCGCTGGTACTTCATCGATCCTACGGTGCAAGTCAAAGCCGGGCGCAACGATGCGTGCCTGTGCGGCAGCGGACAAAAATTCAAGAAGTGCTGCGCCGGCTACTTCTGACCACCAAGGACCCACGCCATGCTCCGGATCTACAGCTTGATGCTGGCGTTAATGTTTGGCCTGAGCGGCTGTGCGTCCTGGTTCGAAGACGATTCGCCGCCGCCCCACGTGTCCCTGGTCAAAGTCGAAGTGGTGCGGGCCAAGCTGCTGGAGCAGAAGTTCAAACTGTACTTTCGCGTGGACAACCGTGAAGACGCCGACCTGACCGTGCGCGGCCTGATCTATAAGGTCACCCTGGACGACTTTGTGCTCACCGAAGGCGAGTCCAACGAATGGCTGACCGTCCCGCCCCGGGGCCATGCGTTCTTCAAGGTATCGGTGCGCACCAACCTGTGGCCGCAGATTCGCGACGTGGTGCATATGCTGAAAAATCCCGACAAACCCGTGCCCTATCGCCTGGAAGGTGAGCTGAAAACCGGATTATTCATCGGTTATGACGTGCAGGTCGCCCACAATGGCGTGATAATCCCCGGCGATTTTATTCCGGAGCGACATCAATGACTCAGCAACCCCATGTGCATGGTCCTGACTGCAACCACGATCACGATCACCATGATCACGACCACGGCCATGTCCACGGTCCCAACTGCGGCCACGCTCACCAGGAGCCGGTGCGCAACGCCTTGAAGGACGTGGGTCGCAACGATCCGTGCCCGTGCGGCAGCGAGAAGAAATTCAAGAAGTGCCACGGGGCGTAAAGCGCGCCGGCTGCTCACGTGTGTGAGGGAGCGCGTTCCCTCACACTGCTCGCCAGGGCCGACGCAAGGCCATGAACCTGGACCTGCCGAAACCCTGACCTGAAGGCCTGCGCAGTCAAGCCGCCGCCACACTGGTTTGTGCAAGATTCAAGTTCTCACGCAATTGCCAAAACTGCTGCTTGCGTCGTTTCGCCGCGCTCACTAACGTAGCGCCTTTACTGACGCCACCCCCCGCAGGAGCTTTGCCATGGCCTCGCCAGCCCTCTCACATTTTCTTCCCCGGTTCGGCGTTGCCGCGGCAGTGGCCAGTGCATTAAGCCTGGCCGGTTGCCAGCTCCAGAGCACCCAGGACACCCTGCCACCGGTTGCCGGCGTGCAACCGATCAAAGGCTTGGCCCAGAACGTCTCGGTGCGCCGCAATGCCCAAGGCATGCCGCTGATCGAGAGCAACACCTTCCACGACGCGCTGTTCAGCCTTGGCTATGTGCATGCCAGTGATCGCATCACCCAAATGGTCACGCTGCGTCTGCTGGCCCAGGGTCGTCTGGCAGAGATGTCCGGACCGCAGGTGCTGGATGTCGACCGCTTTATGCGCGCGGTCAACCTGAAAAAAAGCGCCGGCGAGCTGTATAACGCCTCCAGTCCACGCCTCAAGCGTTTCTTCGAAGTGTATGCGCGGGGCGTCAACGCCTATCTGTTCCGCTACCGCGACAAGCTGCCGCCGGACCTGGCCCAGACCGGCTATAAGCCCGAGTACTGGAAGCCGGAAGATTCGGCGTTGCTGTTCTGCCTGCTCAATTTCAGCGAATCGGCCAACTTGCAGGAAGAGTTGGCCGCCCTGGTGCTCGCGCAAAAAGTCGGCGTCGACAAGCTGGCCTGGCTCACCCCAAGCGCACCGGATGAACCGATCCCCCTGGCCGAAGCCGAGAAACTCAAAGGTGTGAACCTCGGCCAGATCACCGGCCTTGCGGGGCTCGATACCGTCAGCCAGCAACTGAGCAGCCTCAACTCGCTGGCTGTCACCACCTCGAGCAACTGGGCCATCGGCCCGCAACGCAGCCGCAGCGGCAAAAGCCTGTTGGCCAACGACCTCGCCGCCCAGCCGCAGGCCCCGTCGCCGTGGAACTATGTGCAGATCCGCGCACCGAAATACCAGGCCGTCGGCGCCTCGATTGCCGGGCTGCCGACGCTGTTGTCCGGGTTCAACGGCAAAGTGGCGTGGAGCATGAGCACGGTCAAGGGTGACACCCAGGACCTGTTCCTCGAAAAGGTCAAACGCCAAGGCAACGCCTTGTACTACGAGAACAACGGCAAATGGCTGCCGGCCGGCGTGCGTAACGAAACCTTCTTCGTCAAAGGCCAGCGCTCGATTCGCGAAGTGGTGTACGAAACCCGTCACGGCGCCCTGCTCAACAGCAGCCAGGCGTTGACCAGCGGCCTGGGCCTGGCCCTGCAAACCGCCGACTTCAAGGACGACAAAAGCCTGGACGCGTTCTTCGACCTGTCCCGCGCGCAAACCATCGGCAAGGCATCGGACGCGACCCGGGAAATCCGCGCAATCGCTTTGAACATGGTGTTTGCCGACGCCACCAGTATTGGCTGGCAGGTCACCGGCCGCTTCCCCAACCGCCGCGAAGGCGAAGGCCTGTTGCCCTCGCCAGGCTGGGACACGCGCTTTGACTGGGACGGTTACGCCGACGCGATGCTGCACCCCTACGATCAGGACCCGGCCCAAGGCTGGATCGGCACCGCCAACCAGCGCACCGCGCCGCGCGGTTACGGCATGCAGTTGTCCAATTCCTGGGATGCGCCGGAACGCAGCGAGCGCCTGGCGCAACTGGCCAATGCCGGCAAGCACGACACGCGCAGCATGATTGCCATGCAATACGACCAGACCACCCTCTTCGCCGCCAAGCTGAAGACCATGTTCCAGGCACCGGGCATGGCCCAACCGCTGAAACAGGCGATTGATGCCCTGCCCGCCGCCGAGCAGGCCAAGGCCCGCGAAGCGCTGGCTCGCCTGATGGCCTTCGACGGACGCCTCGCGTCGACATCCGCCGACGCTGCGCTGTACGAGTTGTTCCTGCAGGAAAGCACCCGACAGATCTTCCTCGACGAACTGGGCCCGGAAACCAGCGCCAGTTGGAAAGCCTTCGTGAGCAACGCGAACCTGTCCTACGCCGCGCAAGCCGACCACCTGTTGGGCCGCGAAGACAGCCCGTTCTGGGATGACCTGCGCACCGCGCAAAAGGAAGACAAGCCGGCGATCCTCGCCCGCAGCCTCGCCGCGGCGATAACTGCCGGCGACAGCCAGTTGGGTGCCGATCACAAAGCCTGGCAATGGGGCAAACTGCACAGCACCACCTGGAAAAACACCACGGGCCAAGTGATCCGCGGCCCGCTGGCGTCCGGCGGCGACCACAACACCCTGAACCCCGCGCCGTATAACTGGGGGCAGAGCTTCGACACCACCCAAGTGCCGGCGCTGCGCATGATCGTCGACTTCAGCCAGACGGAGCCGATGATGGGCCAAGGCGGCATCGGCCAATCCGGCAACCCGGCCAGCCCCAACTATGCCAATGGCATCGAGCCGTCGCTCAAGGCGCAATACCTGAGCTTTCCGATGCAGCCGCAAAACTTCGAGAAAGTGTATGGCAAAGCCAGGCTGACCCTCACGCCGGGCAAATAATCTGAAGTCACCGGCGCCAAATGCGGGAGGGCGTTCCCCCCACATTGGCGCCGCGTGCATTCCGATAGAACTTCTGCGTTCGCCCCCGCCTCATACCTGATAAGCCCATCGCCCCCGGCACGCCCATGGATCTTGTCATCGCACGCCCCGAGGGCCTTTACTGCCCTGCCGGAGACTTCTACATCGACCCCTGGCGCCCGGTTGAACGTGCGGTCATCACCCATGCCCACGGCGACCACGCGCGTACCGGCAACACCCACTACCTGGCCGCCGCGCCCGGCGAAGGCATCCTGCGTTCGCGCCTGGGCCAGGACATCAACCTGCAAACCCTGGCCTATGGCGAACGGTTGCTGCACCACGGCGTGACCTTGAGTTTCCACCCGGCAGGGCACGTGCTCGGCTCGGCCCAGGTGCGCCTGGAGTATGGGGGCGAAGTCTGGGTGGCGTCGGGCGATTACAAGGTCGAGCCCGATGGCACCTGCGCGCCCTTCGAGCCGGTGCGCTGCCATACGTTCATCACCGAATCCACCTTCGGCCTGCCGATCTACCGCTGGCAGCCCCAGGCGCAGATCTTTGCCGGCATCAACGACTGGTGGCAGGGCAACGTCGCGCTCGGCAAGGCCAGCGTGTTGTTCTGCTATTCCTTCGGCAAGGCTCAGCGCATCCTGCATGGGATCGACGCCGGCATCGGCCCGATTCTCAGCCATGGTGCCGTCGAGCCGCTGAACCGGGTTTATCGCGAGGCCGGCATCTACATTCCCGAGACCCTTTACGCCGGCGACTTCAAAAAAACCGACCCGTTGCTGCGCCAGGCCCTGATCATCGCCCCGCCGTCCGCCGGGGGCAGCAGTTGGATCAAGCGCTTTGGCGACTACAGCGACGCCTTCGCCAGCGGCTGGATGCGCCTGCGCGGCACAAGGCGGCGGCGTGGGGTGGACCGTGGCTTTGTGCTGTCGGATCACGCCGACTGGCCAGGCCTGTTGTGGGCCATCGAGCAAACCGGCGCTGAGCGGGTGATGGTTACCCACGGCTCCGTCGGCGTCTTGGTGCGCCACCTGCGCGAGAAAGGCCTGGACGCCCAAGGCTTCAGCACCGAATACGGCGATGATGAAGAGGAAGCCACGGCATGAAGGCCTTCGCCGAGTTGTACGCCAACCTCGACGCCACCACCTCCAGCAACGCCAAGCTCGCGGCGTTGCAAGCCTATTTCCTGCAGGCTCCCCCACAGGACGCCGCCTGGGCGGTGTACTTTTTATCCGGCGGGCGGCCCCGACAGCTGGTGCCCACGCGCCTGCTGCGGGACATGGCAACCGAAGCCGCCGGCATCGAGCCGTGGCTGTTCGAGGAGAGCTACCAATCGGTGGGCGACCTCGCCGAGACCATTTCCCTGCTGCTGCCCGAATCGACCTACACCTCAGAAGACGGCCTGGCGGTGTGGCTCGAAGAAAAGCTCCTGCCCCTGCGCGGCCTGTCGCCCCTGGACCTGGCCGAGCGCTTGCCGGCGCTGTGGGCGCAACTGGATCAACCCAGCCTGATGGTGTGCATCAAGCTGATCACCGGCAGCTTCCGCGTCGGCGTGTCCAAACTCCTGGTGACCCGCGCGCTTGCGGCCATGGCCGGACTGGACAGCAAGCGGGTCGCCCAGCGTCTGGTGGGCTACACCGATCTGTCCAATCGTCCTACGCCCCAGGGCTACCTCAAACTGATTGCCGCCGAATCCGCTGACGAGCATGCGCAGCGGGGCGGTCAGCCTTATCCGTTTTTTCTGGCCCATGGGCTGGCGCAACCGCCGGAACAATTCGATGCCCTGCTCGGCCCGCCCGCGGACTGGCAGGTAGAGTGGAAGTGGGACGGTATTCGCGCGCAATTGGTTAAACGCGAGGGCCGGTTGTGGGTCTGGTCCCGAGGCGAAGAGTTGGTCACCGAACGCTTTCCGGAACTCCACAGCCTGGTCAGTGGCCTGCCCGACGGCACGGTGATCGACGGCGAAATCGTGGTGTGGAAGGACGCGGTGCAGCCGTTCGCCCTGTTGCAACAGCGCATCGGTCGCAAGACTTTGAGCAAAAAGGTACTGGAGGATGCGCCGGTGGCGATCCTGGCCTATGACCTGCTGGAGCATGAGGGTGAGGATTGGCGCAACCACGCCCTGGCAGAACGTCGCACCCGATTGGAGCAGGTGATTGACAGGTGCGACCAGCCCGTCTTGCGGCCTTCGCCGTTGCTGACGGGCGCCACCTGGCAGGACTTGGCCCGGCAACGCGAAGCCTCCCGCAGCCTCGGCGTGGAAGGCATGATGCTCAAGGATCGCAGCGGCCTCTACGGCGTCGGTCGCACCAAGGACATGGGCCTGTGGTGGAAATGGAAAGTCGACCCGTTCAGCGTCGACGCGGTATTGATCTACGCCCAACGCGGGCACGGCCGGCGCGCCAGCTTGTACAGCGATTACACCTTCGCCGTGTGGGATGGCCCGCCCGGCAGCGAGCGCAGCCTGGTGCCGTTCGCCAAGGCCTATTCAGGGCTGACTGACGAGGAAATGCGCAAAGTCGACGCGGTTGTGCGCAAGACCACCGTGGAGAAATTCGGCCCGGTCAGCAGCGTGACACCGAGCATGGTGTTCGAATTGGGCTTTGAAGGCATTGCCCTGTCCAAGCGCCACAAGAGCGGGATCGCGGTGCGTTTCCCCAGGATGCTGCGCTGGCGGCAGGATAAAGCGGTGGACGAGGCAGACAGCTTGGCAACCTTGCAGGACTTGTTAAGTTGACCAGACGCGCACCAAAAAAAAGCAGCGTTTTTTCGATGCCCAAAAATGGGCATCACCTACACTCCAAAAACCCTCTTCCTTCCTTTTAAAACGACCATTCGCAAGCGCATTCGGAACTATGGTGCAGAAATTGCTACCAGTGACCCGTCTGACACCGTTCAGTAACAGTCCTAAACGCGCCACAAGCGCTTATCTTGGTTTCCAGGGATTACATAATGAAAAAAGCATTGCTGACCCTTTCTGCACTGGCTCTGTGCATGGCCGCAGGTACCGCGCTGGCCAAGGAATACAAGGAATTGCGTTTTGGTGTCGATCCGTCCTACGCACCGTTCGAATCCAAAGCCGCCGACGGCAGCCTGGTAGGCTTCGATATCGACCTGGGCAATGCCATCTGTGCCGAGCTGAAGGTCAAGTGTAAGTGGGTCGAAAGTGACTTCGACGGCATGATTCCAGGCCTGAAGGCCAACAAGTTCGACGGCGTGATTTCGTCCATGACCGTGACCCCGGTGCGTGAAAAGGCCATCGACTTCTCCAACGAACTGTTCTCCGGCCCAACCTCGCTGGTGTTCAAAAAAGGCGCAGGCTACTCCACCCCTGAGTCGCTCAAGGGCAAATCCGTGGGCTACGAGCAAGGCACCATCCAGGAAGCCTACGCCAAGGCCGTGCTGGACAAGGCCGGCGTGACCACCAAGGCCTACGCCAACCAGGACCAGGTCTACGCTGACCTGACCTCCGGCCGCCTCGACGCCTCCGTACAAGACATGCTGCAAGCCGAACTGGGCTTTCTGAAGTCGCCGGCCGGTGCCGGCTACGAAGTCAGCGCGGCAATTGATGACCCGCTGCTGCCGTCGAAAACCGCGATCGGTATCAAAAAAGGTAACACTGAGCTCAAGGCGCTTTTGGATAAAGGTATCAAAGCGTTACACGATGATGGCACCTACGCCACTATCCAGAAAAAACACTTTGGCGATCTGAACCTGTACAGCGGCAAATAATGCCTGGGGCGCTCCTCCGCTGGAGGGGCGCTTTTTTATCGCCATAGGTCCTGATTTATGTTCGAAGATCTGTTGCAAACCCTCGGGCTGAGCGCGTTCAGCCTGAAGGGTTTCGGCCCGTTGTTGCTGCAAGGCACCTGGATGACCCTCAAGTTGTCGGTGCTGTCCCTGGCCGTCAGCGTGTTGCTGGGCCTGCTCGGCGCCAGCGCCAAACTCTCCAGCCTGCCCTTCCTGCGCATTCCCGCCCAGCTCTACACCACATTGATTCGCGGTGTACCCGACCTGGTGCTGATGCTGCTGATTTTCTACAGCCTGCAAACCTGGCTGACCGGCCTTACCGATTTTATGGAATGGGAGTACATCGAGATCGACCCATTCAGCGCCGGGGTCATCACCCTGGGCTTTATCTATGGTGCGTACTTCACCGAGACGTTCCGCGGCGCGATCCTTGCCGTGCCCCGTGGCCAGTTGGAAGCCGCCACCGCCTATGGACTCAAGCGCGGGCAGCGGTTCCGCTACGTGACCTTCCCGCAGATGATGCGCTTTGCCCTGCCGGGCATCGGCAATAACTGGATGGTGATGCTCAAGGCCACCGCGCTGGTGTCGATCATCGGCCTGGCCGACCTGGTCAAAGCCGCCCAGGACGCCGGCAAGAGCACCTATCAACTGTTCTATTTCCTGGTGCTGGCCGCCTTGATCTACCTGCTGATCACCAGCGCGTCCAACTTTGTCTTGCGACGCCTGGAACGTCGCTACTCCGCAGGCGCCCGGGAGGCAGTGCGATGATCGAACTCTTGCAGGAATACTGGCGCCCGTTCCTTTACAGCGACGGCCAGCACATCACCGGCCTGGCAATGACTCTGTGGTTACTCAGCGCCGCGCTGATCATCGGCTTTGTCGTGTCGATTCCGCTGTCCATCGCCCGCGTGTCGCGCAGGCGCCTGGTGCGTTGGCCGGTGCAGTTCTACACCTACCTGTTTCGCGGCACGCCGCTCTATATACAGTTGCTGATCTGTTACACCGGCATCTACAGCATCGCCGCCGTGCGTGCTCAACCGGTGCTGGATGCGTTCTTTCGTGATGCGATGAACTGCACGATTCTGGCCTTCGCGCTCAACACCTGCGCCTACACAACGGAGATCTTCGCCGGAGCGATCCGCAGCATGGCCCATGGCGAAGTCGAAGCGGCCAAGGCTTACGGCCTCAGCGGCTGGAAGCTGTACGCGTACGTGATCATGCCTTCGGCGCTGCGCCGCTCGTTGCCCTACTACAGCAACGAAGTGATCCTGATGCTGCACTCGACCACGGTGGCGTTTACCGCCACCATCCCGGACATTCTCAAAGTCGCGCGGGACGCCAACTCGGCCACCTTCATGACCTTTCAATCGTTCGGCATCGCGGCGCTGATCTACCTGGCCGTGACCTTCGCCCTGGTCGGCCTGTTCCGGCTCGCGGAGCGCCGCTGGCTGGCCTTTCTCGGGCCTAGCCACTAAGGAGACCGTATGCGTCATCAGGTACACGAACTGATCGCGCCGGTGCCCGGCACCGCGCGGCAGATTCACAGTTTTCACTTCGGCCCGCCCCAGGCCACGGGCAAGGTGTACATACAGTCATCGCTGCATGCCGACGAACTGCCGGGCATGTTGGTGGCGTGGCACTTGAAGGTGCGCCTGGCCGAATTGGCGGCCGCCGGGCGCTTGGTGAGCGAGATCGTGCTGGTGCCCATCGCCAACCCGGCAGGCCTGGAACAGGTATTGATGGACACCCCGCTGGGCCGTTATGAGCTGGAAAGCGGGCAGAACTTCAATCGCCTGTTTGTCGACCTCAGCGAGGAGGTGGGCGATCAGGTCGAGAACCTGCTCGGTGACGATCCCCAGCACAACGCCGAACTGATCCGCGCTGCACTGAACATGGCGCTGGCCGGGCAGACCGCGGCGACGCAATTGCAATCCCAGCGCCTGGTGCTGCAACGCCTGGCCTGTGATGCGGACATGGTGCTCGACCTGCACTGCGACTTCGAAGCCGTGGCGCACCTGTACACCACGCCTGCCGCCTGGCCGCTGGTGGAACCGCTGGCGCGCTATATCGGCTCGGAGGCCAACTTGCTGGCCACCGACTCCGGCGGGCAGTCCTTCGATGAGTGTTTCACCCTGGTGTGGTGGCAATTGCAGCAACGTTTCGGCGAGCGCTTCCCGATTCCCATGGGCAGCTTTTCGGTGACGGTCGAGCTGCGTGGCCAGGGTGACGTCAACCACGGCCTGGCCAGCCTCGACTGCCAGGCGATCATCAACTACCTGATTCACTTCGGCGCCATTACCGGCGACCCGGCGCCACTGCCCGACCTGCCCTACCCGGCCACCCCGCTGGCGGGCGTTGAGCCGGTGGTCACGCCGGTCGGCGGCCTGCTGGTGTTCAGCGCCCTGCCCGGCGAACACCTGGAAGCCGGGCAACTGCTCGCCGAAATCATCGACCCCATTACCGACCGCGTAACGCCAGTGTACTGCCAAAACGCAGGCCTGCTTTACGCCCGTTCGCTACGCCGCATGGCCACTGCAGGGATGGTCATCGGCCATGTCGCAGGGACCCAGGCCTACCGTAGCGGCTACCTACTTTCGCCTTGAGGATGCACGCCCCATGTACAAATTGACCGTTGAAGGCCTGCATAAAAGCTATGGCGACAATGAGGTGCTCAAAGGTGTTTCGCTCAAGGCCAGGACCGGTGACGTGATCAGCCTGATCGGCGCCAGCGGCTCAGGTAAAAGTACCTTTTTGCGCTGCATCAACTTCCTGGAAACCCCAGACGACGGCGCCATGACCCTTGATGGTCAGCCAATCCGCATGGTCAGCGATCGCCACGGCATGCGCGTGGCCGACGACGCCGAACTGCAGCGCCTGCGCACGCGCCTGGCGATGGTGTTCCAGCACTTCAACCTGTGGAGCCACATGAGCGTGCTGGAAAACATCACCATGGCGCCGCGCCGGGTGCTGGGCTGCAGCAAGAAAGACGCCGAGGATCGCGCCCGCCGCTACCTCGACAAGGTGGGTCTGCCCGCGCGGGTGGCGGACCAATACCCGGCATTTCTCTCCGGTGGGCAGCAACAGCGGGTGGCTATCGCCCGCGCCCTGGCCATGGAGCCGGAGGTCATGTTGTTCGACGAACCCACCTCGGCGCTGGACCCGGAACTGGTCGGCGAAGTACTGAAGGTGATCCAGGGGCTGGCCGAGGAAGGCCGCACCATGATCATGGTGACCCATGAAATGAGCTTTGCGCGCAAGGTGTCGAGCCAGGTGCTGTTCCTGCATAAAGGTCTGGTGGAGGAACAGGGCGCACCCGAGGATGTGCTGGGTAACCCGAAAAGCGAGCGCTTGCAGCAGTTCTTGAGTGGCAATCTGAAGTAAACCTTTGGGGTGCCTGGAGGGTCTGTGGGAATAGACCCTCCGGAATGTCAGCTGCCGTATGGCAAAACCCACCGACTTCGCCAAGCAATGGTTTGCCGCCAAAGGCTGGAAGCCGTTCGCCTTTCAAAAAGCGGTGTGGGCGGCAGTTAAAGACGGCCATTCGGGGTTGCTGCATGCCAGCACCGGCGCCGGTAAAACCTACGCGCTATGGTTTGCCGCGCTCAATCGCTTCGCCGTCACCCGCCCACCGGTCACGGGCAAACGCAAGCCGCCCGCTGAACCGCTGACCGTTTTGTGGATCACGCCGATGCGGGCATTGGCCGCCGACACCGCGCGCGCCCTTGAAGCACCGCTGGAGGCCTTGCAGATTCCTTGGAGTGTCGGCCTGCGCACCGGCGACACCAGCAGCAGCGAGCGTGCACGCCAGACCCGTCGCCAACCGACCGCCCTGGTCACCACCCCGGAAAGCCTGACCCTGATGCTGGCCCGCGCCGACAGCCAGACCAGCCTGGCGCACCTGCGCATGGTGGTAGTGGATGAGTGGCATGAGTTGATCGGCAATAAGCGGGGCGTGCAGCTGCAATTGGCCTTGGCGCGGCTGCGACGCTGGCATCCAGAATTGATGGTGTGGGGGATCTCAGCCACCTTGGGTAATCAAGCCCACGCGCTGGAGGTCTTGGTCCCACACGGCGACGGGATCAATGTGCAGGGGCAGACGGCCAAGCAGTTGATCATCGACACGTTGCTGCCACCGGTTGCCGAGCGTTTCCCGTGGGCCGGGCATATCGGCTTGAAGATGCTGCCGCAGGTGGTGGCCGAAGTGGACGCCAGCAGCAGTTGTCTGGTGTTTACCAACACGCGGGCACAATCGGAAATCTGGTACCAGGCGCTGCTTGAGGCTCGCCCGGACTGGGCGGGGGTGATCGCGCTGCACCACGGTTCGCTGTCGCGGGAAACCCGTGATTGGGTGGAGCGCGCGTTGAAGGAGGGCCATCTCAAAGCGGTGGTGTGCACCTCCAGCCTGGACCTGGGGGTGGATTTTTTACCGGTGGAGCGGGTGTTGCAGATCGGCTCGGCCAAAGGCGTCGCGCGGCTGATGCAACGCGCTGGCCGCTCCGGCCATGCACCGGGCCGGCCGTCGCGGGTGACGCTGGTGCCCACCCACAGCCTGGAATTGGTGGAGGCCGCCGCGGCCCAGGACGCGATTGCCGAACGCCGCATCGAAGCCCGCGAGTCACCCTACAAGCCGCTGGACGTACTCGTACAGCATCTGGTCAGCATGGCCTTGGGCACCGGCTTTACACCCGATGCGTTATTCACCGAAGTGCGCGGCGCGTGGGCGTATCGCGATCTCAGCGCGGCGGATTGGGCCTGGGCGCTGGGGTTTGTGCGCCATGGTGGGCTGTCGCTGACCGCTTATCCGGATTACCGCCGCGTGGAGCCCGATGAACGCGGCGTCTGGCGCGTCCCCGATGCACGCCTGGCGCGCCGCCACCGCATGAGCGTGGGCACCATTGTCAGCGACGCCAGCATCCAGCTGAAATTCTGGAGCAAAGGCGGCGGCGGTAAGAATCTGGGCAGCGTCGAGGAAGGCTTTATCGCGCGGCTCAAGCCCGGTGACGGGTTCCTGTTTGCCGGGCGTTTATTGGAGTTGGTGCGCGTGGAAAACATGACTGCCTACGTGCGTCGCAGCAACGCAAAAAAAGCTGCCGTGCCGCGCTGGAATGGCGGGCGTATGCCGCTTTCAAACGAGCTGGCGCAAGCGGTGGTGGAACGCTTTGACGCTGCCGCCCAGGGGCATTTCGAGGGCCCTGAGATGCACGCGGTGCAACCCCTTTTGCAGACGCAGTTGCGCTGGTCGGGCCTGCCCACGCGCGAACATCTGTTGGCCGAAGCGTTGAAATCCCGGGAGGGGTGGCACCTGTTCCTGTACCCGTTCGCCGGGCGCCAAGTGCATCTGGGACTGGCCAGCTTGCTGGCGTGGCGGGTCAGTCAGGTGCAACCGCTGACCTTCTCCATCGCAGTCAATGATTACGGTTTGGAACTGCTGAGCGCTACGGCGGTAGATTGGCCGGTTGTACTGAACGCAGGGTTGCTCAGCCCGGCAAATCTGCTTGAGGACGTCGCGGCCAGCCTGAACGCAGGAGAGTTGGCCCTGCGCCGCTTTCGTGAAATCGCACGCATCGCCGGGCTGGTGTTCGCCGGCTATCCCGGCGCGCCGAAAAGTACGCGGCAGGTGCAGGCGTCCAGCGGTTTGTTCTTTGAGGTGTTCAAGCAATATGACCCGCAGAACTTGCTACTGACTCAAGCGGGGGAAGAAGTCCTGCGTGACGAGTTGGATATTCGTCGGTTGGAAGAGACATTACTGCGCCTATCGGCGCTGAAATTGGACATGCATGTCATTGATCGGCCCACGCCCTTGGCCTTTCCCTTACTGGTGGAGCGGATGCGCGAAAGCATGAGTTCAGAAAAGCTGTCGGAGCGCATTGCGCGCATGGTCAAGGATCTGGAAAAGGTCGCGGATAACGGAAAACGCTGATGCATTACCCGGTGACGCTTGAGGGGGAAGAACTATGGTTGCTCGCGGACAAGGCCATTTACTGGCCCGCGCGCCAGTGCCTGCTGATTGCCGACGCGCATTTCGGCAAGGCATCGGCCTATCGCAGCCTGGGGCAACCGGTGCCGCAGGGGACCACCACCGAGAACCTGCACCGGCTGGATCGGCTGTTGGCAGCCCTGCCGTGCGCGCAGGTCATCTTTCTCGGTGACTTTCTGCACGGCCCCGGCTCCCACGCCAGCGGCACCTTGAACGCGCTCAGAAGCTGGCGGGCGCGTCATTGCGAGCTGCCCATGACGCTGATTCGTGGCAATCACGATAAGCGCGCGGGGGACCCGCCTGCCGACCTGGGGATCGACGTGGTCAGCGAGCCATTGTTGATGGGGCCGTTTGCCTTGCAACACGAACCGGATGCGCACACCAGCCACCATGTGCTGGCGGGGCATGTGCACCCGGTGTATCGCTTGCGCGGCAAAGGACGCCAGCATCTGCGTCTGCCGTGCTTTCAGTTGGGCGCTCGGGTCAGCGTGCTGCCGGCCTTCGGCGCGTTTACCGGGGGGCATCCTGTGGAGCAAGCCAATGACCACCGAATCTTCGTGATCGGCGATCACCAGGTCTGGCCAGTGCGCTGAGGCAAAGACTGGCCGCTCAGGCTTCAGGCAACAGGTGCGGGTGGCGGCTCATCCGGAAGGGTCGGTTCGCCAGGCTCAGTAGGCTGTGGGTAGTCCGGCTCAGGTTGGCCGGGGATGCCGCCCGCATAGGCGGGATCGGCCATCAGGGACCAGGCCAGCACACCAATCTGGTTGGGTTCCAGCCGGGCAAGTTCTGCGCTGATTCGCGGGTCGATCTTCATAAGGCACTCCTCAAGCGTGGCCCGACGCGTTTTGCACGCGCCGAGGCAGTACACCCAATAGAGTCAATTTCTGCAGACTAATTCCCTTTACGCGTAGGACCTTTCGATCAAGCCCGTGGCAAGGTGACGCCGAGCTGGCCCTGGTACTTGCCGCCACGGTCTTTGTAGGACACTTCACAGGCCTCGTCGGACTGCAAAAACAGCATCTGCGCCACACCTTCGTTGGCGTAGATTTTCGCCGGCAAAGTGGTGGTGTTGGAGAACTCGAGGGTGACGTGGCCTTCCCACTCTGGCTCAAGCGGGGTCACGTTGACGATGATGCCGCAGCGCGCGTAGGTGCTTTTACCGAGACAAATGGTCAGTACGTCGCGGGGAATCCGGAAGAACTCCACGGTGCGTGCCAGGGCAAAGGAGTTAGGGGGAATGATGCACACGTCGCTCTTGATGTCGACGAAGCTCTTTTCGTCGAAGTTTTTCGGATCGACGGTGGCCGAATTGATGTTGGTGAACACCTTGAATTCATCGGCACAACGCACGTCGTAGCCATAGCTGGAAACACCATAGGAAATGACGCGTTCTGCACCTTCACCACGCATCTGGCGCTCGACGAAGGGCTCGATCATGCCGTGCTCTTGCGCCATGCGGCGAATCCACTTGTCCGATTTGATGCTCATGGCGGGTGTCCTGAATAGCGAGGTGGAAAAATTCTGTGTGGCATCTTACCGGGGCCGGCGTTGGGGTTCAAAGGGCGTGGGGCTTTTCTTGGTGAATGTGCCGGCGGCCTTAAGCCTCAGCCAGCGAGGCCGGGGCCCGGATGGCTGCGCGTAGTGAATGCAAATACCACCGCCAGTCACGAAATTAGAGAAACCTTCGGAAATACCATTGGCACGTTCCGGAAAAAGGGTTAAGGTGGCGTCACTGTGTTGCTTGTGTCACTGAGAATCTCTACACGATATGTTGAATTTCGATCCAACCATCTCCAAGAATTTTTCCTGCTCTTTGCACTCAGTCTCGGCCAGGGCTTTTCCTGAGTCGCAGTTAACTTTGTTCAAGGAGTTACACCATGTCTAATCGCCAAACTGGTACCGTTAAGTGGTTCAACGATGAAAAAGGCTTCGGCTTCATCACTCCACAATCCGGTGACGACCTGTTCGTTCACTTCAAAGCTATCCAATCCGACGGCTTCAAAAGCCTGAAAGAAGGCCAACAGGTTTCTTTCATCGCTACCCGCGGTCAGAAAGGCATGCAAGCTGAAGAAGTTCAAGTTATCTAACTTGTACTGACTTAGTCGAAAAGACCCCGCCCTCAAAAGCGGGGTTTTTTTATGCCCGGGGTTTGGCCCGAACGGCAAAGATGTAAGACCGGCATAAAAAAATGTGGGAGCGGACTTGCCCGCTCCCACATTTCGGTCCTGCGTCGCGCTTATTGAAACAACGACTCACTCGACAAGCCATTCTTCTCCAGGATCTCACGCAGGCGCTTGAGCCCCTCTACCTGGATCTGCCGCACACGCTCGCGAGTCAGACCAATCTCCAGGCCTACGTCCTCCAGAGTGCTGCTCTCATGACCACGCAGGCCAAAGCGGCGAATCACCACCTCACGCTGCTTGTCTGTGAGCTCACATAGCCACTGGTCAATGCTTTGGGACAGATCATCGTCCTGCAACAGCTCGCAAGGATCTGTAGGGCGATCATCCGTCAGGGTGTCCAGCAGAGTTTTATCCGAATCCGGGCCCAGCGAGACGTCTACCGAAGACACGCGCTCATTCAGGCCAAGCATACGCTTGACCTCACCTACCGGTTTTTCCAGCAGATTGGCGATCTCTTCGGGAGAAGGTTCATGATCGAGTTTTTGAGTGAGTTCACGCGCTGCCCGCAGGTAGACGTTGAGCTCCTTGACCACATGGATCGGCAACCGGATCGTACGGGTCTGATTCATGATCGCCCGTTCGATGGTCTGGCGAATCCACCAGGTAGCATACGTCGAGAACCGGAAGCCGCGCTCAGGGTCGAACTTCTCCACCGCCCGGATCAGGCCCAGGTTGCCCTCCTCGATCAGATCCAATAGCGACAGTCCACGATTGACATAGCGTCGGGCGATTTTCACCACCAGGCGCAGGTTGCTTTCAATCATGCGTTTGCGCCCAGCCGGATCTCCCTTTTGCGACAAGCGCGCAAAATGGACTTCTTCTTCGGGAGTGAGCAGAGGGGAAAAGCCGATTTCATTGAGATACAACTGGGTAGCATCAAGCGCCCGTGTGTAATCAATGTATTTGTGTTGCTTTAACGCGGTGGAGTTCTTGGATTTGGTGCGAACTGAAGGTGTTGCAGGTCCCTCATTCGACATCGATTCCATTGCGATACCGGTCTCCATAAGGAGAACCTCATCGTCGATGTCAAACTCCGGCGCTTCTTTACTGAGAGCCATTGTTATAGTCCTTTGGTGAGTTCGACCTCAAGCTCAAGCGACGCCTTTATCCTTGGCAACGCTGGAGCCTGTTCCTTCTACGTGAGGGAACAGGCTGGCAACACATCAACGACGGGGTAGGAATTGCAATGGATCTACAGGCTTCCCTTGACGGCGAATCTCAAAGTGCAGTTTCACCCGGTCCGTACCAGTTGACCCCATTTCGGCAATTGTCTGTCCGACTTTGACCTGCTGCCCCTCCCGAACCAACAGCCTGCGGTTATGACCGTAGGCACTGACGTAGGTATCGCTGTGTTTGATGATGACCAGCTCGCCGTAGCCCCGTAAACCACTCCCGGCGTACACCACTGTCCCATCAGACGCAGCTAAAACAGGCTGTCCCAAATCCCCGGCGATATCAATGCCTTTATTCAAACTACCGTTTGAAGAGAATTTTCCAATTAACACGCCGTTCGAAGGCCATCCCCAACCAGTCGGTGCGGGCCCTGCCGGGGGCAACGGGGCGGGGGCCGGCTTGCTTGTCGACGTCGCCGCCGGCGTACCGGCAGGCCGGGTGATGATCGTGGTTTTGCTCGACGAAGATGGCGAGGATCGGGTGTTTGTCACAACTGCCGTAGGTGTAGAACCGGTGCGCCCATCGAAGCGAATCGTCTGACCCGGGTGGATCGTGTACGGCACAGGAATATTGTTACGGGCTGCAAGCGCCTTGTAGTCCCAGCCATAACGGAAGGCGATCGAGAACAGCGTGTCGCCCTTGCGCACCACATATTGCCCGGTGGTCACCGTCGGCTTTTGCGGTGCGGCACTATTGCGGTCAACGACCCGCGCGCCGCTGCTTGGCGAGCTGGAACAGCCTACCAACAAGGAACCGAAGACGAGGCCAAGCACCAGTCGTTGAAAACTTGTTTTACTCATACGCTGCGCAAGACCTGTGAGACTCACCCGCCGCTCCCTTTATGGTGGCTGAACATGTACGCCTGTATCAGGCCTGAAATATGCCGCAAGTATAACTGGGCATTGAAGTTTTACCGGCACACCACTGAAACCAATGATTCAGTGTGTTGAATCGCTGCGTCCATCGTGTTGACTTGATAGACCCCGCCGTAAGACACATCCCCGGCAGCGGAATTCACTGCCGACGAAAATTGATCAAGCCAGCGGGCCGTTGAGCAACGGCACAAAGCGTACGGCGCCGAGCACATGCCGGGAAAAACCGTTTTCTTCGCGCACGATAAGCATCAATTGTTGCACTTCACCCGAGCCCACCGGGATAACCAACCGCCCGCCGGGGGCCAATTGATCGAGCAGCGCTTGCGGAACATCGGTAGCCACGGCGGTCACAATAATGCCGTTGTACGGCGCCAGCGCCGGCCAGCCTTCCCAGCCATCGCCCCAGCGGAATACCACGTTGCGCAGGTTCAGTTCCACCAGGCGTTCCTTGGCGCGATCCTGCAACACCTTGATGCGCTCGACCGAAAACACCCGCTCCACCAACTGCGACAACACCGCCGTCTGGTAGCCGGAGCCGGTGCCGATCTCCAGCACTTTGTCCAGGGGGCCCGCCGCCAGCAGCAGCTCGCTCATGCGCGCCACCATATAAGGCTGGGAGATGGTCTGGTTATGGCCGATGGGCAATGCCGTGTCTTCGTATGCACGATGGGCCAGGGCCTCATCGACGAAGAGATGACGCGGGGTGCGACGGATCACTTCGAGCACCTGGGCGTTGGACAGGCCCTCTTCGTACAGGCGCTGGATCAAACGCTCACGGGTGCGCTGGGAGGTCATCCCGATGCCACGACGCAGCAGGTCGTCTTGTTCACGAGCCATCAGCGCAGCCCCTCCAGCCAGCCATCGAGACCACGGAAGGCGTCACTGAAGGTGCGATCGAGTTGCAACGGGGTAATCGACACATAACCTTGCATCACCGCGTGAAAGTCCGTGCCCTCGCCACCATCTTCGGCATCGCCCGCTGCCGCGATCCAATAGCCTTCCTTGCCACGCGGATCGACCACTTTCAACGGGGCCGCCGCGCGGGCGCGATGGCCCAGCCGTGTCAGTTGAATACCGCGAATGTGATCCAGGGGCAAATTGGGGATATTGACGTTGAGTACCGTGCGCGGCGGCAAGTCCAGCGAACCGTGGGCCTCCACCAGCTTGCGCGCAAAATAGGCAGCGGTGGGCAGGTTGTCCAATTGGCGCGAGGCCAAGGAAAACGCGAACGAGGTACGCCCCAGGAAACGCCCTTCGAGCGCGGCCGCCACGGTACCGGAATACAACACATCGTCACCCAGGTTGGCGCCAAGGTTGATACCCGACACCACCAGGTCCGGCTCATGATCCAGCAAGCTGTTGATCGCCAGGTGCACGCAGTCGGTGGGCGTGCCGTTCACACTGATAAAGCCATTGGCCAGGACCTGCGGGTGCAGCGGACGGTCGAGTGTCAGCGAACTGCTCGCGCCGCTTTTGTCCTGGTCGGGGGCAACCACCACGCACTCGGCGTAATCCTGCAGCGCAGCATAGAGCGCGGCAAGACCGGGTGCGGTGGCACCGTCATCGTTAGATATCAGAATACGCATGGGCTGTCCGTCTGCCCCACCGGCACCAGATCAACAAGCTCGCGCACCAAGACAGTGGCGAAGCATCCGGCCGGCAGGACGAATTCCAATTGCAGAATGTCAGGCCCGGGATAATGCCACGTCAACCCGCCAATGGGCAGCCGCAGAATGCGACGTTCCTGGCTCATGCCGGCATTCACCAGCCAATCACGCAGGTCGGCCTCACCGGCCGCGATGGCCTGTTCGAGTTCATGGGTAGCACCTGTCGCGGGCGAATCACCCTCGCCCCACTGCGGCCCGGTGGGGTGCAGGTCCAGGATCGCCAGGCGTGGGTCGCTGCATTCCGCCTCGCCCGCCGGGAAAAAACTGCGGCTGTCGGTGAACGCCAGCAGGTCTCCGACCTGAGCCCGCTGCCAGGAGCCATCGGCGACACGTGCCGCCAGCACCTTGTTAAACAGGAAGCTGCGCGCGGTGGACAGCAACCGCGAACGCACGTTGCGCTGTTCCGGCAAGGCCTTGCGGGCCGCCCACTCGCGTGCGTCCACGACGTTGCCGCCGTTATGACCAAAACGCTGGGCGCCGAAGTAATTGGGGATGCCGTGTTGTGCAATCTGTTGCAGGCGCGCGTCGATGGCGGCGGTATCACCGACCAACTGAGTAAGACGCAACGTAAAGCCGTTGGCCGAGTGCGCACCGCGCTGCAATTTGCGCCTGTGGCGGACGGTTTTAAGGATCTTGAGCGTGTCGTCCTGCGCAGCGCTCATATCCGGGTCAGCCTTGCCCGGCAGTTGCACACTGAACCATTGGCGGGTCAGCGCCTGTCGATCCTTGAGCCCGGCATAGCTGACGGTGCGCAGCGGCACGCCGGCGGCCTTGGCGATACGGCGGGCCGCTTCCTCCGTGTTGAGGCCGCGTTTTTCCACCCACAGCCACAGGTGCTCGCCGTCGCCGCTCAGCGGGATATCCAGTACTTCGTCGACCTGAAAATCTTCGGCAGTGGCCTTCAGGACCGCGCTGCCCAGGGCCTCGCCGTAGGCACGCGGACCCAGCAGTTCCAGATCATTCATGCGCGCAGCAACAAGGCGACGGAGTGCACCGCGATGCCCTCTTCACGACCGGTGAACCCGAGCTTTTCGGTGGTGGTGGCTTTCACGTTCACTTGATCCAATTCTATGTGCAGGTCTGCGGCAATCACTGCGCGCATCGACTCGATATGGGGCGCCATTTTCGGCGCCTGGGCCACGATGGTGTTGTCGACGTTAGCGACTTTCCAGCCTTTGGCATGGATAAGGCCCACCACATGGCGCAGCAATACACGGCTGTCCGCGCCCTTGAAAGTAGGGTCGGTGTCCGGAAAGTGCTTGCCGATGTCACCCAACGCCGCCGCGCCGAGCAAGGCATCGCTCAAGGCGTGCAACACAACATCGCCGTCGGAATGAGCCAGCAACCCATGGTGGTGCGCAATGCGCACACCGCCCAGGGTGATGAAATCGCCTTCAGCGAAACGGTGCACATCGTAGCCGTGGCCAATACGCATAAAAAAACGCCCCGATTTAATTCAGGGCGTGATTCTACCTACTTTTGCCTCACATTAACCGAGCAAAGCACGGCCATGGTGTCGCAAATGGTCTTCGATGAAGCTGGCGATGAAGAAGTAGCTGTGGTCGTAGCCGGGTTGCAGGCGCAGTTCGAGCGGATGCTTGGCCGCTTTGGCTGCTTGCTGCAGGGCTTCTGGCTTGAGTTGCACGGCGAGGAAATCGTCGCGGTCGCCCTGATCCACCAGCAGCGGCAGCTTTTCCGAGGCTTCGCTGATCAACACGCAGGCATCCCATTCGCGCCACTTCGAGCGTTCTTCGCCCAGGTAACGGGAAAAGGCTTTCTGGCCCCAGGGGCAATCCATCGGGTTGTTGATCGGCGAAAACGCCGACACCGAGAGGTAACGCCCAGGGTTGCGCAGAGCACACACCAATGCTCCGTGACCGCCCATGGAGTGGCCGCTGATACCGCGCTTGCCCGACGCCGGGAAATGCGCTTCCACCAATGCAGGTAATTCCTGCACCACGTAGTCATGCATCCGGTAATGCTTGGCCCAGGGTTCCTGGGTGGCATTCAGATAAAACCCGGCCCCCAGGCCAAAATCCCAGGCGTTATCAGGGTCGCCCGGCACGCCGGGACCACGTGGGCTGGTGTCGGGCGCAACGATGATCAGCCCCAGTTCGGCAGCCATGCGCTGAGCGCCGGCCTTCTGCATGAAATTCTCATCGGTGCAGGTCAACCCGGACAGCCAGTACAGCACCGGCAGCTTGCCGCCCTGCTCCGCTTGCGGCGGCAGGTACACAGCAAAGGTCATGTCGCAACCGAGCACATCGGAATGATGCTTGTAGCGTTTGTGCCAGCCACCGAAGCTTTTCTGGCACGACAGGTTTTCCAGACTCATGGGATGCTCCCAACTGCAAGCCGAAAGCTACAAGCCGCATGTGGGCGTAAACCCTCTTGCAGCTTGACGCTTGCAACTTGCCGCTGCTTCAAAAATGAATGACGGTACGAATGCTCTTGCCTTCATGCATCAGGTCAAACGCTTTGTTGATATCTTCCAGGCCCATGGTGTGGGTGATGAAGGTATCCAGCGGGATTTCACCGGTCTGGGCCATTTCCACGTAGCTAGGCAATTCCGTACGGCCACGCACGCCGCCGAAGGCCGAACCGCGCCAGACGCGACCGGTCACCAACTGGAAAGGTCGAGTAGAGATTTCCTGCCCGGCACCGGCCACACCGATAATCACCGACTCGCCCCAGCCTTTGTGGCAGCACTCGAGGGCCGCGCGCATCAGTTGCACGTTGCCGATGCACTCGAAGGAAAAGTCCACACCACCGTCAGTCAAATCGACGATCACGTCCTGGATCGGGCGGTCGTAGTCTTTTGGGTTGATGCAATCGGTGGCACCCAATTGCTTGGCGATTTCAAACTTGGCCGGGTTGATATCGATCGCGATGATGCGACCGGCCTTGGCCTTGACCGCACCGATCACAGCCGACAGGCCTATACCGCCAAGACCGAAGATGGCCACGGTGTCGCCCGGCTTGACCTTGGCGGTATTGATCACCGCACCAATGCCGGTGGTGACGCCGCAACCGAGCAGGCAGACTTTTTCCAGCGGTGCCTCTTTAGGAATCTTGGCCACGGAAATTTCCGGCAGCACGGTGTACTCCGAGAAGGTCGAGGTCCCCATGTAGTGGAAAATCGGCTGGCCCTTGTAGGAAAAACGCGTGGTGCCGTCGGGCATCAGGCCTTTACCCTGGGTGGAGCGAATGGCCTGGCACAGGTTGGTCTTGCCCGACAGGCAGAATTTGCACTTGCCGCATTCCGGGGTGTACAGCGGAATCACATGATCACCCACGGCAACCGAGGTGACGCCCTCGCCGATCGCTTCAACCACAGCGCCGCCTTCGTGACCCAGGATCGACGGGAAGATGCCTTCCGGGTCCGCGCCCGACAGGGTGTAGGCGTCGGTGTGGCATACGCCGGAAGCCACCACGCGCAGCAGGACTTCACCCGCCTTGGGCATGGCAACATCCACTTCAACGATCTCCAGCGGTTTTTTGGCTTCAAAGGCGACAGCGGCGCGTGACTTGATCATCCGGGTTTCTCCAGGGGCTTAAAAGTGAGAACGGCAGTGTAAAACAGCGCCCAGTGATTAATAATCCGGCACAAAGCAAAACATTATTGCCTTACAGGGATAATCATCATGTTGGAGAACCGCTGGGAAGGCATCGATGAATTTGTCGCGGTGGCCGAATGCAGCCAGTTCACTGCCGCCGCCGAACGCCTGGGCGTTTCCTCGTCCCATATCAGCCGTCAGGTCGCGCGCCTGGAAGAGCGCCTGCAAACACGCTTGTTGTACCGCAGCACCCGCAAAGTGACGCTGACCGAAGCCGGGCAAACCTTCCTCCAGCATTGCCAACGACTGCAAGACGGACGCGAAGAAGCGCTGCGCGCGGTGGGCGACCTGACCAGTGAACCCAAGGGCATGCTGCGCATGACCTGTGCCGTGGCGTACGGCGAGCGGTTTATCGTGCCGTTGGTGACGCGCTTCATGGGGCTTTACCCGCAGTTGCGGGTGGACATCGAACTGAGCAACCGCCAACTCGACCTCGTGCACGAGGGTTTGGACCTGGCGATTCGCCTGGGACGCCTTTCAGACTCGAGGATGGTTGCCAGCCGCCTGGCGCCACGGCGCATGTACCTCTGCGCGTCGCCGTCCTACCTCGAACGGTACGGCCGCCCGCATAGTTTGTCGGAGTTGAGCCGACATAACTGCCTGATCGGCAGTTCGGACGTCTGGCAACTGGCCCAGGATGGGCGGGAGTTTTCTCAGCGAGTGCAGGGAAACTGGCGTTGCAACAGTGGGCAGGCGGTGTTGGAGGCCGCATTGCAAGGCGTGGGGTTGTGCCAGCTGCCCGACTATTACGTGCTGCAGCACTTGCACAGCGGGGCGCTGGTGTCGCTGCTGGAAGCGCATCAGCCGCCGAATACGGCGGTGTGGGCGCTGTATCCGCAGCAGCGGCATTTGTCGCCCAAAGTTCGAAAGTTGGTGGACTTTTTGAAGGAGGGCTTGGCTGGACGGCCGGAGTACAGCAGTTGATCGCTCACTGAAGGGGCGACGCGGCAACTGATTAACGCCGGTTAACCCAGCGCAACCGCAACCACTCAAGATCCTCCTGCCGGGTCACCTTGATATTGTCCGACCGCCCTTCGATCAGGCGTGGCGCCTGGCCGGACCATTCCATGGCCGAGGCTTCGTCGGTGATAACCGCGTCGGCCACCAGGCTGTCGGCCAATGCGCGGTGCAAGGCACCGAGGCGGAACATTTGCGGCGTGTAGGCTTGCCAGATCAAGCTGCGATCCACGGTTTCCACCACGCGGCCGTGCTTGTCGACACGCTTGAGGGTGTCACGGGCCGGCACCGCCAGCAGACCACCGACAGGATCATCAGCCAGTTCGCTTAACAGTTTGTCGAGATCATCACGGCTCAAATTGGGCCGGGCAGCATCATGCACCAGCACCCAGTCGTCATCACTGGCGCCCAGGGCGTTCAAGTGCAGCAGTGCATTGAGTACCGAGCCCGAGCGCTCTGAACCGCCGTCTGCGCGCTGGATACGCGGGTCAACAGAACAGGCCAGCGTGGGCCAATAGGGATCATCCGGAGCAAGACTGACCACCAGGCCCTTGAGCGCTGGATGGTCGAGAAAACAGCAGAGACTGTGTTCGAGAATAGTGCGCCCGCCCAACTGCAAATATTGCTTGGGACGGTCCGCGGCCATACGGGCACCGACGCCCGCGGCAGGAATCACGGCCCAGAAGGCCGGCAAGCTGTTGCTCATTGGGCCAACTGGTAGAGGGTCTCGCCCTCCTTGACCATGCCCAACTCATGGCGCGCCCGCTCTTCAACAGTCTCCGTGCCTTTTTTCAGCTCAAGCACTTCGGCGTAGAGCACGCGATTGCGCTCCAGCAGGCGTTCGTTTTCGGCGCGCTGGTCGGCAATTTGCTGGGTCAGGTCTTTTACCTGGGCAAAGCTGCCATTACCCACCCATAGGCGGTACTGCAGGCCAGCCAGCAACAAGAGCAAGACGAGGAACAACCAATTGGGACTGCGCATCGAATATCGGGTATCCAGTGAAAAAAGACAGCCATGCAAAACTTTTGAAGCAACTGATAGCACGAAGCCTGGAAGAACCAGGCTTGTGCTTGATAGCCATCAGATTAACGCCGAAATGTTCACTATCGTGAATTTTCCGACGCAATCCGCTGACTTTTTTACTGCTCAGCGATCAGCCGCGAAACTCGCCGCGACCGTTGTACTTGGCTTTGCCACCCAATTGCTCTTCGATGCGCAGCAATTGGTTGTACTTGGAAACGCGATCGGAACGGCACAGGGAACCGGTCTTGATCTGGCCTGCCGAGGTGCCCACAGCCAGGTCGGCAATGGTCGAGTCTTCGGTTTCGCCGGAACGGTGGGAGATCACCGCGGTGTAGCCCGCAGCCTTGGCCATCTGGATCGCTTCCAGGGTTTCGGTCAGGGTGCCGATCTGGTTGAACTTGATCAGGATCGAGTTGGCGATCTTTTTGTCGATGCCTTCTTTCAGGATCTTGGTGTTGGTCACGAACAAGTCGTCGCCCACCAGCTGGATTTTCTCGCCGATTTTATCGGTGAGGATCTTCCAGCCGTCCCAGTCGGACTCGTCCAGGCCGTCTTCGATCGAGATGATCGGGTAGCGCTGGGTCAGGCCCTTCAGGTATTCGGCAAAACCTTCGGAGTTGAACACCTGGCCTTCGCCGGACAGGTTGTACTTGCCGTCTTCATAGAACTCGCTGGCCGCGCAGTCCAGAGCCAGGGTCACGTCGGTGCCCAGCTTGTAGCCGGCATTGGCCACGGCTTCGGAGATCACTTTCAGTGCATCTTCGTTGGACGCCAGGTTGGGCGCGAAACCACCTTCGTCACCCACTGCGGTGCTCAGGCCACGGGCCTTCAGCACAGCCTTGAGGTGATGGAAAATCTCGGTGCCCATGCGCAGGCCTTCGGAGAAGGTCTTGGCGCCAACCGGCTGCACCATGAATTCCTGGATATCGACGTTGTTATCGGCGTGCTCGCCACCGTTGATGATGTTCATCATCGGTACCGGCATCGAGTACACACCCGGCGTGCCGTTCAGGTTGGCGATGTGCGCGTACAGCGGCAGGTCCTGGTCCTGGGCGGCCGCCTTGGCTGCGGCCAGGGACACGGCGAGGATGGCGTTCGCGCCCAGGCTACCTTTGTTTTCGGTGCCGTCGAGCTTGATCATCGCGTGGTCCAGGGCTTTTTGGTCCAGCGGGTCCTTGCCCAGCAGCAGGTCACGAATCGGGCCGTTAATGTTGGCTACAGCCTTGAGTACACCCTTGCCCAGGTAACGGCTCTTGTCGCCATCACGCAGTTCCAGCGCTTCGCGCGAACCGGTGGAAGCACCGGACGGCGCGCAGGCGCTGCCGATGATGCCGTTATCGAGAAGCACGTCGGCTTCGACGGTGGGGTTGCCACGGGAGTCGAGAACTTCACGACCTTTGATGTCGACGATTTTTGCCATTGTTGTAAACACTCCAAAGTTGACGAAAACGACGCAGCTGAAGGGAAACTTTTGACCGACCGCAAGGGTGGAACAACGGGGCAGGCTTGCAGGCGACAAGGCTCAGGCCCGAGGGCCTGAGCAGAAAACGTGGGAAAGTCTACCGGAGAAACGCGGCTTACGCGGTCTCTACCGTCGGAAAACTCTTGACCAGTTCGTCCAGTTGCTTGAGCTGGGCCAGGAATGGCTCCAGTTTGTCCAGGCGCAGGGCGCATGGGCCGTCGCATTTGGCGTTATCCGGGTCCGGATGGGCTTCCAGGAACAGGCCGGCCAGGGACTGGCTGATGCCCGCCTTGGCCAGGTCCAGCACCTGGGCACGGCGCCCACCAGCGGAATCGGCACGACCACCGGGCATTTGCAGCGCGTGGGTCACGTCGAAGAACACCGGGTATTCGAACTGCTTCATGATGCCGAAACCAAGCATGTCCACCACGAGGTTGTTGTAGCCGAAGCTCGAACCGCGCTCGCACAGGATCAACTGGTCGTTACCCGCTTCCACGCACTTGTTCAGGATGTGTTTCATTTCCTGAGGCGCGAGGAACTGGGCTTTCTTGATATTGATCACAGCGCCGGTCCTGGCCATCGCCACGACCAGATCGGTCTGGCGCGACAAGAAGGCCGGCAACTGGATGATGTCGCACACCTCGGCGACGACCGCGGCCTGTTCAGGCTCGTGCACGTCGGTAATGATCGGCACGCCGAAGGCTTGCTTGATGTCCTGGAAGATCCGCATGCCTTCTTCAAGACCTGGGCCGCGATAGGAGGTCACGGACGAACGGTTGGCCTTGTCGAAGCTGGCCTTGAACACGTAAGGGATACCGAGTTTCTCGGTAACCTTGACGTACGCTTCACAGACCTGCATCGCCATGTCGCGGCTTTCCAGTACGTTCATGCCGCCAAACAGCACCATGGGCTTGTCGTTGGCAATCTCGATGTCGCCTACGCGAATGATCTTCTGGGCCATCAGGTTTACGCCTTCTTCTGATGTTGCGTCAGTGCGGCTTTAACGAAACCGCTGAACAACGGGTGACCGTCACGTGGAGTCGAGGTGAACTCCGGGTGGAACTGGCAGGCGACGAACCATGGATGATCCGGTGCTTCAACCACTTCAACCAGCGCGCCATCACCGGAGCGACCGGAAATTTTCAGGCCGGCTTCTTTAATCTGCGGCAGCAGGTTGTTGTTCACTTCGTAACGGTGACGGTGACGCTCGACGATCACGTCCTTGCCGTAGCAATCGTGAACCAGAGAACCCTGTTCCAGCAGGCAGTCCTGTGCGCCAAGCCGCATGGTGCCGCCCAGGTCGGAGCTTTCGGTACGGGTCTCAACGGCGCCGGTGGCGTCTTCCCACTCAGTGATCAGGCCCACGACCGGGTGGCCGCTCTTGCTGTCGAACTCGGTGGAGTTGGCGTCTTTCCAGCCCAGCACGTTACGGGCGAACTCGATAACGGCCACTTGCATGCCCAGGCAGATCCCCAGGTACGGCACCTTGTTCTCACGAGCGTACTGCACGGCGGTGATCTTGCCTTCCACGCCACGCAGGCCGAAACCGCCGGGTACGAGGATTGCATCGACACCCTCGAGCAGCGCAGTGCCCTGGTTCTCGATGTCTTCGGAGTCGATGTAGCGCAGGTTGACCTTGGTACGGTTGCTGATACCGGCGTGGCTCATCGCTTCGATAAGCGACTTGTATGCATCCAGCAGTTCCATGTACTTGCCGACCATGGCGATGGTGACTTCGTGCTCCGGATTGAGCTTGGCGTCGACCACGGCTTCCCACTCGGACAAGTCAGCGCCATTGCACTGCAGGCCAAAACGCTCAACCACGAAATCGTCCAGGCCTTGCGAATGCAGGATGCCGGGGATTTTGTAGATGGTGTCGGCGTCTTCCAGGGCAATCACCGCGCGTTCTTCAACGTTAGTGAACTGCGCGATCTTGCGACGCGAGGAGATGTCGATCGGGTGATCCGAGCGGCACACCAGCACGTCCGGTTGCAGACCAATGGAACGCAGTTCCTTGACCGAGTGCTGGGTAGGCTTGGTTTTGGTTTCGCCGGCGGTGGCGATGTACGGCACCAAGGTCAGGTGCATCAGCATCGCGCGCTTGGCGCCGACTTCGAAACGCAATTGGCGGATGGCTTCGAGGAACGGCTGGGATTCGATGTCACCCACGGTGCCACCGATCTCGACCATCGCCACGTCGGCATCGCCGGCACCCTTGATGATGCGGCGCTTGATTTCGTCGGTGATGTGCGGGATTACCTGGATGGTTGCACCCAGGTAGTCACCACGACGCTCTTTGCGCAGCACGTGCTCGTAGACACGGCCGGTGGTGAAGTTGTTGTTCTGGGTCATGGTCGTGCGGATGAACCGCTCGTAGTGGCCCAGGTCCAGGTCGGTCTCGGCGCCGTCGTGTGTGACGAACACTTCACCGTGCTGGAACGGGCTCATGGTGCCCGGGTCGACGTTGATGTACGGGTCCAGCTTGAGCATGGTGACTTTAAGCCCCCGCGCCTCCAGGATGGCCGCCAATGAAGCGGAGGCAATGCCTTTCCCCAATGAAGAAACAACACCGCCCGTGACGAATATGTAGCGCGTCATGAAAAACCCTAGAAGTCTGCGTTAAAGCGGTCCGAGCCGCCGGGGAAAGCGAAGAGAGGCCGAAGCCCCCGATCACCTGCATTAATCACAGTGCACCTTTCAAAAAAACCGCCGCGTTGTGACAGACCAGCAATGAAACACCGGTACGTTGATCGCTACACATTTTTTGGAATCGCCCAGCAAAGACTGCTTGGTAATCGGCAACTCCTGCGATTCAGGCGAATCCACAGAAGTTGTATCAAGAAGGGAGCGTAGTCTACCGGAAAGGCTCTATCAGCTCAAACCTTGATCGCAGGTCTGTGGCATCCAATGTAATTGCCAGCCTTCAGTCGTGACCGCCCAAGATCCAGCAACGCTGGGCACACCCAGCAATTGCTCGCCACGATACAGCAGCGGCAATCTGCCACGGACGAAGCCCGGCAGCCCACTTTCGTTGAGTAGGCGCTTCAAGTCACGCCGACCCCGACCGGGCACTTCGAGGATTTCACCGCCTTGGCGATAGCGAACCGTCAACGGTCCTGCGGGCACTTGGCCAATCAGTTCCAAGCGGCCATTGCCGGGTAACTCTAGTGGGCTTTGCGGATCGGGCCAGCTCACCGTTGCGTGGGAAAATTC
The DNA here is from genome assembly GCF_030687575.1 of Pseudomonas sp. FP2309. Classification (NCBI taxonomy): domain Bacteria; kingdom Pseudomonadati; phylum Pseudomonadota; class Gammaproteobacteria; order Pseudomonadales; family Pseudomonadaceae; genus Pseudomonas; species Pseudomonas sp. FP2309. The sequence continues at coordinate 1,391,273 of NZ_CP117439.1, read as the reverse complement.
CGACCATTCACGCGGCAACCACCAGATGCGCCCGCCGCCGCGCTGCAACTCGCCGTCGGCCAGGCGCCACAGTGGCTGTGCATCGCCCTTGGCATCGCGCAGGCAATGCCAGCCGGACCAGTGGTCGCTGTCGGGTAAACGTGTAAGCGGAGTCAGCCAGTAACGCAAGGCGTTGCGCTGACGGGCATCGGAAAGCTCACGCAGTGACGCAACGGCCAGTGACGGCAGGGGCAGCCAGGCAAAGGGCGAAGGTTGGTCTGCGACCTCAAGGTCCATACGGGCCAAGTCATCCAGTAGCCCCTGGGCTTCACTGAGGTGTTCAGCGGCGCGCGCCAGACTGGGGACGGTTTGAGGCCAGCGCGCCGTCAGCATCGGGAACACGTGTTGCCGCAGGTAGTTACGCGAAAAGCGCAGGTCCGTGTTGGACGGGTCTTCGATCCACTGCAGTTGGTGCTCGCGGGCATACACGTGCAGCTCAACGCGCGACACACCCAATAACGGCCGCAGCAGGTAACCACCCGCCAACGGCCGACACACGGGCATTGCCGACAGCCCGCGCACGCCCGCCCCACGCAACAGACGGAACAATAAGGTTTCGGCCTGATCCTCGCGGTGCTGGCCCGTCAGCAGCGCCTCCCCTGCTCCCGTCACCTCTTCGAACGCCTGATAGCGCGCATCACGGGCCGCGCGCTCAAGGCTGGCGCCTGGCTGCACGTGCACATGCATCACCCGCAACGGCACGCCCAGGCGGTCACATACCGCTTGGCAATGAGCCGGCCAGGCATCGGCTGCCGCTTGCAGGCCATGATGCACATGGACCGCTCTGAGAGGCGGCAGCGTTTCGGTCGTTGCAAGGGAGGCCAGCAGGTGCAGCAAGACGGTGGAATCGAGCCCACCAGAGAAGGCGATATGCCAGGCCGGGGCGTTGCGCCAGGGAGCCAGGGCTTGCAGGAGTTTGGCGGGGAGCAGGGGTTTCATCAGATGTACCGCCCCCGACCCTGGATACGTTCGACTATGGGTTCCTCTGAACCCATAGGGCTGCTTCGCAGCCCAGCGCGGGCGGTGCGACGATTCGACAAGCCCGCTCACCAAGGCGGGCCACGTCCACATTTAGAACGGACTTTACAGACCGTAGCTCATCAGGCGCTCATAACGACGGGCCAGCAGTGCTTCGTTATCCAGCTTCTTGAGCATCGCCAACTGCGAACCCAGTTCAGCACGGATGGTGGCAGCAGCAGCGGCAGGATCGCGGTGGGCGCCGCCCAACGGCTCGGCGATCACTTTGTCCACGATACCCAGGCCCTTGAGGCGATCGGCGGTGATGCCCATGGCTTCGGCAGCGTCCGGCGCCTTGTCGGCGGTTTTCCACAAAATCGAGGCGCAACCTTCCGGCGAGATCACCGCGTAGGTCGAATATTGCAGCATGTTCAGTTGGTCGCAGACACCAATGGCCAGTGCACCGCCAGAACCACCTTCACCGATCACGGTGGCGATGATCGGGGTTTTCAGGCGGGACATGACGCGCAGGTTCCAGGCAATCGCTTCGCTCTGGTTGCGCTCTTCGGCGTCGATGCCTGGGTAAGCCCCTGGCGTATCGATGAAGGTCAGGATTGGCATCTTGAAACGCTCAGCCATTTCCATCAGGCGGCAGGCCTTGCGGTAGCCTTCCGGACGCGGCATGCCGAAGTTGCGGCGCACTTTCTCACGCACTTCACGGCCTTTCTGGTGACCGATAACCATGACTGGCTGGTCGTCCAAACGCGCGATGCCACCCACGATGGCCGCGTCGTCGGAGAAGTGACGATCGCCGTGCAGCTCGTCGAATTCGGTGAAGATATGCTGAATGTAGTCCAGGGTGTACGGACGGCGCGGGTGGCGAGCCAGGCGCGCAATCTGCCAGCTGGTCAGCTTGCCGAAGATGTCTTCGGTGAGCGTGCTGCTCTTGTCTTGCAGGCGGGCGATCTCATCGCCGATATTCAGCGAATTGTCATTGCCGACCAGGCGCAGCTCTTCGATCTTGGCTTGCAGGTCAGCGATCGGCTGTTCGAAATCAAGAAAATTCGGGTTCATAAGCGTCCGTCTTGGGTCGACGGCCAGGGCGTGCCCGGCCAGCCGGTTGTCTATTCGCGCCCTACCTTAAGGGAGAGGCGCGTTTAGGTCGAGATTAAATGTTCAGTCGAGATCAGGCGAAATGCTATCACCTGGCCGTCAACGGTATTGGAGGAAGACGTTGTCACGGCCGAACTGGTCACGCAATGCTTGAATCAAGCCATCAGCAGGATCAATTCGCCACGTCTCACCGAACTGCAACATGGCCTTGGCGTCGCTGCCGGTGTACTCCATCGTGACCGGGCATGCACCCCGGTGGCGCTTGAGCAGGTCGCCCAACCAGCGTAGCTGATCGCCTTTGAGCGCTTCGGTTTTCACCTTCAAGCGCAGGCTTTCGGCCAGGTTGGTGCGCGCATCTTCCATGCTCATCACGCGTTTGATGCGCAGGCGCAGGCCGCCGGAGAAGTCATCATTGCTGACCTCCCCTTCCACCACCACCATCGCATCGGTCTGCAACAGCGATTGCGCGGAATGGAACGCATCGGCAAACAGCGACGCTTCGATCCGGCCCGAGCGGTCGTCGAGGGTGATGAAGCCCATCTTGTCGCCCTTTTTATTTTTCATCACCCGCAGGGCGATGATCATGCCGGCCACGGTCTGGGTATCCCGTGCCGGTTTCAGGTCGATGATGCGCTGGCGGGCAAAACGGCGGATCTCGCCTTCGTATTCGTCGATCGGATGGCCGGTCAGATACAGACCCAAGGTGTCTTTTTCACCCTTGAGGCGTTCCTTGAGGGTCAGTTCCTTGGCCTTGCGGTGATTGCCGTAGACATCTGCGTCCTCTTCGACGAACAACCCGCCAAACAGGTCGGCGTGGCCGCTGTCGTGGGTGCGGGCGGTCTGCTCGGCGGCCTTGATCGCTTCTTCCATGGCGGTGAGCAGCACCGCGCGGTTGCGGTCGATATTGGCCTGATAGGCCTTCGGCTCATCATGGAAATACGGGCCGAGACGGTCCAACGCGCCGCTGCGGATCAGGCCATCAAGGGTTCGCTTGTTGATGCGCTTTAGGTCAACCCGCGCACAGAAATCGAACAGGTCCTTGAACGGTCCGTCCTGACGCGCTTCGGTAATCGCTTCCACCGGGCCTTCGCCCACGCCCTTGATTGCACCGAGGCCGTAGATGATGCGGCCTTCGTCGTTCACCGTGAACTTGAACTCCGAGGCGTTCACGTCCGGCGCGTCGAGGCGCAGCTTCATGGTGCGCACTTCCTCGATCAGGGTCACGACCTTATCGGTGTTGTGCATATCCGCCGAAAGTACCGCGGCCATGAACGGCGCCGGGTAGTGGGCTTTGAGCCAGGCGGTCTGGTACGACACCAGCCCGTAGGCCGCGGAGTGGGATTTGTTGAAGCCATAACCGGCGAATTTTTCCACCAGGTCGAAGATGTTACCCGCCAGGTCCGCGTCGATATTGTTGGTGGCGCAACCCTCAATGAAACCGCCGCGCTGCTTGGCCATTTCCTCGGGTTTCTTTTTACCCATGGCTCGACGCAGCATGTCCGCGCCGCCGAGGGTATAACCGGCCATCACCTGGGCGATCTGCATCACCTGTTCCTGATACAGGATAATGCCGTAGGTGGGTGCCAATACGGGCTTGAGGCCTTCGTACTGGTAGTCGGAGTGCGGGTAAGCCAGTTCTGCGCGGCCGTGCTTGCGGTTGATAAAGTCGTCAACCATGCCCGATTGCAGCGGGCCTGGACGGAACAGCGCCACCAGTGCGATCAAGTCTTCCAGGCAGTCGGGCTTGAGTTTTTTGATCAGCTCTTTCATGCCGCGCGACTCGAGCTGGAACACCGCGGTGGTCTCGGCTTTTTGCAGCAGGGTGTAGGTCGGCTTGTCGTCCAGCGGGATAAACGCGATATCCAGCGGCTCTTCGTTGACCTTGGCGCGGTCGCGATTGATGGTCTTGAGCGCCCAGTCGATGATGGTCAGGGTCCGCAGGCCAAGGAAGTCGAACTTCACCAGGCCGGCCGCCTCCACGTCGTCCTTATCGAACTGGGTCACCAGGCCGCCGCCCTCTTCATCGCAGTAGATCGGCGAAAAGTCGGTGAGCTTGGTCGGCGCGATAACCACACCACCGGCGTGTTTGCCGACGTTACGCACCACACCTTCAAGCTTGCGCGCCATGTCCCAGATTTCGGCGGCTTCTTCATCGACCTTGATAAAGTCGCGCAGGATCTCTTCCTGCTCATAGGCCTTTTCAAGGGTCATGCCGACTTCGAACGGGATCATCTTCGACAGGCGATCCGCCAAGCCGTAAGACTTGCCCTGCACCCGTGCCACGTCGCGGATAACCGCCTTGGCGGCCATGGACCCGAAGGTGATGATCTGGCTCACGGCGTTGCGGCCGTATTTCTCGGCCACGTATTCGATTACGCGGTCGCGACCGTCCATGCAGAAGTCGACGTCGAAGTCGGGCATGGAGACCCGCTCCGGGTTCAGGAACCGTTCGAACAGCAGGTCATATTCCAGGGGGTCGAGGTCGGTGATCTTCTGCACATAGGCCACCAGCGACCCGGCACCCGACCCACGGCCAGGCCCTACCGGCACGCCGTTGCTTTTGGCCCACTGGATAAAGTCCATTACGATCAGGAAGTAACCGGGGAACCCCATCTGGATGATGATATCCAGCTCGAAATTCAGCCGATCGACGTAGACCTGGCGCTTGGCTTCGTAATCTTCGGTGGTGTCCTTGGGCAACAGAACGCTGAGACGCTCCTCCAGACCATCAAACGACACCTTGCGGAAATACTCGTCGATGGTCATGCCATCGGGGATCGGGAAGTTGGGCAGGAAGTGCTTGCCCAGCTTCACTTCGATGTTGCAGCGCTTGGCGATCTCGACGGAGTTTTCCAGGGCCTCGGGCAAGTCGCTGAACAGCTCGGCCATTTCCTCGGCGCTTTTGAGGTACTGCTCTTCGCTGTAATTCTTGGAGCGGCGCGGGTCATCCAGGGCCCGACCTTCACCGATGCATACGCGGGTCTCGTGGGCTTCGAAATCTTCTTTCTTGATAAACCGCACATCGTTGGTCGCCACCAGCGGCGCGCCCAGCTTGTCGGCCAGGGCCACGGCGGCGTGCAGGTGCTCCTCATCATTGGGGCGGTTGGTGCGCTGCACTTCCAGGTAGAAGCGATCCGGGAAGACCTGCATCCACTCCTTGGCCAGAACTTCAGCTTCGTGGGGGTTGCCGCCCAGCAGCGCAAGACCGATCTCGCCCTCTTTGGCGGCCGACAGCATGATCAGACCTTCACTGGCCTCGGCCACCCACTCGCGTTCGATGATGATCGAGCCATTGCGCTGACCATCGATAAACCCGCGGGAAATCAGTTCGGTAAGGTTGCGATAACCCACGCCGTTCATCGCCAGCAGGCTGATACGGCTCAGGGCATTGTCCGGGTCCTTGTTGGACAGCCACAGGTCGGCACCGCAGATCGGCTTGATGCCGGCGCCCATGGCGTTCTTGTAGAACTTGACCAGGGAACACATGTTGTTCTGGTCGGTCACCGCGACTGCAGGCATGTTCATGCCCACCAGGGTTTTGACCAGGGGTTTGATTCGTACCAGGCCGTCGACCAGGGAGTACTCAGTGTGCAGGCGCAGGTGAACGAATGAAGCCGGCATAGTGATCCTGTCTTATACGTGGAAACAACAAGGCCCGGATTGTACCGGGCCTTGGCAAAAACATCAGCCTCGCGACTACACCTCGCTGAGACTCTCACGCGCCTCGTAAGCCAGGCGGACCGGGCCAAACGAACGGCGGTGGATCGGCGTCGGGCCAAGGCGCGCCAGGGCTTCCAGATGAACGGGCGTCGGGTAGCCTTTATGACCGCCGATCCCGTAGCCGGGATAGATCAATTCGAACGCGGCCATCTCACGGTCACGGCTGACCTTGGCCAGGATCGATGCGGCAGCGATGGCCGGAACCTTGCTATCGCCCTTGACCACCGCTTCGGACGGCATCGCCAATTTGGGGCAACGGTTACCGTCGATCATCGCCATCCTGGGCGTGATGTGCAGGCCCTCCACCGCGCGCTGCATGGCGAGCATGGTGGCGTGAAGGATATTCAGTTCGTCGATTTCTTCAACTTCGGCCCGGGCGATGTGCCAGCTCAGGGCTTTCTCACAGATCTCGTCGAAGAGCTTTTCCCGACGGGCCTCGGTGAGCTTTTTCGAGTCATTCAGCCCCAGGATCGGACGGCTTGGGTCGAGGATCACCGCCGCCGTAACGACAGCGCCACACAATGGCCCGCGCCCGACTTCGTCAACACCGGCCACCAGTGCGTGGGCCTCGGCGACCAGGCTGAAATCCAGGCCCATTTGCGTCGTCATAAGGTTTCCTGTTTGTTGCCAATCAAGCTCAATACAGCGTCAGCCGCCTGGTTGGAAGCATCACGACGCAAGATGCGATGAATTTCGTCGAAGCCACGGGTCTGCTCGTCGCCGCCGTCGATCAAAGGCAGCAGCGTTTGCGCGAGGGCTTCGGGGGTTGCGTCGTCCTGCAGCAACTCCGGCACCAACAAGCGCTGGGCGAGCAGGTTGGGCAGGGAAATGTAGGGGCTCTTGACCATGCGCTTGAGAATCCAGAACGTCAGCGGCGCCAAGCGATAAGCCACAACCATCGGACGTTTGTACAGCAAGGCTTCCAGCGTCGCGGTTCCCGAGGCGATCAGCACCGCATCGCAGGCGGCCAGGGCCAGGTGCGACTGGCCGTCGAGCAGGGTCAGCGGCAGATTGCGCCCCTCAAGCAACGTCTCGATTTGCACGCGACGTTGCGGGCTGGCACACGGCAGCACGAAACGCACACCCGGCTTCAGGGCTCGCAGGCGCTCGGCGGCATCGAAAAACACGCTGGCCAGACGCCCGACTTCGCCGCCTCGACTGCCAGGCATCAGCGCGACGAGCGGGCCGTCAGCCAGGCCTAATTCGACGCGGGCCGCTGCGCGATCAGCGTGCAACGGGATGGTGTCGGCCAACGTATGACCCACGAACCTCACCGGCACGCCCTTCTCTTCATAGAACCGGGCTTCGAACGGCAGCAACGTGAGCATCAGGTCACAGCCTTCGCGTATCTTGAGCACGCGCTTCTGCCGCCATGCCCACACGGAGGGGCTGACGTAGTGCACGGTCTTGATGCCGGCCTGACGCAACTTGAGTTCAATATTGAGGGTGAAGTCCGGCGCGTCGATTCCGATAAAGACGTCAGGCTTTTCTTCGATCAGGGTCTTGATCAGCAGCTTGCGTCGAGCCAACAGCTCACGCAGGCGACCCAGCACTTCCACCAGGCCCATGACCGACAGGCGCTCCATGGGGAAATAGGAGGTGAGACCTTCAGCCTGCATCAGCGGGCCGCCGACACCGATAAATTCCACTGCCGGATGCTGGGCTTTGAGGGCTCGCATAAGACCTGCGCCCAGAATGTCACCTGAAGCCTCGCCTGCCACCAGCGCGATACGCAGATTAGCCATGATCAGCGGGTGATGCCGCGGGTCGACGCCTGGATCGAGTCACGGAACACCGCGACTTCCGGGAACAACGCTGCCGGCTCGGTCAGTTGGGTCAATGCCTGATCCACCGTCAGGCCCTGGCGGTAAACCACCTTGTAGGCACGGCGCAACGCGTGGATGGCCTCTTCGCTGAAGCCTCGACGACGCATGCCTTCGAAGTTCATGCTACGCGCCTCGGCCGGGTTGCCGAATACGGTCACAAACGCCGGAACGTCCTTGCCGATGGCGGTGCCCATCCCCGAAAAGCTGTGAGCGCCGATATGGCAGTACTGGTGCACAAGGGTAAATCCGGACAGGATTGCCCAATCGTCGACGTGCACATGACCGGCCAACGCAGTGTTGTTGACCAGGATGCAGTGATTGCCGATCACGCTATCGTGGCCGATATGGGCATACGCCATCACCAGATTGTGGTCACCCAGGGTGGTTTCCGCACGGTCCTGCACAGTGCCTCGATGAATGGTCACGCCTTCACGGATGATGTTGTGGTCACCGATTACCAAGCGCGTTTCTTCACCCTTGTACTTCATGTCCGGGGTGTCTTCGCCTACCGAGGAGAACTGGTAGATACGATTGTGTTTGCCAATGCGGGTCGGACCTTTGAGGATCACGTGCGGCCCGATGACAGTCCCCTCGCCGATTTCCACACCTGCGCCGATGATCGACCAGGGGCCGACCTCAACGTCGGCGGCCAGAACGGCCGACGGATCGATGATTGCGCGAGGGTCAATCAAACTCATAGTTTGCGTTCCGCGCAGATGATCTCAGCGGAGCACACTGGCTTGCCATCTACCGAGGCCTGGCATTCGAACTTCCAGATCTGGCGCTTGCAGCTGATGAATTTGGCTTCCAGGATCAACTGGTCACCCGGGGTAACCGGATTGCGGAAACGCAACTTGTCCGAACCCACGAAATAGTAAAGCGTGCCATCGGCAGGCTTGAGGTCGAGCATTTTGAAACCAAGAATACCGGCAGCCTGGGCCATCGCTTCGATGATCAACACGCCCGGCATGATGGGATGCGCGGGAAAGTGACCATTGAAGAACGGTTCGTTGATGCTGACATTCTTGTAGGCACGAATGCGCTTTTCCTCAACATTGAGGTCCACTACGCGGTCCACCAGCAGGAACGGGTAACGGTGAGGCAGGTATTCGCGAATCTCGTTGATGTCCATCATTTCGGGGGGAAGCCTGTAATAAAGATTGGGGGCGTGCGACTAAACGCACGCCCCGCTAGCAAATCAAGGAGGCAAGTCTAGCGGCTGTGCACACTTGATATGGAAATGGTATCAGCCTTCTGATGAAGCATTACCGCCAGGGGTCACGTCCCCAACACGCTTTTCCAGCTGTTTGAGACGTCGAGCCATGTCGTCGAGCTGCCTCAACCGCGCTGCACTCTTGCGCCACTCAGCCGCAGGCTGCATGGCGGTACCGGACGAATAGGCCCCTGGCTCGGTAATCGAGTGAGTGACCATGGTCATACCGGTGATGAATACGTTGTCGCAAATATCGATATGCCCTACCAGCCCAACGCCACCGGCGAGCATGCAATGCTTGCCGATTTTGGTGCTGCCGGAAATCCCCACGCACGCCGCCATGGCGGTGTGATCGCCAATCTGTACGTTGTGGGCGATCTGGATCTGGTTGTCGAGCTTCACACCGTTACCGATCACGGTATCGGCCAGGGCCCCGCGATCGACGGCTGTGTTGACACCGATTTCCACGTCGTCACCGATCACAACACCGCCAACCTGGGCAATCTTGTTCCAGATGCCCTTCGAGTTGGCGAAGCCAAAGCCTTCCCCCCCGATCACTGCACCGGACTGGATCACCACACGCTGCCCGATACGCACATCGTGGTACAGGGTGACGCGGGGCGCCAACCAGCCATCGGCACCGATTTCGCAGCGAGCGCCGATAAAGCAGTGGGCACCCACCGTGACACCGGCACCAATACGTGTGCCACTCTCGATCACCGCAAAGGCGCCGATGCTGGCCGCAGGATCAACCTGGGCATCATCGGCAATGACGGCCGACGGATGAATACCAGCAGCTGCCTTGGGTTTGGGATCGAACAGGTGCGACACCCGCGCATAGGCCAGGTAGGGGTCGGCTACGACCAGCGCATCCCCGGCAAACCCTTCGGCGTCAGCAGCCTTCAGCAATACGGCTGCAGCGCGGCTGTCGACCAGGTATTTACGGTACTGAGGATTTGCGAGGAAGCTCAACTGAGCTGGGCCAGCCTCCTGCAAGGTGGCTAGCCCAGTGATTTCCTTCTCCGGGGAGCCAAGCAAGGTAGCCCCCAGGAACTCGGCCAACTCGCCGAGCTTGATAGTCGCGGTCATGGCTTACTTCAGCTGATTCATGCGCTCGATCACCTGACGGGTGATGTCGTATTGAGGCTTTACGTCAATCACTGCGCCACGCTCGAACACCAGGTCAAAGGCACCTTTCTTGATGACTTCTTCCACTGCGCTGTCGAGTTTCGGCTTGAGCTGCTTGAGCATTTCGCGGTCAGCAACAGCTTTGGCTTCGTTCAGTTCCTTGGATTGGAACTGGTAGTCACGGGCCTTTTGCTTGAATTCAAGCTCCAGACGCTCGCGCTCGCCTTGCTGCATCTTGTCACCACCGGCTACCAGACGATCCTGGATGCCCTTGGCACTGCTTTCCAGGGTCTTGAGCTTGGTCAGTTGCGGACCGAATTTTTTCTCGGCGTCAACGGCGTATTTCTTGGCCGCGTCGGACTCCAGCAGAGCCATCTGATAGTTCAGGACGGCGATTTTCATTTCGGCGAAGGCCGGGGTGGTTACCAGCACGGTGGCCAGCAGAACCAATTGAGTCAACTTACGCACAATGCAACTCCTACAGAATCCGTTGTCGTTATCTTGGGTCAGACGCTTAGAACGTCTGGCCGAGGGAGAATTGGAAAATCTGGGTTTCAGCGTTATCCGGTTTCTTGATCGGCATGGCCAAAGCAAAGCTCAACGGACCAAGCGCAGTCACCCACGTCACACCCACACCCACGGAGCTCGCCAGGTTGCTGAGGCTCACGTCGTTACACTGAGTGTTGGACTTCACGCCGCTTGGGTTGGTGATCTGCTCGCACTTGGAGTCGAACACGTTACCCACGTCCCAGAAGACCGAAGTCCGCAGAGAGCGCTGATCTTTCACGAATGGCAACGGGAACAGAATCTCGGCACCGCCCTGGATCAACACGTTACCACCGAATGGCAGTGGGTCGTTGTCGGAGTCTAACTGCGTCCCGACGTTACCGGTCTTGTCAACACCACGGCTTGGGGTACCACGCGGCCCCAGCGTACTGTCCTTGAAGCCACGTACCGAGTTGAAACCACCCGCGTAGTAGTTCTCATAGAACGGCAAGCCATTGGTCGAACCATAACCGTCGCCATAACCCAGCTCAGTGTGCAGGCGCATGGTGTAGTTATCGCTCAGCGGCTGGAACAACTGGCCGCGGTAATCGAGCTTGAAGAACGACAGGTCGCTGCCCGGCGTGGTGGTTTCCAGGGTCAGGCTCTGAGAGTGGCCACGGGTTGCCAGTACGCCTTTGTTCAGGGTCGACTCGGACCAGCCGGCAGACGCCTTGAAGTTCAGGAACTTGTCGCCTTCGCGACGGGTAAAGTCGAAGATCTCATCCACGGTATACACACCGGTCTTGATCTCATCCTGCTGCGCGGTCAGGCCGAAGGTCAGACGCGACGTTTCACTGATCGGATAACCCACGTTGACACCGGCACCCAGGCTGTCGATCGCATAGCTTGCAACGTCGACGTCAAGGTCTTTGTAGTCGGTGGTGCGGTAGAAGGCGTTGTAGCCCAGGCTCACACCGTCTGCTGTCCAGTAGGGGTCGGTATAACCGAAGTTATATCGGCTCTGGTATTCGCTTCGGGTCAGGCCAATGGAGACACGGTTACCGGTACCGAGGAAGTTGTTCTGAGTGATGGAACCACCCAGGATCAGACCGGCACTCTGTGCAAAACCAACGCTGGCGGTGATCGAACCCGACGCTTGTTCTTCTACGGCGTAGTTCACGTCAACCTGGTCGTCCACACCCGGTACGGCTGGGGTTTCGACGTTGACTTCCTTAAAGAAGCCCAGGCGTTCAAGACGGGTCTTGGACTGGTCGATCAGGTAAGTCGATGCCCAACCACCTTCCATCTGACGCATTTCACGACGCAGCACTTCGTCCGCAGACTTGGTATTGCCACGGAAGTTGATGCGGTTCACGTAGGCGCGCTTGCCTGGGTCAACCACGAACGTGATATCCACGGTGTGGTCTTCATCGTGCGGGGTCGGCACACCGTTAACGTTGGCGAAGGTATAGCCTTCGTTACCCAGACGACGGGTGATCAGTTCGGAAGTGGTGGTCATCAGCTTGCGCGAGAACACTTGGTCTTTCTGCACCAGCAGCAGGGACTTGACCTGATCTTCAGGCACTTTCAAGTCGCCGCTCAGCTTGACGTCACGAACCTTGTACTTCTCGCCTTCGTTGACGTTGACGGTGATGTAGACGTGCTTCTTGTCCGGGGTGATGGACACCTGGGTCGAAGCGATGTCCATGTTGATGTAACCGCGGTCCAGGTAGTAGGAACGCAGACGCTCAAGGTCACCGGAGAGTTTTTCACGGGCGTACTTGTCATCGTTCTTGAAAAACGACAGCCAGTTGGTGGTCTTGAGTTCGAACAGGTCGATCAGGTCTTCATCAGCAAACTTGGTGTTACCCACCACGTTGATGTGCTGAATGGCCGCCACGGTACCTTCGTTGATGTTGACCTTGAGGCCTACACGGTTACGAGGTTGCGGCACCACTTCCGTTTCCACGGTCGCGGAGTAGCGGCCCTGGGCAACGTACTGGCGTTGCAGTTCGTTACGCACACCTTCAAGGGTGGCGCGCTGGAAGATCTCGCCCTCCGCCAGGCCGGACTGTTTGAGGCCCTTCATCAGGTCTTCAGTGGAGATCGCCTTGTTGCCCTCGATCTCGATACTGGCGACGGAAGGTCGCTCGACCACAGTGATGACCAGGACGTTACCTTCGCGCCCCAGCTGGATGTCTTGAAAGAAACCGGTTTTGAACAGCGCACGAGTGGATTCCACCAGGCGACGGTCATCAGCCTGTTCACCGACGTTCAACGGTAAGGCACCAAAGACGCTACCTGCGGAAACCCGCTGGAGGCCGTTGACGCGAATATCGGAGATGGTGAAGGACTCGGCGTGAACTTCGGCGATCATCAATACGGTGAGAACCGCAGTTAGCAGCAGACGTTTCATGAAGTCCTTTCTTATTCCAACTGGCAATAAACAAACTGCCGCAAAATGCGGCAGATTCGCAATTCAGCGAAGCGTTACAGTCGACCCAGATCGTTGACAAGGGCTAATAACATCACCCCGACCACCAAACTGATACCGATCTGTATCCCCCAACCCTGCACCCGATCCGACAAGGGGCGACCACGCACCCACTCGACCAGATAAAACAACAGATGCCCCCCATCCAATACAGGGATGGGCAGCAAATTCAGAACGCCCAGGCTAATACTCAGATAAGCCAGGAAATTCAGGAAATCCGCGACACCCGACTGGGCAGAAGCGCCCGCCACTTTAGCAATGGTTATCGGTCCACTCAAGTTTTTTACCGAGAGCTCGCCGAACAACATTTTCTTGAGGGATTCGAGGGTCAGCACACTCATGGTCCAGGTGCGTTTTGCACCCTCGCCAATTGCCGCCAACGGCCCGAAACTGACCTCACGCACCATCGATGGCGGCCACTCAGGACTCTTGACGCCAGCGCCCAGGTAACCCCCAGCCGCCTTGGCTTCGCCACGTACCGCCAGGGTCACCGGGACGTCGATTTGAGCACCGTCGCGTTCAACTTTCAGCACAATTTTGGTATCAGGGCGCACACGCACCAGATCGACCACTTGTTGCCATTCTCCCAGCGCCTGGCCATCGAGAGCCAACAAGCGATCACCGGTTTTCAGACCTGCGGCCTGGGCCGGCCCCTTCGGATCCAGCTCAGCGAGCACCGGCGGCAGCGCAGGGCGCCATGGACGGATCCCCAGGGACTTGATCGGATCAGGCTCGTCAGCACCCTTGAGCCAATGGTCCAGGGCCAGCGCGCGCGGGGTCTCGGCGCTGGAGTCCTGCTCACGCACCACGACGTTGACGGTACCGCTCTCGCCCAGTCGACGCACCAACTGCAAATTGACCGCGCCCCACCCGGTGGTAGGCTCGCCATCAATGGAAATAATTTCCTGCCCCGCAACCAAACCAGCCTTGGCCGCGATACTGTCCGCCTCGACCGCACCGATGACCGGACGCACCTGCTCGCTCCCCAGCATAGCCAGGACCCAGAAAAACAGCATTGCCAACAGGAAGTTGGCGATGGGGCCCGCGGCAACAATGGCAATCCGCTGACGGACCGTCTTGCGATTGAACGATTGGTCCAACTGATCAGCCGGCACTTCCCCTTCGCGTTCATCAAGCATCTTGACGTAGCCACCCAATGGGATGGCCGCAATCACGAACTCGGTGCCAAGACGATCGTGCCAGCGAATCAACGGCATGCCGAAACCGACGGAAAAGCGCAGTACCTTGACGCCGCAACGACGCGCCACCCAGAAGTGGCCGAATTCGTGGAAGGTAACCAGCACACCCAGAGCAACCAGGGTGCCGACGATCATATAAAGCGCACTCATCTAATTTCTCCGCATTCCAATCCAGTGCCTGAAGGCTCAAACGCTCCCACAGACTAACGCGCGTTGCGGACCAACCATTGCTCGGCCAGAACCCGGGCCTTGGTATCCGCTTCGAATACTGCGGCAAGGTCGCTCACCGCTACAACAGGCTCAAGGCTCAAGACGTCCTCGATGATACTCGCGATCTGGGGAAACCGGATGCGCCGTTCGAGAAACGCTGCCACGGCCACCTCATTGGCTGCGTTGAGCATGGCCGGGGCGCTGTTACCCGCATCGGCTGCCTGTCGTGCCAACCGCAGACACGGGAAACGCTGCTCATCCGGCGCCTCGAAGTCCAGACGGGCAATTGCAAACAGATCCAATGGCGCCACGCCCGAATCAATCCGCTCCGGCCAGGCCAGGGCGTTGGCGATCGGCGTACGCATATCGGGGTTGCCCAACTGGGCCAATACTGAGCCATCCACATAGTCGACAAGAGAATGAATCACACTTTGAGGGTGAATCACCACCTCGACCTGCTCCGGCCGCGCATCGAACAACCAGCAGGCCTCGATCAACTCCAGGCCCTTGTTCATCATACTGGCCGAATCCACGGAGATTTTGCGCCCCATGGACCAGTTCGGATGGGCGCACGCCTGATCGGGTGACACATGCTCCAACTCAACCAACGGGGTTTGCCGGAACGGCCCACCAGAGGCAGTCAACAGGATACGACGCACACCCACCTGGCCAAGGCCGCGGGCGTAGTCACCTGGCATGCATTGGAAGATGGCGTTGTGTTCGCTGTCCAGCGGCAGCAGCACGGCGCCGCTTTTACGCACCGCCTGCATAAAGAGCGCGCCGGACATGACCAATGCTTCTTTATTGGCCAACAGGATCTTCTTGCCCGCATCGACGGCCGCCAAGGTCGGACGCAGGCCCGCAGCCCCGACAATCGCGGCCACGACGGTATCCACCTCGGCGTCAGCCGATACCTGGCACAAGCCCTCTTCGCCAACCAGCACCTGCGTAGCCAGGCCAGCAGCCCGCAGCTCATCCTGCAGGCCGCGCGCAGCAGCGGCTTCAGGCACGACCGCAAAGCGCGGCGCATGGCGAACGCACAGCGCCAGCAACTCACTCAGACGGGTGAACCCGGTCAGGGCAAAGACTTGGTAGCGCTCAGGGTGACGAGCAATTACATCCAGCGTGCTCAACCCCACCGAGCCGGTAGCACCCAGCACAGTCACTTGTTGCAGACGGCTCACGAAGCGGTCATCCACAGCAGTACGGCAAAGATCGGGATAGCGGCGGTGAGACTGTCGATACGGTCCAGCACGCCGCCATGACCCGGCAGCAGGTTACTGCTGTCCTTGATCCCGGCCTGACGCTTGAACATGCTTTCGGTGAGGTCGCCCACGACCGAGATGAATACGACGACGGCCGTACCCACCAGAGCCAGGAAAATCCCCTTTGCCGACCAGTCGCGCATAACGCCCACCACGACGGTAATCAGCAGGGTCAAGGCCAGGCCGCCATACACGCCTTCCCAGCTCTTACCAGGACTGACCGCCGGCGCCAGCTTGCGCTTGCCGAACGCGCGACCGGAGAAGTAAGCGCCGATATCAGCACCCCACACCAGCACCATAACCGCCATGATCAACCAGTTGCCCATCGGCGAATTCTTGATCTCCACCAGGCCTTGCCAGGCCGGCAGCAGAATCAGCAAGCCAATGACCAACTTGCTGGCAACGCTGGACCACTGGCCGCTGGTACGCGGATACGTCAGTACCAGATAAGTCGCCAGCACCCACCACAACACCGCCGCGCCCAACACCCAAGGCACCACGATGCTCGACAAGGTGTGCATCAGAAACAGTAACACCGCCACGACAGCGGCATAGGCCACGCGCGGCAACTGCGCACTGAAACCTGCCAGGCGCGCCCATTCCCAGGCACCCAGGGTCACCACCAGGCCGATAAACAGCGCAAAGCCGGAACCGTTGAGCAGGAAAAACCCACACAAGGCAATGGGTAACAGGATCAGTGCTGTGATGATTCGTTGTTTAAGCATTTAAACCCGGGCTCCAGCTTCGATCTGCTCGCTCGTTTTACCAAAGCGCCGCTGACGGGAAGCGAAATCTGCCAGCGCTGTACGCATGGCATCGTGTTTGAAGTCCGGCCAGAACAGGTCGGAGAAGTACAGCTCAGTGTAAGCCAGCTGCCACAAGAGAAAATTGCTGATGCGGTGCTCGCCACCGGTACGGATGCACAAGTCCGGTAACGGCAGATCGCCCGTCACCAGACAGGTTTGCAACAGTTCAGGCGTGATGTCGTCGGGCCGCAGATGGCCGGCCTGCACTTCGCGGGCAAGCCGCTGCGCCGCCTGGGCAATATCCCACTGACCACCGTAATTGGCCGCTATCTGCAACACAAAGCGGTTCGCGCCGGCGGTGATGGCCTCGGCTTCGCGCATGGCGGTCTGCAGCTCCGGGTGGAACCGCGAGCGATCACCGATGATACGCAGGCTGATGTTGTTATCGTTGAGGCGCTTGGCCTCACGACGCAGCGCCTTGAAGAACAAGTCCATCAAGGCGGTGACCTCATCGACCGGACGCTGCCAGTTTTCACTGGAGAAAGCGAACAAGGTCAATACTTCGACCTTGGCCTCAGCGCACACCTCAATCACAGCCCGTACCGCGTCGACACCCGCTTTATGCCCGGCGACACCCGGCATAAAGCGTTTTTTCGCCCAGCGATTATTCCCATCCATGATGATCGCGACATGGCGCGGCACCACTGAGGGTACAGTCTGCTTGGTCTTTTCCATGAAGGCGTCCTGACCCCTTATACGGCCATCAGGTCCTTTTCTTTTTCTTCCGTGGCCTTAGTGATCTGGGCCTCGGCATCTTTGGTCAACTTGTCGATATCGGCAACAGCGCGACGTTCTTCGTCTTCGCTGATTTCCTTGTCCTTGACCAGTTTCTTCAGATCACCCAAGGCGTCACGACGGATGTTGCGCACGGCAACACGGGCGTCTTCGGCGGCACTGCGCGCCTGCTTGGTGAAGCCCTTACGGGTTTCTTCGGTCAGGGCAGGCATGGAGATCAGCAGCAACTCACCGAGGTTAGTCGGGTTGAGGTTCAGGCCTGCACTCTGGATGGCCTTGTCGACCGCGGCGAGCATGTTGCGCTCGAACGCCACGACTTGCAGGGTGCGCGAGTCTTTAACGGTGATATTGGCCACTTGGGTGATAGAGGTGTCGGTACCGTAGTACGGCACCATCACGCTGCCCAGGATGCTCGGGTGAGCCTTGCCGGTACGAATCTGGCCAAATGCATGGGCCAGAGACTCCAGGGATTTCTGCATACGCTCTTGAGCGTCTTTCTTGATTTCGTTGATCATTGTTGGCCTTCCTCGATCAGAGTCCCTTCTGCGCCGCCGTGTACGATATTCAGCAGGGCGCCGGGCTTGTTCATGTTAAATACGCGCAGCGGCATCTTATGGTCGCGGCACAGGCAAATAGCCGTCAGGTCCATCACGCCCAGCTTGCGATCCAGTACTTCATCGTAGGTCAGATGATCGAACTTCTCGGCATGCGGGTCTTTGAATGGGTCTGCGGTGTACACGCCATCCACCTTGGTGGCCTTGAGCACCACGTCGGCGTCGATCTCGATAGCGCGCAGACACGCCGCAGAATCGGTCGTGAAGAACGGGTTGCCGGTACCGGCAGCGAAGATCACCACTTCTTTGGCGTTCAGGTGACGCATGGCTTTGCGGCGATCATAGTGATCGGTCACGCCTACCATGGAAATAGCCGACATCACGATAGCCGAGATATTGGCACGCTCCAGGGCGTCACGCATGGCCAAAGCGTTCATCACAGTGGCCAGCATGCCCATGTGGTCGCCGGTGACCCGATCCATGCCCGCCGCACTCAGTGCAGCGCCGCGGAACAGGTTGCCGCCACCGATCACCAGGCCGACTTGCACGCCGATTCCGACCAGTTGGCCGACTTCCAGCGCCATGCGGTCGAGCACTTTGGGATCGATCCCGAACTCTTCCGAGCCCATCAGGGCCTCGCCGCTGAGCTTGAGTAGAATGCGTTTATAGCGAGCCTGATAACCACTGCCCTGCTGAGCCATTGCGAATCTCTCCTGCGGCGTATTTTAAAAATTCTTGGCGAGCCGTTTACGGCTTGCGTTCACTCCAGCTGGACGCTTTCACAGCGCCATCGGAACACGGCTTTGTAAGCCAGTTCCGAAGGGAAGCCAAATAAAATCGGCCTGCCCATTTGAAAAGAGGCTGCGCGCGTGAGCGGGCAGCCTCTTTCGGCGACAGTTAAAAACTGTCTTATTGCTTGGCGGCAGCCAGCTGGGCGGCAACTTCTTCAGCGAAGTTGTCGACCGGCTTCTCGATGCCATCACCTACTTTGTAGTAAGTGAAGGAAACGATTTCAGCACCGGCTTTCTTGGCCAGTTCGCCAACCTTGATTTCAGGGTTCTTGACGAACGCCTGCTCAACCAGACTCGCTTCAGCCAGGAACTTGCTGATGCGGCCTTTGATCATGTTTTCAACAATGTTTTCTGGCTTGCCAGCGATCTTGTCAGCATTGAGGCTCAGGAACACGGCTTTTTCGCGCTCGATTGCTTCAGCGGACACTTCCGATGGCAGCAGGAATTCAGGGTTGCTCGCCGCTACGTGCATAGCGATGTCTTTGGCCAGCTCAACGTCGCCGCCTTTCAGAACAACCGCGACACCGATTTTGTTGCCGTGCAGGTAACCACCAACAACATCACCTTCCACGCGGCTCAGGCGACGGATGTTGACGTTTTCGCCAACCTTGCCGACCAGTACCAGGCGCGCAGCTTCTTGAGCTTCGATCAACGGCTCAACAGCGGTCAGCTTGTCAGCGAAGGCTTTTTCGACGCTTTCAGCAACGAAAGCCTTGAAGTCGTCCTGCAGAGCCAGGAAGTCGGTCTGCGAGTTCACTTCCAGCAGAACAGCGGATTTGCCGTCTTCTTTCAGAGCGATCGCGCCTTCAGCAGCTACGTTGCCTGCTTTCTTGGCAGCCTTGATGGCGCCGGAAGCACGCATGTCATCAATGGCTTTTTCGATGTCGCCGTCAGCCTTTTCCAGGGCTTTCTTGCAATCCATCATGCCTTCGCCAGTACGCTCACGCAGTTCTTTAACCAACGCTGCAGTAATTGCTGCCATTTTCAAATTCCTCTTGGATAGGTTTTCAACCATTCCACCCGATCGAACGGGGGATCAATTCTTCCCGAATCTGTGTTGTAGGCCGCTGCACGTTACAAATGATGTAGCTGCGCTGCCGACAAACGGTTTTCGAGGTGGCAAAAAGGGGGCCAAGCCCCCTTTTTGCTTACTGAGTCAACGCCAGGGCGTCAATTACTCAGCTGCGGCTACCGGAGCTTCTTCAACGAACTGCTCGGTACCACCAGCAACGTGGTTACGACCACGGATTACAGCGTCAGCCATCGAACCCATGTACAGCTGGATAGCGCGGATTGCGTCATCGTTGCCTGGGATGATGTAGTCAACGCCTTCCGGGCTGCTGTTGGTATCGACTACGCCGATAACAGGGATGCCCAGCTTGTTGGCTTCGGTGATCGCGATGCGCTCGTGATCAACGTCGATAACGAACAGTGCGTCAGGCAGACCGCCCATGTCCTTGATACCACCCAGGGAACGATCGAGCTTTTCCAGGTCACGGGAGCGCATCAGCGCTTCTTTCTTGGTCAGCTTGGCGAAAGTACCGTCTTCGGCCTGCACTTCAAGGTCACGCAGACGCTTGATGGAAGCACGGATGGTTTTGAAGTTGGTCAGCATGCCGCCCAACCAGCGGTGATCGACGTACGGCGAACCGCAACGTGCTGCTTCTTCAGCAACGATCTTGCCAGCGGAACGCTTGGTGCCGACGAACAGAATCTTGTTTTTGCCCTGGGCCAGACGCTCTACGAAAGTCAGCGCTTCGTTGAACATTGGCAGGGTTTTTTCAAGGTTGATGATGTGGATCTTGTTACGCGCGCCGAAAATGTATTTACCCATTTTCGGGTTCCAGTAACGGGTCTGGTGACCGAAGTGCACACCGGCCTTCAGCATATCGCGCATGTTGACTTGGGACATGATAGTTCCTTAATAAGTCGGGTTTGGCCTCCACGTATCCCAATGACCAACCAGCGGCATCAAGGCCTCCGGCACCCAGGTCATCGTGTCGACACGTGTGTGGATTTAAGCTCTTCGGGGCATCCCCGGAAAGCGGCGCATTTTATACCACACGAAGGGCGAAAACGAAACCCGCAATCACATTTGCAGTGCGCACGTGATCCGTAACCCTTTGAATAGAGCGAATTTAACCCCACTCTATAGAGAGAAGCGATCGTCAGGGGCTCATGGTTTGCAGCCCGCGTCTGTTAGAATCGCGTTTTTTGGGGCTTGTGCGAATCATGCAACCTTTTGTCGCACGCCCGTAAACCGTATTGATTTCAGCGCGTCGCGCTAGAGAGAGCCTGTATGACCGTTAGTTTGAAAACCGCCGAAGACATTGCCGGCATGCGCATCGCCGGCAAACTGGCTGCCGACGTGCTGGAAATGATTGCCGAACACGTCAAGCCCGGCGTCACCACCGAAACCCTGAACCAGATCTGCCATGACTATATAGTCAACGTGCAGGGCGCCATTCCTGCGCCACTGAACTACAAAGGGTTCCCCAAGTCGATCTGCACCTCGGTCAACCACGTGGTGTGCCACGGGATTCCGGGCGACAAGCCGTTGAAGGACGGCGACACCCTGAACATCGACGTCACCGTGATCAAGGACCGCTATTTCGGCGACACCAGCCGCATGTTCCACGTCGGCACCGTGCCGGTCTGGGCCGAGCGCCTGTCCCAGGTCACCCAGGAATGCATGTACAAGGCCATCGAAATCGTCAAACCCGGCTGCCGCCTGGGCGACATCGGTGAAGTGATCCAGAAGCACGCCGAGAAGAACGGTTTCTCGGTCGTGCGCGAATTCTGCGGCCACGGCATCGGCACCGTTTTCCACGAAGAGCCGCAGATTCTGCACTACGGCCGCGCGGGCACCGGCATGGAACTCAAGGCCGGCATGACCTTCACCATCGAGCCGATGATCAACCAGGGCAAGGCCGACACCAAGGTACTCGGCGACGGCTGGACCGCCATCACCAAGGACCGCAAGCTCTCGGCCCAGTGGGAACACACCCTGTTGGTCACCGAAACCGGTTACGAGATCTTCACCCTGCGCGCCGACGACACGATCCCTCGCGTCTCGGCCTGACAGGTTGTTCAGGTTTTCCCATAGCGTGTTGTGACCGACTGACAGATAGAAAGGAAAGCCGATCGATGCCCCAGGTGGATCCCGAACTCTTCGACCGTGGCCAGTTCCAGGCGGAACTGGCTCTGAAGGCAAGCCCCATCGCCGCGTTCAAGAAGGCAATCCGCCAGGCCCGCGAGGTGCTCGACGAGCGCTTTCGTCGCGGCCGGGACATCCGCCGACTGATCGAGGACCGCGCCTGGTTTGTCGACAATATCCTGCAAAAGGCCTGGGAACAGTTCAATTGGAGCGAAGACGCCGATATCGCCCTGGTGGCTGTCGGTGGCTACGGCCGTGGCGAACTGCACCCCTACTCCGACATCGACCTGCTGATCCTGCTGGACAGCGCCGATCATGAGATTTTTCGCGATTCCATCGAGCGTTTTCTCACGCTGTTGTGGGACATCGGCCTGGAAGTCGGCCAGAGCGTGCGCTCGGTTGACGAATGCGCCGAAGAGGCCCGCGCCGACCTCACCGTGATCACCAACCTGATGGAAAGCCGCACCATTGCCGGGCCCGAGCGTTTACGCCAGCGCATGCTCGAGGTCACCAGTACCGCACACATGTGGCCGAGCAAAGACTTCTTCCTGGCCAAGCGCGCCGAGCAGAAGGCGCGTCATCACAAGTACAACGACACCGAATACAACCTGGAGCCCAACGTCAAAGGCTCGCCGGGCGGGCTACGCGACATCCAGACGATTTTGTGGGTAGCCCGTCGCCAATACGGCACCCTGAACCTGCGCGCCCTGGCCGGCGAAGGCTTTCTGGTGGAGAGCGAAAACGCCCTGCTGGCCTCGTCCCAGGAGTTCCTGTGGAAGGTGCGCTACGCCTTGCACATGCTCGCCGGGCGCTCTGAAGACCGCCTGCTGTTTGACCACCAGCGCTCCATAGCCACCCTGCTGGGCTTCGAGGGCGAAGACGCCAAGACCAGCATAGAAAGTTTCATGCAGCAGTATTACCGGGTGGTCATGAGCATTGCCCAGCTCAGCGACCTGATCATCCAGCACTTTGAAGAAGTGATCCTGGCCCCCGACGACGAAGCGCCGCCACAGCCGATCAATGCACGCTTCCAACTGCACGATGGTTACATCGAGGCGCGCAACGACAACGTATTCCGCCGCACGCCGTTCGCCATGCTGGAAATCTTCGTATTGATGGCCCAGCAGCCGGAAATCAAAGGCGTACGTGCCGACACCATCCGTCTGCTGCGGGAACACCGCCACCTGATCGACGATGAGTTTCGCAACGATATTCGCAACACCAGCCTGTTCATCGAACTGTTCAAGTGCAAGATCGGCATACACCGCAACCTGCGCCGCATGAACCGTTACGGGATCCTCGGACGCTACCTGCCGGAATTCGGTTTCATCGTCGGGCAGATGCAGCACGACCTGTTCCACATCTATACGGTGGACGCGCACACGCTGAACCTGATCAAACATCTGCGTAAGCTGCAGTACACCCAGGTGTCAGAGAAATTCCCACTGGCCAGTAAGTTGATGGCCAAGCTACCCAAGCCCGAGCTGATCTACCTGGCCGGCCTGTACCACGACATCGGCAAAGGCCGGCATGGCGACCACTCGGAAGTCGGCGCCGTCGACGCCGAAGCGTTCTGCCAGCGCCATCAGTTGCCTCTGTGGGACAGCCGACTGATCGTCTGGCTGGTGCAGAACCATCTGGTCATGTCGACCACCGCCCAGCGCAAGGACCTGTCGGACCCGCAGGTGATCCACGATTTTGCGCAGATCGTCGGCGATGAAACCCGCCTCGACTACCTGTATGTGCTGACCGTCTCCGACATCAACGCCACCAACCCCACGCTATGGAATTCCTGGCGTGCGAGCCTGTTGCGCCAGCTGTACACCGAAACCAAGCGCGCCCTGCGCCGCGGCCTGGAGAACCCAGTGGACCGCGAAGAGCAGATCCGCCGCACCCAAAGCGCGGCCCTGGATATTCTGGTGCGCGGCGGCAACGACCCGGACGATGTCGAACAGCTGTGGTCGCAACTGGGGGACGATTACTTCCTGCGCCACACCGCCGGCGACGTCGCCTGGCACACTGACGCAATCCTGCAGCAGCCTGTCGATGGCGGCCCGCTGGTACTGATCAAGGAAACCACTCAGCGCGAATTCGAAGGCGGCACGCAGATCTTCATTTATGCGCCCGACCAACACGACTTCTTCGCCGTGACCGTGGCGGCCATGGACCAGCTCAACCTGAACATCCATGACGCGAGGGTGATCACCTCCAGCAGCCAGTTCACCCTCGACACCTACATCGTGCTCGACACCGAAGGCGAGTCCATCGGTGACAACCCGGCGCGGGTGAAAAAGATTCGCGAAGGCCTCACCGAAGCGCTGCGCAATCCGGACGACTACCCGACGATCATCCAGCGTCGGGTGCCGCGCCAACTCAAGCACTTTGCCTTTGCGCCACAGGTGACCATCTCCAACGATGCACAGCGCCCGGTGACCGTCCTGGAGCTGAGTGCGCCGGACCGACCCGGCCTGCTGGCGCGCATAGGGGGGATATTCCTGGAGTTCGACCTGTCGCTGCAGAACGCCAAGATTGCGACGCTCGGCGAGCGCGTGGAAGACGTGTTCTTCATCACCGACGCCAACAACCAGCCACTGTCCGATCCGGAGCTGTGCCTGCGCTTACAGGCGGCGATCGTGCAGCAGTTGAGCGTGACCCAGGAACCCGGTGTCGAGCTAACTCGCCTGACGATTTGATATCAGGAGCGGCCCACCGCTCCCTTTCCAGTTTTTAACGCCTTGCACGAGATCCACCGATGAACAACGCCCTGAACCAGCTGCAGCCCTACCCGTTCGAGAAACTGCGCGCCCTGCTCGGCAGCGTCACGCCAAACCCGGACAAGCGAGCGATTGCCCTGTCCATCGGCGAGCCCAAGCATACGTCGCCGACGTTCGTGGCCGAAGCGCTGAGCAGCAACCTCGACCAAATGGCGGTGTACCCCACCACCCTGGGCATCCCGGCGCTGCGCGAGGCCATTGGAGCCTGGTGCGAACGTCGCTTCAACGTGCCCAAGGGCTGGCTGGACCCGGCGCGCAATATCCTGCCGGTCAACGGCACCCGTGAAGCGCTGTTCGCCTTCACCCAGACCGTGGTCAACCGTGGCGACGACGCTCTGGTGGTCAGCCCGAACCCGTTCTACCAGATCTACGAAGGTGCGGCGTTCCTGGCAGGGGCCAAACCGCATTACCTGCCGTGCCTGGATGAGAACGGCTTCAACCCGGACTTTGATGCCGTCACCCCGGACATCTGGAAACGCTGTCAGATCCTGTTCCTGTGCTCCCCCGGCAACCCGACCGGCGCATTGATCCCGGTCGACACCCTGAAAAAACTCATCGCCCTGGCCGATGAATATGACTTCGTGATCGCCGCCGACGAGTGCTACAGCGAGCTGTACTTCGATGAACAAACCCCGCCACCCGGCTTGCTGAGCGCCTGCGTCGAGCTGGGTCGCCAGGACTTCAAGCGCTGCGTGGTATTCCACAGCCTGTCCAAGCGTTCCAACCTGCCCGGCCTGCGCTCCGGTTTCGTGGCCGGCGACGCCGATATCCTCAAGGCCTTCCTGCTGTACCGCACTTACCACGGCTGCGCGATGCCGGTGCAAACCCAGCTCGCCAGCATCGCGGCCTGGCAGGACGAAGCCCATGTACTGGCGAACCGCGACCTGTATCGCGAGAAGTTCGACGCGGTGCTGGCAATCCTCAAACCAGTGCTGGATGTGCAGCACCCCGACGGCGGCTTCTACCTGTGGCCGAATGTAAATGGCGACGACGCCGCCTTCTGCCGTGACCTGTTCGTGGAAGAACACGTGACCGTGGTGCCCGGCTCGTACCTATCGCGGGAAGTGGAGGGCTTCAACCCTGGCGCCGGCCGAGTCCGCCTGGCATTGGTTGCACCGTTGGCCGAGTGCGTGGAAGCGGCTGAGCGGATTCGTGCATTTATTCAGCGCAAGTCGTAATCCCTGAAAAACCCGCACTGTGCATTGCAGTGCGGGCGCCCAGTGCGATAGCACAGGGAACCCAATGTCCCGCGCTTGCCACTACTCGGCGTATTCCTCCCAAAGAGTAGACCCTATGCGTGTGACATCCCAAAACTCGGGCACCCCCCCGTCCCCCGCCGACAACGAACCGCCAGCCCCTGCCGGCGCCTCACGGGCAAAAAGAGGACTGGCCGACACCCGCAGGCTCTGGCCGCCCGGCGTCATTACGGTTGCCTTGGACCTGCGAGATCAAAAAAGCTCCGCCCTGGTGGTGGATGCCATCCGGGAGTGGGCCCACAACACTCCGGCCCTGCAATTTCGCATCGTCAGCGGCAGAGAGGGTGATATCCGCATTTCAGATGACGAAGGCCTGAAAGGAGACTGGTCCGTGATTGGCACCGACGCGGACAACGTCCCCCTGAGCGAGCCCACGATGCATTTGGACCGCAACGATGACTCGAAGACATTCCGCGCAACGGTTTTGCACGAGTTCGGACATGCCCTGGGACTGCTGCATGAACAC
This sequence comes from Pseudomonas sp. FP2309, assembly GCF_030687575.1. Taxonomy (NCBI): domain Bacteria; kingdom Pseudomonadati; phylum Pseudomonadota; class Gammaproteobacteria; order Pseudomonadales; family Pseudomonadaceae; genus Pseudomonas; species Pseudomonas sp. FP2309. Next base: position 1,365,084 of record NZ_CP117439.1, on the reverse strand, counting down.
CAAAATCCCGAGCACACCATCAACTGGAAGAAAGAGGCCGTCTACAAGGCTTACGCCAGCGACAACTTTCCCAAAGAACTCGTCTATAGCCAGATTCTGGAACTGCCGGTTGGTGATCATCTGGGAGTCACAACCTATGACAGTAAATCCGTCATGCATTACGCGTACCCCGGCTACATCACCCACGACGGCAAAGGTGTCGATGCCAACAACTGGCTTTCTGACGGCGACAAAGCTATCGCACGCAAACTGTACAGACTGACCCGCTGACGCAGTACAACCCCGGCTGGACGCTATTTCATCACGCCCAGATTCGCCTCACTCATATCCAGATCCGCCAACACTTCGCGCAACACGTCATCACCGATCTGGTGATGACGGCTGAGGCTGTACAACTCCAGGCGCTGGGCACGCAGGGCCTTGAGGCGCAATTTACGCTCAAGCAGGTCCATCTGCTGCGCCAGCGCCTGGGCTTCGGCCGAGTCGTTGAATACGTCCAACTGATGGCGATATTCCGACATCAAGCGCGCCTTGAGCTCGGCGGCCAGTGCGGCCTGGGCAGCGTCCGGGGCTTCACTTCCAGCAGGTTCTTCAGTTTCAAGTGCATGGATCGCCGCCACGGCGGTCTTTTTCCAAGCCTCGCGCACTTCGTTGTGGCGTTTTTCATCGGGGCTCTGTTCGATACCGCGCAACAGCAACGGCAAGGCAATGCAGGCCGCCACCAGTGACAACAGGATCACCCCGGCCGCGATAAAGATCAGCAGATCACGCTCGGGGAAAGCCTGGCCCGGCGCCAACAGCAATGGCACCGACATGACACCGGCCAACGTCACCGCACCGCGCACACCGCCGACGGTCAACAGCCAGCAGGAACGGGCAGTCGGCACAAGCGTCAGCTCACTTTTCCCACGCAGGCGCCGCAACAGGCCCGACAGCCGCCAGATGCTCTGCACCCAGATAAAACGCAGTACCACCAGTATCAGGAAGATTGCGACCACATCCAGGCAGCGATACATCAGGGTCGGCCACAGCGTGGGCTCATGGCTGGCCACGGCCTTGATGATGTCCGGCAGCTGCAAGCCCAACAGCAGGAAGATCAGGCCGTTGAACGCAAACTCCAGCAACGACCAGACGCTGCGGTTGAGCAGGCGGGTGCTGGTCTGGCGTGGCAGCAGGTCGAGCCAGCTCTGCATCATGCCGGCGGCCACCGCCGACAGAATGCCCGATGCGCCCAGACGCTCGGCCAGCACATAGGCGGCAAACGGCAACAGCAACATGAACACCACGTGTGTCGCCGGGTCGTCCCAACCGCGGGCGATCATCCAGGCACGCAGCCGGCCGACCAGCCAGCTCAGCGCCACCCCGACGGCCAGGCCGCCCACGGCAACCAACACGAACGTCAGGCTGGCATCCGCCAGGGAAAACACACCGGTCAACGCCGCTGCCAGGGCGAACTTGAAGGTCACCAGGCCCGAGGCATCATTCATCAATGCTTCGCCTTGAAGCATATGCATCAACGGCTTTGGCAGGCGATTCTGGGAAATGGCTGACACCGCCACGGCATCCGTCGGCGACAACACAGCCGCCAGGGCGAAGGCCACCGGCAAGGGGATCGCTGGCAATAGCCAATGGATGAAATAACCGGCGCCGACTACGGTAAACAGCACCAACCCCACCGCCAGCGTCAAGATCGGCCCGCGCAGACGCCACAACTCACGCTTGGGCATGCGCCAACCGTCGGAGAACAGCAAGGGCGGCAGGAACAGAAAGAGGAACAGCTCCGGGTCCAGCGCCACGTGCAAGCCAAGCGAGGGCCAGGCCAACAGTGCGCCAGCGGCAATCTGCACCAGGGGCAACGGCAGCGGGATGACACGCCCGACCAGGCGCGAAACGCTGACCAGCATCAGCAGGATAAGAACGGTGTAAGCGGTTTGCATAAAGCGGGTTTCCCGGACAATCGACTCGCAACAACACACATCAGGCAACAACTGGCCGTTGAAGTGCCATATTACCCGGCTATGTTACCCATCTATGCTGCGCGCTGGCTTTTGCACAAACGTCGCATGACGCGGGACGAACGGCACCCAAACCCGCTGGTCATGGCATAATCCGTAACCTTTCATTTTCATACGTCCAAAAGGGGGCAATTCCTTGACCGCTTCAAGCAAAACCTTGCACCTTTTCGGCATCAAAGCCTGCGACACCATGAAAAAGGCGCGCACCTGGCTCGATGAACACGCTGTGAGCTATGAGTTCCACAACTACAAAACGGCCGGTATCGACCGCGAACACTTGACCCAATGGTGCAACGAGCACGGTTGGCAGGTGGTTTTGAACCGTGCGGGCACCACCTTTCGCAAACTCGAAGACGAACGCAAAGCCGATCTCGATCAGTCGAAAGCCATTGAATTGATGCTCGCACAACCCTCGATGATCAAGCGCCCGGTGCTCGATCTCGGTGACAGAACCCTGATTGGCTTCAAGCCAGAAAGTTATTCGGCGGCCCTCAAGTAGGCCAGCCTTCCATATTTTTAGAGGTAACAGCATGTCCAATTCCCTGTTCAGCCTGGGCTTCGGCGTCGGCACTCAGAACCGCCAAGGTGCTTGGCTGGAAGTGTTTTACGCACAACCGTTGCTTAACCCGTCGGCTGAAATCGTCGCCGCCATTGCGCCGATCCTTGGTTACACCGAGGGCAACCAGGCCATCACCTTCACCGTGACCCAGGCCCTGCAACTGGCTGACGCCCTCAAAGGCGTCGACACCGCCCAGGCTGCTCTGCTGAGCCGTCTGGCCGAAAGCCACACGCCGCTGGTCGCCACCTTGCTGGCCGAAGACGCCGCACTGACCTCCACCCCAGAGGCCTACCTCAAGCTGCATCTGCTGTCCCATCGTCTGGTCAAGCCCCACGGCCTGAACCTGGCCGGTGTGTTCCCGCAACTGCCGAACGTGGCCTGGACCAGCCAGGGCGCGATCGACATCGGCGAATTGGCCGAGCGCCAACTGGAAGCACGCCTGCGTGGCGAGTTGCTGGAAGTGTTCTCGGTGGACAAATTCCCGAAAATGACCGACTACGTGGTCCCGGCCGGCGTGCGTATCGCTGACGCCGCGCGTCTGCGCCTGGGCGCATACGTGGGCGAAGGCACCACCGTGATGCACGAAGGTTTCGTCAACTTCAACGCCGGCACCGAAGGCCCGGGCATGATCGAAGGCCGTGTCTCGGCAGGCGTGTTCGTTGGCAAGGGGTCGGACCTGGGCGGCGGTTGCTCCACCATGGGCACCCTGTCGGGCGGCGGCAACATCGTGATCAAGGTGGGCGAAGGCTGCCTGATCGGCGCCAACGCCGGTATCGGCATCCCGTTGGGCGACCGCAATACCGTGGAGTCGGGCCTGTACGTCACGGCCGGCACCAAAGTTGCCTTGCTCGACGAGCAGAACCAACTGGTCAAAGTGGTCAAGGCGCGTGAGCTGGCCGGCCAGCCGGACCTGTTGTTCCGTCGTAACTCCGAGACCGGTGCCGTGGAGTGCAAAACCCACAAATCGGCCATCGAACTGAACGAAGCGCTGCACGCTCACAACTAAGCAGCCACTCGATGCCACTAGCAAGCCGCGCCCTGCGGGGGGCGGCTCGCTTATACGAGTTTTGAACACCATGCTTGTGCCCTCCCCCTGGCGTGCCGATTTTCCGGCCATCGCCACCCTGCAACGGCAAGACCAGACCTATCTGGACAGCGCCGCCACCACGCAAAAACCCCAAGCCTTGTTGGATGCCATCAGCCATTACTACGCCAATGGCGCAGCCAATGTGCACCGCGCCCAGCATTTGCCGGGGGCTCACGCGACCCAGGCGTTCGAGGACAGCCGCAGCAAGGTCGCGCAGTGGCTCAATGCAGGCGACACCGGGCAAATCGTTTTCACCCACGGCGCGACCTCTGCGCTGAACCTCTTGGCCTATGGCCTTGAGCACTTATTCAATGCGGGCGATGAAATTGTTATCAGCGCCCTGGAACACCACGCCAACCTGCTGCCCTGGCAGCAACTGGCCAAGCGCCGCGCACTCACGCTGGTGGTATTGCCTCTGGATGATGACGGTGTGATTGACTTAAACGCCGCCACCGCGTTGATCGGGCCGCGCACGCGCCTGCTGGCGGTGAGCCAGTTGTCCAACGTGCTCGGCACCTGGCAACCGCTTGAAGCACTGTTGGCCCTGGCCAAAGCCTACGGTGCCCTGAGTGTGATCGATGGCGCCCAAGGCATCGTCCATGGCCGCCACGACGTACAGGCCTTGGGCTGCGATTTCTATGTATTTTCCAGTCACAAGCTCTACGGCCCGGATGGCGTCGGCGTGCTCTACGGGCGCAACGACGGCCTGCACCACCTGCGTCACTGGCAGTTCGGCGGCGAAATGGTGCAGCAGGCGGACTACCACAGCGCAAGCTTTCGCCCCGCGCCATTGGGCTTTGAAGCCGGCACGCCGCCGATTGCCAGCGTGATCGGCTTAGGCGCGAGCCTCGATTACCTGAGCTCACTGGATCAGCAGGCCGTCATCGCCCATGAAGCCGCGCTGCACGACTACCTGTTACGCGGTTTGAAAGCGCGCAACGGCGTGCGCGTGCTGGGCGCACCGCAGGCGGCATTGGTCAGCTTCGTGGTTGAGGGCGTGCATAACGCCGACCTCGCGCACCTGCTGACCGAACAAGGCATTGCCGTACGTGCCGGGCACCACTGCGCGATGCCGCTGCTCAAGGCGCTGCAGTTGTCGGGGGCAATCCGTGTGTCCCTGGCGCTCTACAACGATTCCGACGACCTGGAACGTTTTTTCGAGGCACTGGACCAAGCCCTGGACATGCTGCGATGAGCCTGCCGGTCGACGCAATCGCGGCACTGGAAACCTTCCAGGCCGTCGGCAGTTGGGAACAACGCGCCCGCTTGCTGATGCAATGGGGCGAACGGCTTCCGGTATTGGCGGATGACGACAAGGTCGATGCCAACCTGGTGCAGGGCTGCGAAAGTCTGGTGTGGTTGGTCGGGCGCCTGGAACAGGGTCATTGGCAGTTTGCCGCCAGCAGCGAGGCGCGGATGATTCGGGGCTTGGTGGCCTTGCTGCTGGCGCGGGTCAACGGATTGTCGGCGCCCGAGTTGCAGGCGGTCGACTTGCCTGACTGGTTCAATCAACTCGGGCTTTCACGCCAGCTGTCGCCGTCGCGCAGCAACGGCTTGAATGCCGTCCTGCAGCGCATGCGCGAACTCAGCCACTCGCCACACTGACACTCAGGCGGGCTTGACCCGCTCTGAAGGCCGGCGCACCCCGGCGACAATCTTGTCCACCGCCTTGGTGGCCGCCACCATGCCGAAGGTGGCAGTGACCATCATCACCGCGCCAAAGCCCCCGGCGCAGTCCAGCTTCACCCCGTCGCCGACAAAACTCTTCTGCAGACAGATACTGCCGTCCGGCTTGGGATAGCGCAGTTGCTCGGTGGAAAACACGCACGGCACGCTGTAATGGCGGGTCACCGTGCGCGAGAACCCGTAGTCACGGCGCAGGGTTGAGCGCACTTTCGAGGCCAAGGGATCGTTGAAGGTGCGGTTCAGGTCACACACCTGGATCAACGTCGGATCAATCTGCCCGCCGGCGCCACCGGTGGTGATGATCTGGATCTTGCGGCGCTTGCACCAGGCAATCAGCGCGGCCTTGGCGTTAACCGCGTCGATGCAATCGATCACGCAATCGATATTGGGGGTGATGTACTCAGCCATGGTGTCGCGGGTGACGAAATCCGCCACCGCATGCACCGTGCAGTCCGGGTTGATGCCGCGCAGGCGCTCGGCCATCACCTCGACCTTGGGCTTGCCCACGGTGCTGTCCAGGGCATGCAACTGGCGGTTGCTGTTGCTGACACAGACGTCATCCAGGTCAAACAGCGAAATCTCACCCACCCCGCAACGGGCCATGGCTTCGGCTGCCCAGGAACCTACGCCGCCGACGCCGACGATCGCCACATGGGCCGCTTTCAAGCGTTCCAGGCCTTCAATGCCATACAAGCGGGCGACGCCTGCAAACCGCGGATCTTCTGTACTCATGACCATTACCCCAAAAACCGGCGCGCATTATGGACTACGCAGCGACAAGTTCGAAGCGACAAGCTACAAGTAAAGAACTTAGATGGCCTTTCGCTGACTAACGTCCGGCTTTTCTCTGTCCGCTGTACGCTCGGGGAAAGGCCGGTGTAGGATGCGCGCCGTTCGGCGCAGGCCGGCACCTCTTTTCGTTCCACACCTTTTGGAACCCGACATAACCATGGCATCGCGTAAATTTGGACTCAACCTGGTGGTGGTGCTGGCAATTGCCGCGCTTTTCACCGGCTTCTGGGCGCTGATCAACCGCCCGGTCACCGCTCCCAACTGGCCTGAGCAGATATCCGGTTTTTCCTACTCGCCGTTCCAGCAAGGCCAGTACCCACAGAAAAACCAATACCCCAGCGACGAACAGATGCGTCAGGACCTTGCGATCATGAGCAAGCTGACGGACAACATCCGTACCTACTCGGTCGACGGCACCTTGGGCGATATCCCCAAGCTGGCCGAAGAGTTCGGCCTGCGCGTGACCCTGGGCATCTGGATCAGCCCCGACCTGGAACGCAACGAACGCGAGATCCAACGCGCTATCGAAATTGCCAACAACTCGCGCAGTGTCGTGCGAGTGGTGGTGGGTAACGAAGCGCTGTTCCGTGAAGAGATCACCCCAGAGGCACTGATCGTGCTGCTGGACCGGGTGCGCGCCGCCGTAAAAGTGCCGGTGACCACCTCTGAGCAATGGCACATTTGGGAAAAAAACCCACAGTTGGCCAAGCACGTCGACCTGATTGCCGCGCACATCCTGCCGTTCTGGGAATTCATTCCCATGGACAAGGCCGGCCAGTACGTACTCGATCGCGCCAGGGACCTGAAAAAACTGTTCCCGAAAAAGCAATTGCTGCTGTCGGAAGTGGGCTGGCCGAGCAACGGACGCATGCGCGGTGGCAACGAAACCTCCCCTGCCGACCAGGCCATTTACCTGCGTACCTTGGTCAATAAGCTCAATCGCCAAGGCTACAACTACTTCGTGATCGAGGCCTTCGATCAGCCGTGGAAAGTCAGCGACGAAGGCTCGGCCGGCGCTTATTGGGGCGTGTTCAACGCCGCGCGCCAGCAGAAATTCAATTTTGAAGGCCCGGTGGTGGCGATCCCGCAATGGCGCGTGCTGGCGATCGGATCGGTCGTGCTTGCGCTGCTGTCGCTGACCCTGTTGATGATCGACGGCTCATCCCTGCGCCAACGTGGCCGTACCTTCCTGACCTTTATCGCGTTCCTGTGCGGTTCGGTGCTGGTGTGGATCGGCTACGACTACAGCCAGCAATACAGCACCTGGTTCAGCGTGACCGTGGGCGTGCTCCTGGCCCTCGGCGCCCTGGGTGTGTTCATCGTGTTGCTGACCGAAGCCCACGAACTGGCGGAAGCCGTGTGGACCCACAAGCGTCGACGTGAATTCCTGCCGGTCGAAGGGGATTCGGACTACCGCCCGAAAGTGTCGATCCACGTGCCCTGCTACAACGAGCCACCCGAGATGGTCAAACAGACCCTCGACGCCCTGGCTGCCCTGGATTACCCGGACTACGAAGTCCTGATCATCGACAACAACACCAAAGACCCGGCGGTATGGGAACCGGTGCGTGACTACTGCGAAACCCTGGGTCCGCGCTTCAAGTTCTTCCACGTCGCGCCCCTGGCCGGTTTCAAGGGCGGCGCGCTGAACTACCTGCTTCCGCATACGGCCAAGGATGCTGAAGTGATCGCCGTGATCGACTCGGACTACTGCGTGTCGCCGAACTGGCTCAAGCACATGGTGCCGCACTTCGCCGACCCGAAAATCGCCGTGGTGCAGTCGCCCCAGGACTACCGCGACCAGAACGAAAGCACCTTCAAGAAGCTCTGCTACGCGGAATACAAAGGCTTCTTCCATATCGGCATGGTCACCCGTAACGACCGCGACGCGATCATCCAGCACGGCACCATGACCATGACCCGCCGCTCGGTGCTTGAAGAGCTGGGCTGGGCCGACTGGTGTATCTGTGAAGACGCGGAACTGGGCCTGCGCGTGTTCGAGAAAGGTCTGTCGGCCGCGTATTACCACGACAGCTACGGCAAGGGCTTGATGCCGGATACCTTTATCGACTTCAAGAAGCAGCGTTTCCGTTGGGCCTATGGCGCGATCCAGATCATCAAGCGTCACACGGCCAGCCTGCTGCGCGGCAAGGACACAGAGCTGACCCGTGGTCAGCGTTACCACTTCCTCGCGGGCTGGTTGCCGTGGGTGGCGGACGGCATGAATATCTTCTTCACCGTCGGCGCACTGTTGTGGTCGGCGGCGATGATCATCGTGCCAACCCGGGTCGACCCGCCGCTGCTGATTTTCGCGATTCCGCCGTTGGCGTTGTTCGTGTTCAAGGTGGGCAAGATCATCTTCCTGTACCGCCGTGCGGTAGGCGTCAACCTCAAGGACGCGTTCTGCGCGGCCCTGGCCGGCCTGGCGCTGTCCCACACCATCGCCAAAGCGGTGCTGTATGGCTTCTTCACCAGCAGCATTCCGTTCTTCCGTACACCGAAAAACGCCGATAACCACGGCTTCTGGGTGGCCATTTCCGAAGCCCGCGAAGAAATGTTCATCATGCTGCTGTTGTGGGGCGCGGCGCTGGGGATCTACCTGGTGCAGGGCCTGCCGAGCAATGACATGCGCTTCTGGGTGGTGATGCTGCTGGTGCAATCGCTGCCGTATGTGGCGGCGTTGATCATGGCGTTCCTCTCGTCGCTGCCCAAACCTGCAGTGGCGGTGGAGCCTGCAAGCACTGTGTAAAAACTTGCGCAATGCACTAAACGGCGGCCTCTGGTCGCCGTTTTGCTATAAGATAACGGCCGTTTTGTGCGCCTTGCCTGCTCATCTATAAAGCTGTGGAGTTTCCCCCATGACGGCCCATGCCGACCTTTCGCCGACCCTTCAACTTGCCATCGACTTGATCCGTCGCCCCTCGGTCACGCCGATCGATGCCGATTGCCAGAAGCTGATGATGCAGCGCCTGGGCGACGCTGGTTTTGCGCTGGAGCCGATGCGCATCGAAGACGTGGACAACTTCTGGGCCACCCACGGCAAGCATGAAGGCCCGGTGCTGTGCTTTGCCGGCCACACCGACGTGGTACCGACCGGCCCGGTGCAGGCCTGGCAGAACGACCCGTTCGACGCACTGATCGACGAAAACGGCATGCTCTGCGGGCGTGGCGCCGCCGATATGAAAGGCAGCCTGGCCGCCATGCTGGTGGCGTCGGAGCGTTTCGTTGCCGACTACCCGGACCACAAGGGTTCGGTCGCCTTCCTGATCACCAGCGATGAAGAAGGCCCGGCGCACCACGGCACCAAAGCCGTGATCGAACGCCTGGCCGCACGCAAAGAGCGTCTGGACTGGTGCATCGTCGGTGAACCGTCGAGCACCACGCTGGTGGGTGACGTGGTCAAGAACGGCCGTCGCGGCTCCCTCGGCGCCACGCTGACCGTGCGCGGTGTACAGGGCCACGTGGCCTACCCGCACCTGGCGAAGAACCCGATCCATCTGGCAGCCCCCGCCCTGGCCGAACTGGCTGCCGAACATTGGGACGACGGCAACACGTTCTTCCCACCGACCAGTTTCCAGATCTCCAATCTCAATGCCGGCACTGGCGCCACCAACGTGATTCCCGGTGACCTGACCGCGGTGTTCAATTTCCGTTTCTCCACCGAATCCACCGTCGAAGGCCTGCAACAGCGGGTCGCGGCGATTCTCGACAAACACGGCCTGGACTGGCACGTGGAATGGGCGCTGTCGGGCCTGCCGTTCCTCACCGAACCCGGCGCGCTGCTCGATGCCGTGTCCGCCAGCATCAAGGCGATCACCGGTCGCGAGACCCAAGCGTCCACCAGCGGCGGCACTTCGGACGGTCGTTTCATCGCCACCCTCGGCACCCAGGTGGTCGAACTGGGCCCGGTCAACGCAACGATCCATCAGGTCAACGAGCGCATCCTCGCCAGCGACCTCGACGTGCTGACCGACATCTACTACCAAACCCTGATCAAGTTGCTCGCCTGATGCTCGCGTGCCCCATTTGCAGCGCTCCGCTCAATGCGGTGGACAATGGCGTGGCGTGCCCGGCCGGGCACCGCTTCGACCGCGCGCGCCAGGGTTACCTGAACCTGTTGCCGGTGCAGCACAAGAACAGCCGCGATCCGGGTGACAACCTGGCCATGGTCGAGGCGCGCCGCGACTTCCTCAACGCCGGGCACTACGCCCCCGTGGCCAGACGCCTGGCAGAACTGGCGGCCGAGCGCGCGCCGCAGCGCTGGGTCGACATCGGTTGTGGCGAGGGTTACTACACTGCCCAAATAGCCGACGCCCTGCCCCACGCCGACGGCTACGCGCTGGACATCTCCAAGGAAGCGGTCAAGCGCGCCTGCAAGCGCAAGCCGGCGCTGACCTGGTTAATCGCCAGCATGGCCCGCGTACCGTTGGCCGATGCCAGCTGCCAGTTCCTGGCCAGCGTCTTCAGTCCGTTGGACTGGCTGGAGGCCAAGCGCCTGCTCAGCCCTGGCGGCGGCTTGATGAAGGTCGGCCCCACCAGCGGCCATCTGATGGAACTGCGCGAACGCCTGTACGACGAGGTGCGCGAATACACCGACGACAAGCACCTGGCCCTGGTCCCCGAAGGCATGAGCCTGGCCCACAGCGAAACCCTGACGTTCACATTGAGCCTGGCCGAGCCTCAGGACCGTGCCAACCTATTGGCGATGACACCGCACGGCTGGCGCGCCAGCGCCGAACGGCGCGCCGAGGTGATCGAAGCCGCTGAGCCGCTGCAGGTCACCGTATCGATGCGCTACGACTATTTCGTGCTTCAATAAGCGACTTTTAAGCATCCGCGAATGGATTTTCGAATCCCGCAACGAGGAACATCCATGCGCCAACCCGATATCGAGATTTACCTGAAGGACGCTGACGTCGACTACAAGGCCATCGCCGCCTGGCTGGCCCAAGCGCTCGGCTCGTGCACCGACTGGGTACAGAAGGGCCAGACCTACAAGTGCAAGGCCGGCAACGTGCCCGTGACCTGGCTGCCCAAAGCCGTCGGCAAATGGAACAGCCTGTACCTGGAGAGCGACCAGACCCCGTGGGACGACGACATCGCCTGCGCCCGCGCCGCATTTGCCGCGCTGAACGTGGAAGTGCGCTGCGCGCCGGGGACGTGGGTCGAGGAAGAAGGCGAGGAAAGTGCCGACACCTGGATTCGGATCAGTGCGGACGGCGAAGAGCAGATTACCTGGAAGACACATTAATTAAGGAACGTGGCACAAACATCAATGACACCCCTGCATTGTTGGGAGGGGGTTATAACAACCCTTGTCGATTCGCTTCATACCAAACAAAGGGTGATAGCTTCTTGAAGGTCTTCTGGTGTTTGTGCTCCGTATACTCCTGATAGTGTCGTGCCCTGGCGGCCTTGAGTTCAGGTGCATTTAGCTTCAGGCGAGTCATCGTTCTGCGAGCGTGTTTCTTGTCCAACGTAGCCAGCGCAGGATTGACTCGAATATTTCCCTTCGCCAAGTTCAGGAAAAATGTATTCGGTGTGAGTCCGATAGGGTCCAGCACACTATGCGCGCCCTTGCTCCGATTCGCGCCCAAGCAGGAAAGACGGTAGTTATCCCACTCATAGGCGTCCCCCGCCCGAGTCGACTTCGCAATGAAATGGTCTGTTGAACTCGCCCCAGTACTCCACTCAAAGTAAATAGCCAGATAGGCGCACGTACCCGAATACGCCTTCCACAATTGGAGGTTGGAGTGCGCCCAATACCTAGGTAATTTTGAAGCTTTAGGAGGGGCACTATTCAGATGGATATTATGCTTGGCCAACCAGGCCAAGCCTTTTTGACGAACCTCCACATTGAAGTCGTTAGGCTCGGGGCGTAATGCGACAGGAATCACTTCAACCACCCTTTTTTCATACAAACATAGCGCCATCGATACAAAAATTCGTCCGTTGGACTCAAGGCGACCAGTAACTGCTGATACGTTTTCTTTATCGCCGCCTCGCTGGGATTATCTTTCTCAATCAATGCCGACGCTCTGCGTATAAGCGCCTCATACTCCGGCGCTCGGCCACTTTCCAAATCAAAGGCATCACTGGTCAACCAACGAGCCGCTTCACCCTGCTTTTCAAATGCGCGAGCCCGTAGTACAACCTTCTTTCTCTCAAAATCGAGGTCGAACCAAGCATCTTTCGCTGAGTCGAAAAGCGGTTCGACAGAGGCCATGATCAAAGGTGAATGTGTCGCCGTAATAATCTGGACGTCCGCTTTACCAATCAATGTTTTAACAACGGCCAACAGCGCTGGGACAATTCTTCTTTGCCATTGTGGGTGCAAGTGGGATTCGACTTCATCGATCAGGAAAACTACTTGCTTTGTCGTTTCTTCTCCAAGCAGTATTGCCGCTTGTTGATGTTCCTCCCAAGTCCAAACCAACAAATAGGCCAACGCCAAAATTCGTCGCATACCTGCGGAAGCATGAAGTACTGCTACGTCTTGACCATAAGGCATTCGAATCGTTGGAATGTCTCGAGCGTCGTCCAGACTCAGCCGCGTGAACCCGCCGGGTTGAAGCCCTTCCTTCGAGGAAGGCGATAAAACTTCAAGTACTGCGCAGAGGCTGTCAAAAGCAGCACCCTTTTCCTTTTGCCAGCCTCCCCAGTCCATGACCAAGCCATTACAGAGTGGCTTACCATCTTTACCGTTGAGCCCGTCCCACACCTCAGAAGAGCCGAATACATAGGCGGGAATACGCTCTTGAACATCCATACCATCTTGAGTACGCCAGTAATTTCGTGCCGGGTCCCATACTGCAAAACTGCCGTCCGCCATTGCATAAAACACCAGCCCTGGATTAGCCGGACGCCCCTGTCTGCCCTTCCATATTTGCTCTTTGCGAAAAAATGTACTGGTGTACGATTCTTCCTTTTTCTTTGCAGTGAAGGAGAAGTCGATACTGGCATCAGATCCCGCAGTGGAAGGAAGTGCCTTTTTACCTGCTGACAATTTAGGGTTTATTTCTGCTGGCCACTTTCGCGTCATCGCCCACCAGGCGATATCAAGAAGGAAGCTCTTACCTAAGCCATTGTCTCCAGTGATCAGATTCAGACGTTCGCCGAACTCCAACTCCATGCTGTCCGCAGGGCCGATGTTTTTCAGTTTCAGATGTTTAAGCATGGTTAAATTCCTTGTGCAGCATGTCAGGAATCCTCTCACGCTTTTGCGTCAAGGAAGAGCCCGGTGCGCTAATAACGCGGGATTATAGGCATAGGCTGCACCATTGACGAACATCCCACGCCTCACGCAACCGTTCTGCGCTAAATCCAGGCTGCGCCAAGTGATGGCGCAGCAAAGGCAGCGTTTACAACGCGACCACATCCTCCGCCTGCAAGCCCTTCTCACCGCTCACCACGGCGTATTCCACCTGCTGGCCCTCGGCCAACGAGCGATGGCCGTCGCCCCGAATGGCGCGGTAGTGCACAAACACATCCTTGCCATCTTCACGCTGAATAAAGCCATAGCCCTTTGCATCGTTGAACCACTTCACATTGCCGGTTTCGCGCGTTGCCATCTGTTCACTCCCACTTCGGTTTTTTATTGTTGAGCCGGTCGCGTTGAACTGCCGAGTATAAGACGCGCTCAAAAACGATCAACTCAAGTTTACATCGCTGCTTTTTTGCCGATTTTCGGCGAATACGGCACACTACCCGCCCGAGCGCCTGCTCGGTTTTTTCCACTTCAAGCAGCTCACCTATGACCCGCTCCCCGTTCCGCCGTCTGGTATTTGGCACCTTGCGCCGACTGTTGTACCTCTGGGTTCGCTCGGAGACGATCAACCAGTCGTCCCTAACCCTGAACCTGGACCGCAGCCGGCCGGTGTTTTACGTCCTGCAATCGCCCTCCCTCAGCGAGTTGGCCGTGGTCGATGCCGAATGCACCAAGGCCGGCTTGCCGCGCCCGGTGTTGTCGGTATCGGTGGGCCCGTTGATGGAGCCGGCGGCGTTCTTCTACCTCACGCCCGATCCGGACTGGCTGGGCCGCCAGGACAAGCGCGGCGCGCCGCCGACCCTGACCCGCCTGGTCAACACCCTGACCGAGCACGCCGAAGAGAATGCACAAATCATTCCGGTCAGCGTGTTCTGGGGACAGACGCCGGCAAGCGAGTCCAGCCCGTGGAAACTGTTATTCGCCGACAGCTGGGCGGTCACCGGCCGTCTGCGCCGCTTGTTGAGCATCCTGATCCTGGGTCGCAAGACCCGTGTGCAATTCTCGGCGCCTATCAACCTGCGTGAATTGATCGAGCACAATAAAGGTCACGAACGCACCGTGCGCATGGCCCAACGCATCCTGCGTGTGCACTTTCGTAACCTGAAGACTGCCGTGATCGGCCCCGACCTGTCCCACCGCCGCAACCTGGTGAAGGGGTTGGTCAACATGCCGCTGGTGCGCCAGGCCATTGCCGAGGAAGCCGAGCGCGAAAAAATCTCCCCGGAAAAAGCCAAGGCCCAGGCCCTGCGCTACGGCAACGAGATCGCCTCGGACTACACCTACACCGCGATCCGCTTCCTGGAGGTGGTGCTGAGCTGGTTCTGGAACAAGATCTACGACGGCATCAAGGTCAATAACATCGAGGGCGTGCAAAAGGTTGCCCAGGGCTACGAGGTCATCTACGTGCCCTGCCACCGCAGCCACATCGACTACCTGTTGCTCTCTTACCTGCTGTTCAAGAATGGCCTGACCCCGCCGCACATCGCTGCCGGTATCAACCTGAACATGCCGGTGATCGGTAGCCTGCTGCGCCGTGGCGGTGCGTTTTTCATGCGCCGCACCTTCAAGGGCAACCCGCTGTACACCTCAGTGTTCAACGAATACCTGCACACCCTGTTCACCAAAGGTTTCCCGGTGGAGTACTTCGTCGAAGGCGGACGCTCACGTACCGGGCGCATGCTGCAACCGAAAACCGGGATGCTGGCGATTACCCTGCGCAGCTTCCTGCGCTCCTCGCGCATGCCGATCGTGTTTGTACCGGTGTATATCGGCTATGAGCGCGTGCTCGAAGGCCGCACCTACCTCGGTGAGTTGCGCGGGGCGAGCAAGAAGAAAGAGTCGATCTTCGATATTTTCAAAGTGGTCGGCGCGCTCAAGCAGCGGTTCGGCCAAGTCGCGGTCAATTTTGGTGAGCCGATCAAGCTGGCGGAGTTCCTTGACGCTGAGCAGCCCGACTGGCGCACCCAGGAGCTGGGACCGAATTACAAGCCGGCCTGGCTCAATGAAACCACCAACCGCCTCGGCGACCAGGTGGCGCGCCACTTGAACGAGGCCGCGGCGGTCAACCCGGTGAACCTCGTGGCCCTGGCATTGCTGTCGACCACACGCCTGGCCTTGGACGAACAGGCCATGGCCCGCCAGTTGGACCTGTACCTGGCGCTGCTGCGTCGCGTGCCGTATTCGCCGCACACCACACTGCCCGAGGGCGACGGCCTGGCGCTGATCAAGCACGTCAAGGACATGGATTTGCTGTCGGAACAGAGCGACGCCCTGGGTAAGATTGTGTACCTGGACGAGCAGAACGCCGTCCTGATGACCTACTACCGCAACAACGTACTGCACATCTTCGCCCTGCCGGCGTTGCTGGCGAGTTTCTTTCAGAGCAGCTCGCGCATGAGCCGCGAACAGATCCTGCGCTACACCCACGCGCTTTACCCGTACCTGCAATCGGAGCTGTTTATCCGCTGGTCGCAGGATGAGTTGGACACGGTGGTCGACCAATGGCTCGAGGCCTTTGTCGAACAAGGCCTGCTGCGCTTCGAGAACGACGTGTACCTGCGCACGGCGCCGAGTTCGCGGCACTTTGTGCTGCTGACGCTGCTGTCCAAGAGCATCGCCCAGACCCTGCAGCGCTTCTATATGGCGATCTCGCTGCTGCTCAACAGCGGCCAGAACAGCATCAGCGCCGAAGAGTTGGAAGACCTGTGCACGATCATGGCCCAGCGCCTGTCGATCCTGCATGGGCTCAATGCGCCGGAGTTCTTCGATAAGAGCCTTTTCCGACATTTTATTCAGACGTTGCTGGAGCAGGATGTGCTGCGCCGCGACGCAGCCGGCAAGTTGAGCTACCACGATCTGCTCGGCGAACTGGCCGAAGGCGCCGCCAAACGCGTATTGCCGGCAGAGATTCGCCTGTCGATACGCCAAGTGGCCCTGCACCGTGTCGACGGCATAGCCGACGCGCCAGTGGACTCGGAAGAAACCCGCTAGATTTAAACAGGCGCCCGCTGGATGCCGGCGCCGTTGAAAAGGAGCTGCACCATGAAAAAGATCATTCTCCTGGGCCTTACCGCCCTGCTCGGAGCCTGCCAATCCATGCATCACACGCCCCAGGCAAGCCTTGATGGCGAAGTGTTCTACCTGCAACGCATCGCCCTGCCACCGAACGCCACCTTGAGCGTCAGCCTGCAGGACGTATCGCTGATGGACGCGCCGGCCGTGACCCTTGCCGAGCAGAAAGGCCCGGTCAAAGGCCAGGTGCCGCTGCCGTTTCACCTGAGCTACGACCCGGCCCAGATCAAGCCCGGCCATCGTTATTCGGTGAGCGCTCGCATCGAACTGGACGGCAAGCTACTGTTTATCACCACCGAACGGCACGCGGTACAACTCGACGGCCAGGACCCACACCCCCTGCGCTTGCGCGTTGATGCCGTGGCCCACTGAATTCGATCAAAAGGAAGCACCCATGCTCCGTAACTCCCTTCGCTTTACCGCCCTGTGTGCCGGCCTGCTGCTCGGCGCCAACGCCATGGCCCTGGACCTTGGCAGCCTGTCCCAGGGCGATGCCAGCGGCGGCCTCAAGGATGCCCTCACCCAAGGCGCACAGATCGCCGTGAAACAACTGGGTGTACCCGGTGGTTTCAGCAATAACCCCGAAGTGAAAATCGGCCTGCCGGGCAAGCTGGGCAAAGTTGCCGACAAGCTGAAAATGTTCGGCATGGGTGAGCAGGTCACGCAGCTGGAAGACAGCATGAACAAAGCCGCGGAAACCGCCGTGACCCAGGCCCAGCCGATTCTGGTGAACGCCGTGAAAAACATGAGCGTGACCGACGCCAAAGGCATCCTCAGCGGCGGCCAGGACTCCGCCACCCAGTACCTGAACAAAAGCAGCCGCGAACAAATTCGCGCCAAGTTCCTGCCGATCGTCAAGGCCGCTACCGACAAAGTCGGCGTAGCCCAGCAATACAACGCCCTGGCCGGCAAAGCCGCAGCCTTCGGTGCAGTAGATGCCAAGAGCGCCAACGTCGAAAACTACGTGACCGAACAGGCGCTGGACGGCTTGTTCAAGATGATTGCGCAGCAGGAAGAAACCATTCGCAAGAACCCGGCGGCGGCGGCCACCAGTTTGGCGAAGAAGGTGTTTGGCGCGCTGTAATGCCTGAAACGCCCACGGGTCAAGGAAACGTGGGCGTTGATCAGCGTTTTAACCAGTTCTTTTGTATTTCAGCCTGATCCCGCATAGAAAATACCCATTCACGGCCCTGCTTCTCTTTGACGAAGAGATTCAACTCAACAAGGCCATTGAGCACCGCTGACGCCGTATTGTAAGAACAGTCCAGATTCTCCTTCACGTTGACGGCGGTAAACTGCTTGGCGGTACCGCTCTTGGCAACCTGAAATACAGTTTTCTGTTTTTCGCTCAACGCGTTGTAAAGTCCCGAGTCCCAGAGCCAACGATCAAACGCTTCTGCCTCTCGAACACTGCGCTCGTACGACTCTTTAAACCCATCTACCGCACGCTGAACAATCGAACACTGATAGTCGATAAAGTAAGTGAGATCGAGCCCATCCGTCTCGGTATAAAGATAAGACTTCCCGTATTGAACCGCGGCGTTCTTGAGCAGCACACTGATCGATATCTACCTGAACGCTGCGTAGTCGCTTTTGAACATGAACCAGTAGAACAGCGCACGCGCCACTCGACCGTTGCCATCACGAAATGGGTGTTCAAAACCCAGTGCGAAATGCAGAGAGATGCCTTTGATCAGAGGGTGAAGGTAGCGACTGGTCGTAGCGTCGTCATGACAGATGTTGATCCATTCCGACAAGCGGTCCAACCGGGCGACGATCCCTTCAGCGGGTGGCGGCGAATGCACCACATTACCCTCTCCGTCCTGAACGACTACTTGATCGTTGAGACGAAAACTGCCGGGCGAGTACTTATCATCATCGATGCCGCTGAAGCCCACTTCGTGCATTTCTGCAATAAGTTCAATGCTGAGCGGCTCGTTCCGTTTATCCCACGCAAAGCGCATCATCCGGTAATTGCCGATAATCATTTTTTCATCGGGTGTTCTCGGTAGCCGCTCTCTTTTCAACATGTCTTTTGCAACCAGCGTGGTTGTTACAGCCCCCTCCAGTTGGCTACTGCTGATGGCTTCATCTTCAATCAGATCGTTCAGCAGGTACTTGATGTGAGCCGCCTTTCCTATCTTGCTACTCATGTATTCAAGTGCGGCAGTTGAGGCGTATCTGTCGACCGTGGAAACCACGCGCTGGGCCGTCGGCGTCAACACAAAGTTGCACCAGACCTGCGGTGTGCCAACAGGCAGTATTTTCTGAGAAACACGGGAGCGCTCGTATTTCACGATTCCCCAGCATATCGCCGGATCCAAATGTGACGGAAAACGGTGGCGTAGCTGATCAAAATGCAAATACCGCCCTTGGCCGTCTGTTGGCTGAGTGAGCTTCATATAGTCAGACAGGTGCTGAAGGTGTGGCGCCTGGCCTATCAGATGGAAAACACCCTCCGGCACCTCGGGTGGCCGCTTGATCATCAAAGTCTCAATTTTCTATTTTTTGAGATTTGAATAAAGCAGAAAAAAACGCTTATCTCAATAAATACGAAATTTGAGACAGGCCCCCTATCAGCCAATCAATGAGTCCGCCAGCCGCCCCATCATCAGCGTCGCGAAGCAACCGATGGCGATCGACGTCGCGCGGTTGATCTTCAAGGGCGTGAGCCAGCCCTTCTGAATCCCTTCAAAGCGACTTCCCAGCAGCACCCAGGCAACCCCGACCGGCACCACCACCAGCGCCAGCGTCCCCATGAACACGAGGTAGCCTTGCAGCGTGGTGAACGCATTGGCCGGTGCGATAAACGAGACGATCAGCACCCCTTTGGGGTTCATGACCGTCATGCAGAAGAAGTAAAAGCCGCTGAAGCGATCCTTGCCCTGGCTGATCTCACTGCTCTTGCGTTGCCACAGCTTGCACGACAGATACAGCAGGTAGGCTGCCGCCGCCAATTGCGTCACCGTCAACGCCCACGGCGAAATCGCTGTCAGATAGCACAACGCCAAACCCCACGCCGACACTTGCAGCACGTAAGCCAGGCATTCTATTGGAACCAGCTTCCACGACGCCCGAAACCCAAACAACACCCCGGCACGAAACAACAGGGTGTTGGTGGGGCCGGGGGCAAGCAGCAGCAACATCAGGGCTGAAACGGTGGCCAACATGGTTACGCGACGTCCTTCCTCACTTTGAACCACGCAGCATACAGTGCCGGCAGAAACAATAGCGTCAAGGCCGTCGCCACAATCAATCCACCCATGATCGCCACCGCCATCGGCCCGAAGAACACGCTGCGTGACAGCGGGATCATCGCCAGTACCGCCGCGAGTGCGGTAAGCACGATCGGGCGGAAGCGTCGGACGGTGGCTTCGATAATGGCTTGCCAAGGCGCAAGGCCGGCTTTGATGTCTTGCTCGATCTGGTCCACCAGGATCACCGAGTTACGCATGATCATGCCCGACAAGGCGATGGTGCCGAGCATCGCCACAAAGCCGAAGGGCTGGCGGAACACCAGCAGGAACAATGTCACACCGATCAAGCCCAGCGGCGCCGTCAGAAACACCATGGCGCTGCGCGAGAAGCTGCGCAGTTGCAGCATCAGCAAGGTCAGCACCACCACGATAAACAGCGGCACACCGGCTTTCACCGAGTTTTGCCCGCGGGCGGAGTCTTCCACGGTGCCGCCGACTTCCAGCAGGTAGCCATCGGGCAACTGGGCACGCACATCCGCGAGCGTCGGCTGGATCTGCTGGACCAGCGTCGCCGGTTGTTCCTTGCCATAGATATCGGCGCGCACGGTCACGGTCGGCAGGCGATTACGGTGCCAGATGATGCCTTCCTCGAAACCGTACTCGAGGGTGGCGATCTGCGACAGGGCGACGCTTTTACCGTTATCGGTCGGCACGGCCAGGCTGGGCAACAGCGACAGTTCGGTGCGCTCATGCACGGTGCCGCGCAAGAGGATCTCGATCAATTCGTTGTCCTCCCGATACTGGCTGACACTGGAGCCGGTCAAGGAGCTTTGGAGGAATTTGGACAGGTTGGCGGTGCTCACGCCCAGCGCCCTCGCGCGGTCCTGGTCAATATTCAAGTAGACGATCTTGCTCGGTTCTTCCCAGTCCAGGTGCACGTTGGCGACGTGGGTGTTTTCGCGCACCTTGGCCGCCACTTTACGCGCCAGGGCGCGGACTTCTTCGATGTGCTCACCGGTCAC
This sequence comes from Pseudomonas sp. FP2309, assembly GCF_030687575.1. Classification (NCBI taxonomy): domain Bacteria; kingdom Pseudomonadati; phylum Pseudomonadota; class Gammaproteobacteria; order Pseudomonadales; family Pseudomonadaceae; genus Pseudomonas; species Pseudomonas sp. FP2309. The sequence goes on along the minus strand of NZ_CP117439.1, from coordinate 1,344,387 downwards.
GCGAAACTGCACCGGGTAACCCACGGGCGGGCCGTTTTCCAGGCGGGTCACGCGCGAACGCAGGTCGGGAAACTGTTCATTGAGGGTTTCGATCAGCCAGGTGCGCAGGCTTTCGCGCTCCTCGATGGTCTTGGCCAGCACCACAAACTGCGCAAAGCTGGCGGCCGGCAGTTGCTGGTCCAGAGGCAGGTAGAACCGTGGCGAACCGGTGCCGACGTAAGCCACATAGTTGTCGATGCCCGCGTGGCCTTTGAGCAAGCCTTCCAAGCGTTTGACCTGGTCGGCGGTGTTGCTCAGGGACGCGCCTTCGGCCAGCTTCAGGTCGACCATCAACTCCAGGCGGCCGGAGGCCGGGAAGAACTGTTGCGGCACAAAGCGGAACAACGCCACCGAGCCGATAAACAGCAGCAAGGTCAGCACGATCACGGTTTTGCGGCGACGCACGCACCACTCCACCAAACGTCTGACGCGCTGGTAGAACGGCGTGCCGTAGGGATCGGGGCCATCCGTGCCGTGTTTGGCGGCATGAATCTTCGCAAGATCGGGTAGGAGTTTTTCTCCCAGATACGGCACAAACACCACCGCAGCAACCCATGAAGCGAGCAGCGCGATGGTCACCACCTGGAAGATCGACCGGGTGTATTCGCCGGTGCTCGATTGCGCGGTGGCAATCGGCAGGAAGCCGGCGGCGGTGATCAGCGTACCGGTGAGCATCGGAAAGGCGGTGCTGGTCCAGGCGAAGCTCGCGGCTTTAAGCCGGTCGTAGCCCTGCTCCATTTTGATCGCCATCATTTCCACGGCAATGATTGCATCGTCCACCAGCAAGCCCAGCGCCAATACCAACGCGCCGAGGGAGATCTTGTGCAGGCCGATGCCCAGGTAATACATGGTGGCGAAGGTCATCGCCAATACCAGCGGAATCGCCAGGGCCACGACCATGCCGGTGCGCACACCCAGGGAGAAGAAGCTCACCAGCAACACAATCGCCAGCGCTTCCGCCAGCACTTGCACGAATTCACCGACGCCGGTTTTCACCGCTGCCGGTTGGTCCGACACCTTGCGCAGCTCCATGCCGGCCGGAAGGTTCTTCTGCAAGCGTGCGAATTCGCCTTCAAGAGCCTTGCCGAGCACGAGGATGTCGCCCCCTTCACGCATGGCCACCGCCAGGCCGATAGCGTCAGCGCCCATGTAACGCATGCGCGGTGCCGGTGGGTCGTTGAAGCCACGGTGGATGTCGGCCACATCGCCGATACGGAAGGTGCGGTCGCCGACACGAATCGGGAAGTTACGGATCTCCTCCACTGTCTTGAAATTACCCGACACGCGCAGCTGCACGCGTTCGCTCGGGGTTTCAAAGAAGCCGGCCGTGGACACCGCGTTCTGCTCCTGCAAGGCCTGCTGCACCGCCGCCAACGGCAAGCCGAGGGTGGCGAGCTTGAGGTTGGACAGCTCGATCCAGATCTTCTCGTCCTGCAGGCCCAGCAGCTCGACCTTGCCCACGTCCGGTACACGTTGCAGTTGAATCTGGATGCGGTCGGCGTAGTCCTTGAGCACGGCGTAGTCAAACCCATCACCGGTCAGGGCGTAGATGTTGCCGAAGGTGGTGCCGAATTCATCGTTGAAAAACGGCCCCTGGATATCCGGCGGCAGCGTTTGGCGGATGTCGCTGATTTTCTTGCGCACCTGGTACCACAGCTCGGGAATCTTCGCCGAATGCATGGAGTCGCGGGCCATGAAGGTGACCTGGGACTCACCGGGCCGCGAGAACGAGACAATGCGTTCGTACTCGCCGGTCTCCATGAGTTTCTTCTCAATGCGTTCGGTGACCTGACGCGACACTTCCTCGGCCGTGGCCCCTGGCCAATTGGTCTTGATCACCATGGCCTTGAAGGTGAACGGCGGATCTTCGCTTTGCCCCAGCTTGGTGTAGGACAACGTGCCGACCACTGCCAGCAGGATCATCAGGAACAGTACGATCTGGCGATTACGCAACGCCCATTCGGAAAGATTGAAACCCATCGGGGACTACTCCTTGGCCGCCAGATTCACCACACGGTTGGAGCGATCCACCGGCCGCACTTGCTGGCCCTCGTGGAGCACATGCACGCCCGCCGCGACTACCCAGTCAGTGGGGGTCAGGCCTTCCAGCACCGGGACGGTTTTTTCGCCGAACGCGCCGATACGCACCGGGACGCGCTTGAGGGTGTTGTCCGACTGCACACGCCAAACGTAGGACGCACCGTTCTCGGCACTCAGGGCCGACAGCGGCACCGACAGCGGAACCACGCCGTCGACCTGGATGAAGACGCGGGCGCTCTGGCCCAACTCCGCCGGGACCTTGCCGCCGGTGAAGGCGACACGGGCAGCGAAGGTGCGCGACTTGGGATCGGCCGCCGGTGACAGCTCACGAATGCGCCCGGAGAAACGCTGATCCGGCTGGCTCCACAATTCCACCGCCACCGGTTGGCCGATCTTGAAGCGACCAAACCCTTGTTCGGGCAGGCTGATCAACACTTCACGCTCGCCATCGGTGGCCAGGGTGAACACGGTTTGGCCGGCTGACACCACTTGGCCGACCTCCACCGCGCGCTTGGCGACCACACCATCCTGCGGCGCACGCAACACGGCGTAACCGGCCTGGTTGCTGGCCACGTCGAATTCAGCCTTGATTTGCTTGAGGCGCGCTTCACCGGATCGGTAGAGATTTTCGGAATTGTCGTACTGAGAACGGCTGACCATCTGACGGTCCATCAGGGTCTTGTAGCGATCCCGCTCGGCACGCACCAGGCTCAGGTTGGCCTCGGCGGCGGCCACTTGCGCACGGGTGGCTTCCAGTTGCAGGCGCACGTCCTGAGGATCGAGTTCCGCCAGCGGTTGATTAGCCTTGACCCGCTCGCCCTCTTCCACCAGCCGCTTGCTGACTTTGCCACCGATGCGAAAGGCCAGGTCAGGTTCATAGCGAGCGCGCACTTCACCGGGGTAACTGTCCGTGGACTGCGCCGAGGGCTGCGGCTGCACCACCATGGCCGGGCGGACGGTGGTCTGGGCCGCTTCTTCATGGCCGCACGCGGCCAACAGAAGGACCAGACCGACAGGCAACGCAAAGGGCAGGAAAGTGCTGCGCATGCTGAAGGACCTTTCGCAAATGGAGCTAGGAATAATTATACTGGCCGGTATGTTATTAATACCAAACTCACCAGTCCAGTATTAAAGGTGAAGATGTCCGACAATCCTGCGAACACCAACAGCCCCGGGCGCCCCAAGGACATGGCAAAACGCCAGGCAATCCTCGAAGCAGCGAAATTTCTGTTTTTGAGCAATGGTTACGCCAACACCAGCATGGATGCCGTGGCCCTCGAGGCCGGCGTATCGAAACTGACCGTCTACAGCCACTTCACCGACAAAGAGACCTTGTTCACCGCTGCCGTAGTGGCCAAGTGCGAAGAACAATTGCCGGTGATGTTCTTCGAGCTGCCCGAAGGTGTGCCCGTGCAAACGGTGTTATTGAACATCGCGCGGGGCTTTCATCGACTGATCAACAGCGAGGAGTCGGTGAACCTGCATCGCCTGATGATGACCACCGGCAATCAGGACGTGAAACTGTCGCAGATCTTCTTCGAAGCCGGGCCCATGCGCATGCTGCAAGGCATGGAGCGCCTGCTGAGTAAGATCGACCAGAGCGGCGCGCTGAGCATCGACAAGCCGTTTACGGCGGCCGAGCACTTCTTTTGCCTGCTCAAGGGCACTGCAAACTTCTGCTTGCTGTATGGCTGCGGCGGGCAACTGAGCGAAGACGCCGCCGAAGCGCATGTACGGGACGTAGTGGGGTTGTTTATGCGGGCCTACAGGCCTTGAACCTCAAGGTTTGAGCGCTTTCTTGGGATAGATGTCATAGCGGCTGGATTTACCATCCAGCGCATGGCTGGGCTTGGGCCCTTCGATGCACGGCGCCTTGCGCGGGCGCTTGACCACCACACGGTGGCTGGCCAGTGCCAGGGCCGCGGCCAGCAAAGCCGGTGCGTCCGGGTCATCGCCGACCAAGGGTCGGAACAGGCGCATTTCCTTCTTCACCAGCGCGGTTTTCTCACGGTGAGGAAACATCGGGTCGAGGTAGATCACCTGGGGCGGCTCGCCTTCCCAATTGAGCATCACGTCGATGGAATTACCCTTGAGCAGTTTCATGCGCGCGACGATCGGCGCCACTTCAAAATCATCCGCACCACGGGCCAGGCCGTCTTCGAGCAAGGCGCCGATCAGCGGCTGGCGTTCGATCAGGCTCATTTCGCAGCCCAGGCTGGCGAGCACGAACGCGTCCTTGCCCAGGCCTGCCGTGGCGTCCAGCACCCGTGGACGCACGCCTTGGGCGATGCCCACGGCCTTGGCGATCATCTGCCCACTGCCGCCACCGTACAGACGGCGATGCGCCGCGCCACCTTCAACGAAGTCCACGCGCACCGGCCCCGGCGCGTCAGGCCCGAGCTGTTGCAGTTGCAGACCGTGCTCACCCACCTGCAGGGAAAACTCCGCCTCCGCGCACTGCAACGGTAAACCGAGCAGCTGCGCCCAATGCTCGGCGCGCGCCTTGAAACCTTCGGCCATGGCCTCGACCTGGATGCGGCTGGCCGCTGGATGTTCGCTCATCAATCGCTACGCTCAAAAATATTAAGGATCGGCAAACCACGGCCGATAAAAACAACAGTCAGGTATTTTGCCAGAGCTGAGCGTCGACCGAAAAAAATGTCAGACATTCTCCCCCTAACCATCGGTGTACTGCCGACCCACAACCACTACGGCCTGCGCAATACCCAAGCGCTGGCCGGGGTGAGCCATGTGTGGCAGGACTTCTTCGCACGGGCTCTGGCCGAGCAGCTCGGCGATGCGCCGCACGCGCTGGCCACCCAGGCGTCGGCACCGATGGACCCGGCGGTAGAACCAGGCGCTGGTGCCGACCTGCTGTCGCAGATCCTCACCCAGCGTGAGTGCGACGTGAAAGATACAGAAATCGCCCCACCCGAGCCGCTGTTCCTGCCCATCGCCGAATTCGAAACCGAGTTGCTGCCACCGGCCGCCACGCCGTTCCCGGACGAAGAGATCGTCGCCCAGCAACGCCAGCAAAACTTCGAAAGCGGTTGGGTACGTCCTATCGTGCTGACCGCCGGCCAGCCGCTGCCAGAGCCGGGCCCGGCACCGCAACCGCGTGCGCTGCACCTGCCGATTGCCGAGTTCGAACTGGACCTGCTGCCACCGCCTGCCACGCCTTACCCGACTGAAGCGCTGCTGGCCCAACAAAAGGCCCTGGACTTCGACTATCACTGGGCACGCCCACTGATCACGCAAAACCTGCGCCTGGCCGCCTGACCCTCAGCGACACACCCACCATCGGCCCATGTCCAAATGGAAGTGGTTGCGGTGCGCGGCGTTGTAGTCCGGGCTCAACACCACGTTGAAATCATCGCAGGCGCTGTCACGCACCTGCCGCAGGAACCGCGCGCTGTCGCCCTGCCCCGGCCAATCCTTGAGCACGCTGATGGTGCGCCCGTCCGCCAGACGAAAGCCGGCGATATCCAGGGCATTGGCCGAGGCATGCTGGCTGAGTCGCCCTTCAGCACGGTTATACATATTTCGGCAGGCAAAGCTGCCCAAGTGATCGACCCGTGTCACCGCTTGGCCAAACACCGCCTGGGCGGCCGGCTGCAGGCTGTGACGCTCGAACAGGGCAAACGCCACGGCCAGCGGGCAACTGGCGAGAAAGCTGCTGCTTAAGCCCACCTGTGCCCCTTGCACCCGCAAGGTGTTGCGCAGCGGGCACGCCGCGTCGACGGCTGTATCCGCCTGATGGCTCACGCGCAGCCCTGAGGTTTGCAGCACCTTATCGCACAACGCCGGGTCATCCTGCAGGCGCCCCAGCTTGTAGCGGGTCAGCAGGTTGGGGCTGGCGCGCACGTCCAGCGGTGCCCAGGGGTTCCACGCATCCGCCAGCGGCAACCAGCCCCGCCATACACCCACGGCACACGCGCCCCCCAGCAGCAGCAACACACCCAGCACTTTGAAAAACCGCACGGTTCAGACCTTGAAGAACTGGTTGGCCTGACTGAACGGCATTTTGCGCTCAGTAAAGGTGAACGTGCCGAGCTCATACACCTCCTGGGCCGCACGATAAAACTCACCGTAAGCGGCCAAGGCCAGAGCCGAGCCGAGGCTGATGCGCCGCACGCCCATCTCGCTGAGCTGCGCGACCGTCAAATTCAAACCGCCGGACATCAGTACATTCACTGGTTTGGGCGCCACTGCCCTGACCACCGCCAACACCTCCTCGGCACTGCGCAAGCCTGGCGCATACAGCACGTCGGCACCGGCTTCGGCGTACGCCTGCAGACGGCGGATGGTGTCGGGCAGATCCAGGCGACCGTGCAGGAGGTTTTCCGCTCGGGCGGTCAAGGTAAAGGCAAATGGCAGGCTGCGGGCCGCAGCCACGGCGGCTTCGACACGCTGAACGGAGAGATCGAACGGGTAGATCGGGTCAACGGCGATCCCCGTGGCATCTTCGATGGAGCCGCCGACAATACCGCTGGCTGCCGCGCCCAGGATGGTTTGGGCGCAGCCTTCTGGGGTGTCGCTGAAGCCGTTTTCCAGGTCGGCTGCCACCGGCAACGGGGTGGCTTGGGCGATCATGGCGGCATTGAGTAACGTGTCTTGCAGGGACAACGCCCCTTCCGCGTCCGGGCGCCCCAGGCTGAACGCATAGCCCGCGCTGGTGGTGGCCAACGCTTCAAAACCCAGGCTGGCAAGCATCACGGCAGACCCTGCGTCCCAAGGGTTAGGCATCACAAACGCGCGGTCGCGCTCGTGCAAGGCCTTGAAGGTTTCGGCGCGAAGGGCTTGGGCATCCATGACTGACTCCTGGCGAGAAAAGGAGCCCTAGAGTAACCCCAGTTGCTGCACTTCGGGTTCTCGGTGCAAGGTCGGCAGTGCCGGCAGGCCAGGCAGGCGGTTCATCAGCTGCGCATGAAAACGCAGGGCCAGTTGGGCGGCCAGGCGGTTATCCGAGGTGTGCAGGAACACGTAGGGCGTGCGGCCCTCTTCGATCCAGCCGGCAATTTTTTCCACCCATGGGATCAGGAACGGATCGTTAGCCTCCAACTCCGGATGGCCGATAAAACGCACTTGTGGAAACAGGGTCAGCGCGGCCGGGCGTGGCGGCACCTTGGGCTTTTTGGATTGAGCATGCAGTACCGCTGCCGAGGTGGATGTGCAACTGAACAGCGCCCGCGGGTCTAGGCAGACCCGCTCAACGCCGCGATCGCGCAGCAAGCGATTGAGCCTGCGCTCGGCGTCGCCCCTGGCGAAGAATTCCGGGTGGCGCACCTCCACGGCCATTGGACGCTCCAGGCCATCGATAAACCCGGCCAGTTCGGCCAGGCGTTGCGGTGAAAAACCCGCCGACAGTTGCAGCCAAAACGGCGAAACACGTTCGCCGAGCGGGCTCATCAACCCGACAAAGCTTTCTGCCGCCGGCAACTGTTCGCGCAAGTCGCCACCATGGCTGATATCACCGGGAAATTTGGCGGTGAAGCGAAAGTCAGCGGGCATGATCTCGGCCCAGCGCTGCACCGTGGCGGCCGAGGGGCGGGCATAAAACGTGGTGTTGCCTTCAACGGCGTTGAAAACCTGGGAATACAGTGCGAGGTAATCGCTGGAACGGGCGTCGGCGGGGTACAGGTACTCGCGCCAGGCGTTTTCACTCCAGGACGGGCAACCGATGAAATAAGGCAGACGCATCAGATGTGGATGTCGAGGCCCAGCACTTCCATATCCCATTCGACAAAGCCGGCGGTGGTCAGGTAGCTGGCCAGGGCGGTGGCAACGCTTTTGCTCATGGAGCGCGGGAAGACCATGTCTTGCTGACGGGCAGGAACACCGCTGATACGTGCTTGGGCGGTGGGCTGCGCATCGGCCTGGACTTCGATGAAGTCCGGCGAATCCTCGACGGAGTCGTCCACCGTGGCGTTCGCCTTGCGTGGCTTACGCTTGATTGGGTACGACTGTGAGGAAAATCCATCAATACGCATAGGCGCGAACTCGCTATCAGTAATGGCATTTTAGTGGCGCTATCCGTAACGCGCAAATGCTCTGGTGATAACTAGAACACATAATTTGAAAAAGGTTTGAAACCGGGGGCAAATTCTGACGATTGGCGACTTTTGCTTCAAATTGCCATCATTTTTGACGTCAAATAATCCCGCGCTCTGCTTTGGTCTGCGCGACTTTATCGCGCAAATAAACCGGCGCTGCCTGGTCAGCAGGAATCGCTTCGCCGCGCTCGAATGCGAAACGCGCCAAGGTCAGCAAGTCTTCGGCGTGAGGCAAGAGCGTGGCGTCCTGGCCGACCAGTTGCACGCCGATGCGCTCACCATAGCCCCAGCCGGTGCCGGCACCGAACCACTCACCGCTGGCATCGTCAGGCAGTACCGACGCCTGCGGCGGCTGCACCGCTTCAACTCCCACCAGGCGCATTTCGCCAGCGGTTTCGCGGTAGCAGCCCCAATAGACCTCATCCATCCGCGCGTCGATCGCCGCGGCGACTTGCGAGGCACCGTGTTCACGTAATGCACGCTGGGCCAGCACGGCAAGGTTGGACACCGGTAACACCGGACGCTCAAGGGCAAATGCCAGGCCTTGCACCACGCCAATGGCGATACGCACACCGGTAAACGCACCGGGGCCACGCCCGAAGGCGATGGCATCGACGGCCGCCAGCGTGGTGCCGGCGTCTTCCAGCAGTTGCTTGATCATCGGCAACAGCTTCTGTGCGTGCAGCCGCGGGATCACCTCGTAGTGGCTGGTTACTTTGCCATCGTGCAGCAAGGCAACGGAGCAAGCTTCGGTCGCGGTGTCCAGGGCCAGCAGGGTGCTCATCGGTGTAGGTGTCCAAGTCGGAAAAAAGTGCGCCAGTATAAACAACAACGGCCCGCAAGCGGGCCGTTGTCAGTGAAGCTGATCGCCGGATTACTTGAGTGCTTCAAGCACCTTGGCAGTAATCGCTTCGACCGAGCCAACGCCAGGGATATGGCTGTACTTCGGCTTGCCCTGGGCAGCGGACAGCTTCTGGTAGAAGTCCACCAGCGGCTTGGTCTGCGAGTGGTAGACCGACAGGCGATGACGCACGGTTTCTTCGGTGTCGTCTTTGCGCTGCACCAGGTCTTCACCGGTGACATCGTCCTTGCCTTCAACCTTCGGCGGGTTGTAGACCACGTGATACACACGGCCCGAACCTTCGTGAACGCGACGGCCGGCGATACGCTGAACGATCTCTTCGTCTTCAACGGCGATTTCGACCACCGCGTCCAACTCGACACCCGCCTTCACCAGGGCTTCGGCCTGGGGAATGGTGCGTGGGAAACCGTCGAACAGGAAACCGTTCTTGCAGTCTTCCTGGCTGATGCGTTCCTTGACCAGGTTGATGATCAGGTCATCGGAGACCAGGCCACCGCTGTCCATCACGCTCTTGGCGATCAGGCCCAGCTCGGTACCGGCCTTGACGGCCGCACGCAGCATGTCGCCGGTGGAGATTTGTGGAATGCCGAATTTTTCAGTGATGAACTTTGCCTGAGTACCTTTACCGGCCCCGGGAGCTCCCAGCAGAATGACGCGCATCGATGTGCTCCTCAATTTTTTATAGAGATGACGCTCGGATTCGCCACGTGGGGGCAAATCCCGTAGAAATATGGCTCGCAAAAATAGGATTCGGGCCGCACAAACGGCCAAAGGCTGATCAAGATACACAGCAGGCCCTAACCACACAAGCCGCCAAAAGTCGCAGGAACCGCGCCCGGCATACGTCATAGGTAGGGGTGTGCCTGAGTGCAACCCGATGCTGTAAACGCCGACCGCCCTGTTGAGGGCGGCCAGCGTGGTTTATCTGCAAGCCTTTGAGAACACGCAAAAAACCTTAGCCGGTGTTGCGCAAACCGGCGGCAATACCGGCCACGGACACCAGCAGCGCCTGTTCCAGAGGGCTGTCCTGCGTCGCTTCCTGGCGACGGGAGCGGGCCAGCAACTCGGCCTGCAACAGGTGCAACGGGTCCAGGTAGGTGTTGCGCAGTCGAATGAACTCCAGGGTGTCAGGGCTATGGGCCAGCAGTTGCGACTGGCCAGTCAGGCCAAGCACCACAGCACAGGCCTGCGACAATAGGTCGCGCAGGTGCGCACCCAATGGAAGCAGGTCCGGCTGCACCAAGCGCTCGTCGTATAAACGCGCGATATCGGCGTCGGCCTTGGCCAGCACCATTTCCAGCATATCGATACGGGTACGGAAGAACGGCCACTGTTCGCGCATCTGCCCCAGCAACTGGCCTTCGCCACGCTCCAGAGCCTTGCTCAATGCCGCTTCCCAACCCAGCCAGGCTGGCAGCATCAAGCGGGTCTGGGTCCAGCCGAAGATCCACGGAATCGCCCTCAGGCTCTCTATCCCCCCAGCCCGGCGCTTGGCCGGGCGACTGCCTAACGGCAAACGCCCCAACTCCTGCTCCGGCGTCGATTGGCGGAAGTACTCGACGAACTGCGGATTTTCCCGCACCACCGCGCGGTAAGCACTGACACCATCGGCGGCCAATTCGTCCATCAAGTGGCGCCAGGCCGGTTGCGGTGGCGGCGGAGGCAACAACGTCGCTTCCAGCACCGCCGCCAGGTAGAGGTTGAGGTTCTGTTCGGCAATATCCGGCAGGCCGAACTTGAAGCGGATCATCTCGCCTTGCTCGGTGGTGCGGAACCGTCCGGCCACCGAACCTGGCGGCTGCGACAAAATCGCCGCGTGGGCCGGGCCACCGCCACGCCCGACGGTGCCGCCGCGACCATGGAACAGCAGCAGTTCGACCTGTTGCTCACGGCAGATATCCACCAAGCGCTCCTGGGCACGGTATTGCGCCCAGGCAGCCGCCGTGGTGCCGGCGTCCTTGGCCGAGTCGGAGTAGCCGATCATCACTTCCTGCGGGCCCTGCAACCGCGCGCGGTAGCCCGGCAGCAGCAACAGTTGCTCGATCACAGGACCGGCGTTATCCAAGTCGGCGAGAGTTTCGAACAGCGGGACCACCCGCATCGGCCGCTGTACGCCCGACTCTTTAAGCAACAGTTGCACCGCGAGCACGTCCGACGCAGCCCCCGCCATGGAGATGACGTAAGACCCCAATGAAGCGGCCGGTGCGGCGGCGACTTCCTTACAGGTGTTGAGCACCTCGGCGGTGTCTGCCGACGGCTTGAAGTACCCCGGCAGCAACGGTCGACGGTTGGCCAGTTCCTTGATCAGGAAGCTGATGCGCGTCTCTTCGCTCCAGTCCTCGTAACGGCCCAGGCCCAGGTAATCGGTGATTTCGGTCATGGCCGCCGAATGACGACTGGAATCCTGGCGCACATCCAGGCGCACCAGGAACAAACCAAAGGTCACGGCCCGGCGCAGGCAATCGAGCAACGGGCCGTCGGCGATCACGCCCATGCCGCACTCATGCAGCGACTGGTAACACAGCTCCAGCGGCTCCAGCAGGTCGCGGTTGTTCTGCAGCACCTCGGCCGGCGCGGGCGTGCTGCTGCTCAACGCGCTATGGGCCCACTGGCGCGTGGCGCGCAGGCGTTCGCGCAATTGCTTGAGCAAGGCGCGGTAGGGTTCGACACTGTCACCGACCTTGCCCTGCAACGCCGGGCTGGCCTTTTGCATCGACAGCTCGGAGGCCAAATGGTCGATGTCACGCAGGTACAAGTCAGCCGCCATCCAGCGCGCCAGCAGCAGCACTTCACGGGTGACCGGCGCGGTGACATTCGGGTTGCCGTCGCGGTCGCCGCCCATCCAGGACGCAAACCGAATTGGCGCCGCCTCAAGCGGCAGACGCAGGCCGGTGGCGGCGTGCAAGGCCTGGTCGGCCTTGCGCAGATAATTGGGAATGGCGTGCCACAGCGAATGCTCGATGACCGCAAAGCCCCACTTGGCCTCGTCCACCGGGGTCGGCCGAGTGCGACGGATTTCTTCGGTGTGCCAGGCTTCAGCGATCAAGCGTTGCAGGCGTTGGCGGATCTGCTCGCGCTCAGCGGTGGTGAGGTCGCGGTGATCCTGCAGCGCCAGTTGCGCGGCGATGGCGTCGTACTTCTGGATCAGCGTGCGGCGCGCCACTTCGGTGGGGTGAGCGGTGAGGACCAGCTCAATCTCCAGGCGCCCCAATTGACGGGCCAGGGACTCGTTGCTGTGACCTTCGCTTTGCAGGCGGGCAAGCAGCTCGGGCAACACGCGCGACTCGAAAGGCGCCGGTTGCGACTCATCGCGACGGTGAATCAACTGGTACTGTTCGGCGATATTGGCCAGGTTGAGGAACTGGTTGAATGCACGGGCCACGGGCAGCAGTTCGTCTTCCTGCAACTGGTTGAGGCTGGCGCTCAGTTCATCGCCGGCGCCGCGGCGGTCGGCCTTGGCGCCTTTGCGGATCTGCTCGATCTTGTCGAGAAAATCATCGCCGTACTGCTCTCGAATCGTATTACCCAGCAGTTCACCCAGCAGGTGAACATCCTCACGCAAGCGTGCATCGATATCACTCATCAGCCAATCTCCAGCCAGAAATCCGGGACGCGCAGGCCTGCCAGAGTGCCGCTGACAGCGTTTTATGACAAGACTTTAAACCTTGTGACTTGCAGCTAGTCTCATGGTTAGTCGTCGCGTTTATCCACGCAGGCGACGGCTCACTCATCACCGCCCACTACCGTGGGTTCTATTGAGGTTGCCATGAAAATTCGAGAACTGGCCCAGCACTGGGAAGAGAACGCCACAGGGCGTCTGACAAAGACCGAATACGCCATCCACCTGGATGTCGAAGCGGCCGCACGGCTGGCGGCCATCGCCGAAATGTACCCCAAGCGCCACCCCGAGGAACTGCTCGGCGAGCTGATCGGGGCTGCCCTTGAAGAGCTGGAAGCCAGTTTTCCGTATATCAAGGGCCAGCAGGTGATCGCCACCGATGAAGAGGGCGACCCGCTGTACGAAGACGTCGGCCCTACCCCGCGCTTTCTCACGTTGTCCCGCCGCTACCTGCACGATTTATCGACCGGCGTCGACAAACCCAAGCACTGATACCCCCATAAATCCCCCTGTACGCTGAGCCTCCCAAAGGTCCGGCGTACCGTTGCGCGCAGCAAAAGTTCCAAATTTTCAGGCTGACCATTCAGTCAGTTATTTTTTTAGGCAAATAGCCATCTTCGCTGAACTATTCAAAAAAGCCGCCGGTCACACCAAGTAAGCCATCACTTGGAACAGCCGTTTGAATCGGTGCCATGCGCTAACCGCCAGGCCCGCCACCGCTGACCACCTACGATGGATGTTGAAGTTTTTCAGGAGTTATCCAATGGAGTTGAAGACGATGAAGACCAGCACTGCCAAATCCACGTTTAACCACTTGCGCGGGCTTAAATTGGCCGCGCTGGCAATCGGCACCAGCTTCGTTCTGGCTGGCTGCGCCGGCAATCCTCCGACCGAGCAATACGCGGTCACGCAGTCTGCGGTGAACAGCGCTGTGAGCGCCGGCGGCACCGAGTATGCGGCTGTGGAAATGAAGTCGGCGCAGGACAAGCTCAAGCAAGCTGAAATCGCCATGCACGACAAGAACTACGAAGAGGCCCGTCGCCTGGCCGAACAAGCCGAGTGGGACGCCCGCGTTGCAGAGCGCAAGGCCCAGGCCGCCAAGGCTGAGCAGGCGGTGAAGGATTCTCAGAAGGCCGTTGATGAGTTGCGCAAGGAAGGCATGCGCCCGGCTGCTATCCAGCAGAAATAAGCCGCCGCCCCTTGACTGCATCGCACCTGATATCGAATTGAAAGGACGACACGACTATGCGTAAACAATTGATGATCCCTGCCCTGCTGGCGATGAGCGTTGCCCTGGCGGCCTGCTCCACGCCACCCAACGCGAACCTGGAAAATGCACGGACCAACTTCTCGGCCCTGCAATCGAACCCTAACGCCACGAAAGTAGCGGCCCTGGAAACCAAGGACGCGCAAGACTGGCTGGACAAGGCTGACAAAGCCTACCGCGACAAGGAAGACCAGAAGAAGGTCGACCAACTGGCCTACCTGACCAACCAGCGCGTTGAAGTGGCCAAAGACACCATCGCGCTGCGCGAATCCGAAGCCAAGCTGAAAAATGCCGGCGACGAACGTGCCCGTGCCTTGCTGGACGCCCGTGACGCGCAGATCAAGCAACTGCAAGACAGCCTGAACGCCAAGCAAACCGATCGCGGTACGCTGGTGACCTTTGGTGATGTGCTGTTTGCCACTAACAAGGCCGACCTGAAATCCAGCGGCCTGGTTAACATCAACAAACTGGCGCAGTTCCTCCAGGAAAACCCGGATCGCCAGGTAATCGTTGAAGGCTACACCGACAGCACCGGCAGCGACGCCTACAACCAGAGCCTGTCCGAGCGCCGTGCCGCTTCGGTACAAGTGGCGCTGATCAAGATGGGCGTCGATCCACGCCGCATCGTGACCACCGGCTACGGCAAGGAATACCCGGTTGCCGACAACGGCAGCGTGTCGGGCCGTGCGATGAACCGCCGCGTTGAAGTGACCATCTCCAACGACAACCAGCCGGTCAAACCACGTTCGTCCATGACGAATTGATTGATCGAAGCTGAAAAAAACCCACCTCACGGTGGGTTTTTTTTGCCTGTCAGGCGTCGATCTTACGACCGTTGTCACTGTCCGGCAGCATCGCCTCAAGACCTTTGCGTCCCGCGAACATCTGCTTGATCTGATCCTCATCAAGCTGACTGCCGCAATCCCCTGAACCCTCGCGACACTGAGCGGTTTCCCGCTCCAGACGCTCGTGGCCCCGGGCCATGCCAAGCATTTTGCCTATAGCACTAATATCCATCTTCTCTCTCCAGCGTTCCGTATTCGTAAGGTGTGTGTGAGTCACACCGACAAGTCAGTCAGTGGCGACTTACGAATAACGGTTCCAGAAATTCCAAGCGAACGGATGCAATGAAAGCGCTATTGCTGCAATTGCGGCGTTTCCTGCCCCATGCAGCGCACCGCTTGCTTCTTGTTGTTCACCAGCACGCCGCTCAGACCCTTTTGCTCGGTGTCAAACATCACCAGCACACCATCGACGCACTGCGCCACCTGGGCCGCCGGGGTCAGGGAGATCTTGTAGTCCTCACCGGGTACGGTCTTGAGCATGGTGAAGTCGCTGAGCAGCAAGGCGTCTTCCGGTTTGGCGAAGTGCAGGTAGCCGTAGTACCACAGGCAGCCGACGGTGCCGATGATGGTGCCGATGCCAGTGAGGATCA
The DNA here is from genome assembly GCF_030687575.1 of Pseudomonas sp. FP2309. Taxonomy (NCBI): domain Bacteria; kingdom Pseudomonadati; phylum Pseudomonadota; class Gammaproteobacteria; order Pseudomonadales; family Pseudomonadaceae; genus Pseudomonas; species Pseudomonas sp. FP2309. The sequence continues at coordinate 1,329,072 of NZ_CP117439.1, read as the reverse complement.
GCGGGATCATGTTGCGTTCTTCGCTCATTGCGGGCTCTCTGATGAATCGACTTTAGGAAGTGGGTAATTCGGAATTTCGCCCAGACGCCGCAGGCCATTGAAGTGCTGCGGATCGTCCAGATAGCGCAGCATCACGGTTTGCCAGGTCTTGTCGGCAAAGGTCTGCACATGTCCGCCCCGGGTCAACTGCAGCACCCGAGGTGGCGGCGCGGCCTTGTACAGGCGGATGCCGTTGGCCAGGGGCACAATCGGATCATCCAGGCTATGGAACAGCAGTTTCGGCACGCCGGTCAGTTGGGGCATGGCATTGATTGCACTGTCACTGTCGGGCACCAGCCAGGACAAGGGCACCTGAAACGGCCATGTTAACCAGGAGGTGCTGAGGGCGAATTGTCCTACGTCACGATAACTGGCAGGCACGCCGTCGAGCACCAGCGCCTTGAGCCTGGCCTGCCGCGCCGGGTGTTCGGCCAGGTAGTGCATGGCCAGCGCCCCCCCCAGGCTTTGACCCAACACGATCAGCGGCTGGCCCTGGGCTTCGGGGGCGCTGTCGATCCAGCTGAAGGCCGCATCCACGTCCTGATAAATCGCCGGCAATGACGGTTTGCCCTGCGACAGCCCGTAGCCGCGATAGTCCAGCAGCAGCACTTGATAACCCTGTTCGGGCAGCCACCAACTGCCGCCCAGATGCCAGGCCAGGTTGCCGCCGTTGCCATGCAGGTGCAGCACCGTACCTTTGAGCGGCACGCCGGCCTTGGCCGGCAGCCACCAGGCGTGCAGCTTCACGCCATCGGCGGTGGTGAGGGTGACGTCGCGGTACGCCAGCCGGGCTTTTTCCGGGGTGAACGGCAGGCCAGGTTCGGGGTAGAACAGCAGCGAGCTGCAACCGTTCAAAGTGAGTAGCAGGCACAGAATGCCGAGGATTCTCATCCGTTGAAGCCTCGTAATTGAGTTGAAATCTGCAGATTCATGAGGGGAGCGGGCTTGCTCGCTCCCACACATTGACCCGGTTCCTTCAGCAAATCCCCTAAAGGATATTCGAGTAATCCGCCTCGATCCGATCCAGGCTCAGGTGGTTGAGGAAGTTGGAGAAACACATCCACGCCGCCAGTGCGTTCATGTCGCGGAACTGCTCGGGCAGGTACTTGGGCGGCACCACCAGGCCTTCATCGACCAATTGGCGCAGGGTGCGCATGTCTTCCAGGGTGGTCTTGCCGCAGAACAGCAGCGGCACTTGTTCCAGCTTGCCCTTTCGAACGGCCAGCTGGATGTAGTTGTAGACCATGATAAAGCCCTTGAGGTAGGACAAATCCTTGGTAAACGGCAGGCCATTGGGCACCGAACCGCGAAATACCCGGCTGGCGTTGCCATAGCTTTCAGCCATTTCAAAGCCCTGCTCACGGAAGAACTCGAACACCTGCAAGAAATCGGCGCCCTCCTCCACCATATGAATAGCGCGGGTGCGGTTGGTCAGTTTGCGCAGGCGACTGGGGTAGGAGGCAAAGGTGATGATCTCCATCAGAATCGCCAGGCCTTCCTGGGTCACGGTGGACGAGGGTGGACCCTTGGACAGAAAGGTGCAGATCGGCTGGTTCTGGCCATTGAGGGTGGTGCCGACGTGGACCAGGCCTTCGTGCACTTCCAGGGCGCGTACGTCACGGCTGTTGAACATCGCGTCGGCGCGGATCTTGATGTAGTCGGCACCGGCCGCAGCATCGGCGACGATCCCGTCGGACTCGAACACGCGGATGGTTTCTTCCGCCTCGCCAAACACCTTGTTCAAGCGGGTTTGCAGCAGCGCGACGGCGTCCTTGGCGGTAAGGGTCTTGGCCTCGTCCTTAAGGTCGCCACGGCCGTCGATATTGTTCAGGTAGTCGGAGAGCATCAGGCCCAGGTCGGCCAGGGTCGGGTCGCCGGCGTGGAAGGCGTCGGAGGCGGCGCCGTAGAGCTCTTGGGAGATCAGGCCGAAATCCTCGGTGCCACGGGCTTCGAGCATGCGCACCACCATGCGGTATTCACGGCACATGCGGCGCATGATCTGCCCCACCGGGCTGAACTGGCCGAGGCGGCGGGTGATGTCACGCTCGATGTTCTGGAACTCCAGCTTGACTGCACTGGAATCGAACGACAGCGGCCGGTTCAGGTAGTAGTCGCGGTCCACGGCAGGCATCGCCTTGCCCTTGGCCTTGAGGAACCCTTGACGAATGTTCTCGTCCCACTTCACAGCGTCAAGGACGCGAATCGGTGTTTGTGCCAGCACAATGCGATCGGACAGGCTGCGTATCGTCTGCTGGTAATCGTCCACCGGGGCTTCCTTCTTTAAACGTTATTTGCCCGCGCGCCGGTAGCGCACGGCTTCAACGAACACATCGGCATTGGCCGGGTTATCCAGGTAAGCAAACACCTGGTCCATGGGGCTGTCCAGCAACACGCCGTCGCCTTCGACCGTCTCTACGGCGTGGCCCTGCAACAGCTGTTGGCCGATGGCCTGGCGGATCTGTTCCAGGTCGAGGGTGTAGACCACCAATTCATGCTTTTCGTCGAACTCAAACCCGGCCAGGATAAAATGCCCGCCGAACCTGACCGGTAACGGCGCCGACAAGTACCAACGGTTGCCATGGCGCGACACCGTGAGCAGGTATTCATCGCGCTGGCGCGGCGTGGCTTCAGGGTAGCTCACGGCTTTGTAACGGTGCTTACCCACACGGGTGATGCGCAGGTTGAGCGGCTCCCCCCAGGCATTCTTGCTGGCCCAGCGGCCCAGCAGTTCACTTGGCGCCGCCTCAGGGTTCGCCAGCGGCTCCTTGAACGTCACCAGGCAACCGCCCAGCAGCAGGAACGACAAGGCGATCAGCGCGACACGCCAGGTTTTCATCGGACCTCCCCCGGTGTCAGACCGAGGCCAACACCAAATGCATGTAACGCTTGAGGATCTCAAGCATCTCGTCACCGGTCAGAGGCTCTGCGCCGCCCAACAGGCCCTGATATTCCATCCGACTGATAATCGCCGTCAACACCTTGGCGTCCTGTTGCGGCTCGCGAGAGCCCAATACCTGGAAAAACTGCCCCGTGCCCTGCAGCAGGATTTGCTGGTGAGAACGCACCAGTTCCGCCAGGCGCGGGTTTAACAGGGCTTCCTGGCGAAAAGCCATTTCAGCCATCAGGTAATCGCGACGGTGGGTCAGTTGGCGCAGCACGTAGTCGACGGTCAGCCGCGCGATGTCATCGGCCAATTGCGAGCGCGATTCGGCGCTGCCATCGCCATAGGCAACCATCTCGCGCAGCAGGCCTTCGTTACGCACCCACAACTTGCCCATGAACGCGGCGCTGCGTTCGACGTATAGGGCGAAGGTATCGGTGAGCAGGTCATCGATGTCTTTGAAGTAATAAGTGGTGGCCGACAACGGCACCCCCGCCTCGGCCGCCACAGCGCGATGGCGCACGGCTCGCACGCCGTCGCGCACCACGATGCGCATGGCCGCATCGAGAATGTCCTGCCTGCGTTGCTCACTGCCCCGACGGCTGGCCTTACGGCCCTGGTACTGGACGCTTTCAGCCACGGCAGCAGCAATGCCGGCGGCGCCTTCTTGAGCCATTACGCGGTTCACGACACACATCCTTGAATAGATCAAAACCTGGCGCTGTTTGCTTGACGCTTATTAACGCCCCATAAAAAAGCCGCCTTATAAAGGCGGCTTCGGATTTCACTAAGGTTACGCTTGCGGCCGCATGTGCGGGAACAGGATTACGTCGCGGATCGACGGCGAATCCGTCAGCAACATCACCAGACGGTCGATACCGATGCCTTCACCCGCGGTTGGCGGCATGCCGTATTCCAGGGCACGTACAAAGTCGGCATCGTAGTGCATGGCTTCGTCGTCGCCGGCGTCCTTGTCGGCCACCTGGGCCATGAAGCGTTCGGCCTGATCTTCCGCGTCGTTAAGCTCGGAGTAGGCGTTGGCGATTTCGCGGCCGCCGATGAACAGCTCGAAACGGTCGGTGACGCTCGGGTTGTCGTCGTTGCGACGCGCCAGCGGCGACACTTCGAACGGGTACTGGGTAATGAAGTGCGGCTGTTCCAGCTTGTGCTCCACCAACTCTTCGAAAATCATCACTTGCAGCTTGCCCAGACCTTCGAAGCCCAGCACCTTTGCGCCGGCTTTCTTGGCAATGGCACGGGCCTTGTCGATGTCGTTGAGGTCGTCAGCGGTCAGTTCAGGGTTGTACTTGAGGATCGAATCGAAAACCGACAGGCGCACGAACGGTTCGCCGAAGTGGAACACCTTGTCGCCGTACGGCACGTCGGTGCTGCCCAGGACCAGTTGCGCCAGTTCGCGGAACAGTTCTTCGGTGAGGTCCATGTTGTCTTCGTAGTCGGCGTACGCCTGGTAGAACTCCAACATGGTGAATTCAGGGTTGTGACGGGTCGAGACGCCTTCGTTACGGAAGTTGCGGTTGATCTCGAACACCTTCTCGAAGCCGCCGACCACCAGGCGCTTGAGGTACAACTCAGGCGCGATACGCAGGAACATTTCCATGTCCAGCGCATTGTGGTGAGTTTCGAATGGCTTGGCCGCGGCACCACCGGGGATGGTTTGCAGCATCGGCGTTTCCACTTCGAGGAAGTCACGCGCCATCAGGAAGCTGCGGATGTGGGCAATGACTTGCGAACGCACGCGGAAGGTATGGCGTACGTCTTCGTTGACGATCAGGTCAACGTAGCGCTGGCGGTAGCGCTGCTCGGTGTCGGTCAGGCCGTGGTGCTTGTCCGGCAACGGGCGCAGCGACTTGGTCAGCAGGCGCACGCTGGTCATCTCGACGTACAGGTCGCCCTTGCCGGAACGGGCCAGGGTGCCTTCGGCGGCGATGATGTCGCCCATGTCCCAGGTTTTCACCGCGGCCAGGGTTTCTTCGGACAGGGTTTTACGGTTGACGTAGACCTGAATGCGACCGGTCATGTCCTGGATCACCATGAACGAGCCACGGTTAAGCATGATGCGACCTGCCACCTTGACCGGGATCGCAGCCTCTGCCAGCTCTTCCTTGGTCTTGTCCGCGTACTGCTTCTGCAAGGCATCGCAGTAGTTCTCGCGACGGAAGTCGTTGGGGAAGGCGTTGCCCTTGGCGCGCTCGGCAGCAAGCTTTTCCTTGCGCAGGGCGATCAGGGAGTTTTCTTCCTGTTGCAGGGCTTGCGGGTCGAGTTGTTGGTCGCTCATGTCTTTTGAAATTCCATCACAGGTTCGTTGCCCCCACTGGTGGCGGGGGACTTAAGGTCTTGGCTGACGGTTTACAGCCCCGATTTCAAGCTGGCTTCCAGGTACTCGTCGATATCACCGTCGAGCACCTTGTCGCAGTCGCTGCGTTCGATGTTAGTGCGCAGATCCTTGATCCGCGACGCATCGAGTACGTAAGAGCGGATCTGGTGGCCCCAGCCGATATCCGACTTGGTGTCTTCCAGCGCCTGGGAAGCGGCGTTGCGCTTTTGCATTTCCTGCTCGTACAACTTGGCCCGCAGCATTTTCATGGCGGTGTCCTTGTTGGCGTGCTGGGAACGTTCGTTCTGGCAGCTGACCACGGTGTTGGTCGGTACGTGGGTGATACGTACGGCCGAGTCGGTGGTGTTTACGTGCTGACCACCGGCACCGGAGGAGCGGTAGGTGTCGATACGCAGGTCGGCCGGGTTGATCTCGATTTCCACCTTGTCGTCGATCTCTGGCGAGACGAACACCGCGCAGAACGAGGTGTGGCGACGGTTGCCGGAGTCGAACGGGCTTTTGCGCACCAGGCGGTGTACACCGATCTCGGTGCGCAACCAGCCAAAGGCGTATTCACCCTTGATGTGCACCGTTGCGCCTTTGATACCGGCGACTTCACCGGCCGACAGCTCCATGATGGTCGCGTCGAAGCCGCGTTTGTCGGCCCAGCGCAGGTACATGCGCAGCAGGATGTTGGCCCAGTCCTGGGCTTCGGTGCCACCGGAGCCGGCCTGGATGTCCAGGTAGGCGTTGTTCGGGTCCATTTCGTGACTGAACATGCGGCGGAATTCAAGCTTGGCGAGGTTTTCCTCGAGACGGGCCAGCTCGGCGACGACATCGCCCACTGCGCCTTCGTCGTCTTCTTCGACGGCCATGTCCAGCAGGTCACGGCAATCGGCCAGACCGGTGTTCAGTTCGTCGAGGGTGTCGACGATCTGCGCCAGGGCAGAGCGCTCGCGGCCCAGTTCCTGGGCATATTCGGGTTTGTTCCAGACACTCGGATCTTCAAGCTCGCGATTGACTTCGGTCAGACGCTCATGCTTTTGATCGTAGTCAAAGATACCCCCGAATAGTTTCGGAGCGCTCGGACAGGTCCTTGATGGTGTTAAGGATCGGGTTGATTTCCATGGCGGGCAGCACTCGTTGGCGAACTTTTGAAAGCCGGCGAGTATAACGGCAAACGGGGTGAAACGGCAGCCCGCTTGGCGAAAAGGCGGGGGTTGTCTACGAACGGATGGGCGATTCTGCGCCACGGGTGAGAGGGGGCTGCCACGCAGCCCGGCGCAGGGCAAGCCTGCTCGCCACAGAGAGCTTGTTCTTCACGGCAAGACTGCTCGCTGCGGCGGGCGGCATTACTCGATGCCGACCTGATTGCGTCCATTGTGCTTGGCCGTATAGAGCCCCTTGTCCGCCGCCAGGATCAGTTGCCGGTAATCGGTGCCTTGCACGGGTGTCATGGTCGACAGGCCGATACTGACGGTCAGGCTGGAACCCTCGGCCGGTGCAATATGCGGGATTTTCAGCGAAGCAACGGCCATGCGCAGTTTTTCAGCCACCAGTCGCGCGCCGCCTGGCGACGTGTTGGGCAGCACCAGGGCGAATTCTTCGCCGCCATAACGCGCCGGCAGGTCAGAAGGACGGCTGCTGGCCTCACGGATGGTGGTGGCGACTTTACGCAGGGCTTCGTCACCCTCGACATGACCGAAGCTGTCGTTATAGGTCTTGAAAAAGTCCACATCGATCATCAGCAACGACAGCTGGGTCTGGTCGCGCATGGCGCGGCGCCATTCCAGTTCCAGGTATTCGTCGAAGTGGCGACGGTTGGACAGCCCGGTCAGGCCATCGGAGTTCATCAGCCGTTGCAGCACCAGGTTGGTGTCCAGCAACTGTTGCTGGCTGACCCGCAGGGCACGGTAGGCGGCATCGCGCTGCAACAGCGTCATATAGGAGCGCGAGTGATAGCGGATGCGCGCCACCAGTTCGATGTTGTCCGGCAGTTTGACCAGATAATCGTTGGCCCCCGCCGAGAACGCCGCGCTCTTGATCAACGGGTCTTCCTTGGTGGAAAGCACGATGATCGGGATATTCTGCGTGGCCGGGTGGTTGCGGTATTCGCGCACCAGGGTCAGGCCGTCCAGGCCGGGCATGACCAGATCCTGCAGGATGACCGTCGGTTTGATGCGGATAGCCTGGGCGATCGCCTGGTGCGGATCGGCGCAGAAGTGAAAGTCGATATTCTCTTCATGGGCCAGGCCACGCCGCACGGCTTCGCCGATCATGGCCTGGTCGTCGACCAGCAACACCATGGCGGCGTTTTCGTCGGTCTTGATGTCGTCGATCTGTAAATCATTCATGTGCAGTTACCTGAATTACCACCTGCAAGCCAGCATTGCCGAAGATCATGCTCATTTTGCGAAGATCTCCAGCAATCGGGGCGCAATCCTATCCAGTGGGCGAATTTCAACAGCAGCATCAATTGCCGCCGCCGCTTTGGGCATGCCATACACCGCGCAGCTTTGCTGGTCCTGGGCGATGGTCAAATATCCTTGTTCCCGCATCAGCTTGAGGCCTTGAGCCCCATCGCGCCCCATACCGGTCAGCAGTACGCCGACCGCATCGCCACTCCAGTGGCTGGCCACGCTTTCGAAAAATACGTCGATTGAAGGCCGGTAAATTTCGTTCACCGGCTCAGCGGTATAGGCCAGCGTACCGTTCTTGAGTAACCGAATATGGTGGTTGGTACCCGCCAGCAACACCACCCCGCTTTGCGGCGGTTCGCCTTCACAGGCCAGGCGCACCGGCAGGCCGGAGGCGCTGCTCAGCCACTCGGCCATGCCGGCGGCGAACACCTGGTCCACGTGCTGAACCAGCACAATGGCGGCAGAAAAGTCACGGGGCAAGCCTTTGAGCAGGATTTCCAGGGCTGCCGGACCGCCCGCCGAGGAGCCGATAGCCACCAGGCTTTGGCGTTGGCCGGTACCTCGTGCAGGCGTGGTTTCAGCCCGTACGCGACTGCCGCGCTGGCCGATCAGCCAGCCGATGTTGAGGATTTTGCGCAGTAACGGCGCCGCCGCATCCTTGGGGTTGCCCACGCCCAGGGCCGGCGTGTCCACCACGTCCAGCGCGCCATGGCCCATGGCTTCGAACACCCGGCCCATGTTGGCCTGGCGGTCGACCGTCACCAGCAAAATCGCACATGGCGTCTGGGCCATGATCTGCCGCGTGGCCTCGACGCCATCCATCACCGGCATGATCAAGTCCATCAGGATCAGGTCCGGAGTCAGCTCGGCGCAGCGCTGCACGGCGTCCAGGCCATTGCCGGCCACCCACACCACTTGGTGCGCGGGCTCGAAGCTCAAGGCCCGGCGCAACGCTTCAACCGCCAGGGGCATGTCATTGACGATGGCTATTCTCATGCCCGCGCGTCTCCAATCAGTTCCACCACGGCGTCCAGCAGCGCGTCATCGTGGAAACTGGCTTTGGCCAGGTAGTAATCGGCGCCGGCGTCCAGGCCCCGTCGACGGTCCTCTTCACGGTCTTTGTACGACACCACCATCACCGGCAACGATTGCAGGCGAGTATCACGGCGCAAGAGTGTGACCAATTCAATACCGTCCATGCGAGGCATATCAATGTCAGTGATCAACAGGTCGAAGTCTTCGGAGCGCAGGGCATTCCAGCCATCCATGCCATCGACCGCCACGGCGACTTCGTAACCGCGATTAAGCAGCAATTTACGTTGCAATTCGCGCACCGTGAGCGAGTCGTCCACCACCAGCACGCGCTTGCGCGGCGCCTCGCTGGCCTGCTGGCTGCGCCGGGCGATGCGTTCCAGGCGGCCGGTGTTGAGCAGCTTGTCCACCGAGCGCAGCATGTCTTCCACATCGACGATCAACACCACCGAGCCATCGTCCAGCAACGCGCCGGCGGAAATATCCTGGACCTTGCCCAGGCGGGCATCCAGCGGCAACACCACCAGGGTGCGCTCGCCGATAAAGCGTTCCACGGCAATACCGTACACCGCATCGCGCTCGCGGATCACCACCACCTTCAAGGTCTCGTCATTGTTATGCCCCGCAGGGCGCTGCAACAACTGGCTGGCGGCGACCAGGCCGACATGCCGGCCTTCGTGCCAGAAATGCTGGCGACCTTCCAACTGCACGATGTCGTCGGGCGCCAGATCGCACATACGTTCGATATGCGCCAGTGGGAAGGCGTAGGCCTCTTCGCCGACCTCCACCACCAGGCTGCGCACCACCGACAGGGTCAGCGGCACTTCCAGGTGGAAACGACTGCCCTGCCCCGCCGCCTGCTCCAGCACCACCGCGCCGCGCAACTGGCGCACCATGTGCTGCACCGCATCCAGCCCGACACCGCGACCGGACACTTCGGTGACCTTGTCACGCAGGCTGAACCCCGGCAGGAACAGGAACGTCAGCAGCTCTTCTTCACTCAGGCTCAGCGCGGTTTCCACGGTGGAAAGGTGGCGATCGACAATGCTGGCGCGCAGCCGCTCCAGGTCGACGCCATTACCATCGTCGCTCAGCTCCAGCACCAGCAGGCCGGCCTGGTGGGACGCACGCAGGCGGATCACCCCTTCGGCCGGTTTGCCCGCCAGCAGGCGCTGCTCGGGCATTTCGATGCCGTGATCAACAGCATTACGCAACAAGTGCGTGAGGGGCGCTTCGAGCTTTTCCAGGACGTCACGGTCGACTTGCGTTTTCTCGCCTTCGATCTCAAGACGCACTTGCTTGCCGAGGCTGCGCCCCAGGTCGCGCACCATGCGCACCTGCCCGGCCAGCACATCGGCAAACGGGCGCATCCGACAGGCCAGTGCGGTGTCGTAGAGCACCTGGGCGCGTTGCCCGGCCTGCCAGCCAAACTCATCCAGCTCGGCGGTTTTTTCCGCCAGCAGAGCTTGGGCCTCGCTCAACAAGCGCCGGGTGTCGGCCAGGGCTTCCTGGGCTTCGAGGTTCAGCCCCAGGGTCTTGAGCTGGCCGTCCAGGGTGTCCAGGGCACGCACACTCTGGCTTTGAATGCGTTTGAGGCGCTGCATGCTCGCCAGGTAAGGCTTGAGCCGCTGGGTTTCCACCAGGGACTTACTGGACAAGTCCAACAGGCTGTTCAAGCGCTGGGCGGTCACGCGCAATACGCGCTCGCCGCCTTCGGTCATGCGCTTGTTCTGACGCGGCGGGTCGCTGGCGACCGGTGGCGCGGGTTCCGGTTCCGCCGGCAGTGCTTCAACCACCGGCACTGGCGCGGCGGGCGGTGGCGCGACGCGGGCGGTCGGTTGCGTCGGGTCGAGCAGGCGCTCCATCAGCGCCACATACGCCTCGATGTCCGCCGGCCCCACGTTGTTACCCGGCGTGGCGATGCGCATCAGCAGGTCGGTGCCCTGCAGCAACGCGTCGATATGTTCGGGCTGCAGGTACAAGCGACTTTCCTGGGCACTGACCAGGCAGTCCTCCATCACATGCGCCACGCTGACGCCGGCGTCCACCCCCACGATACGCGCCGCGCCCTTGAGCGAATGGGCCGCGCGCATGCACGCTTCGAGCTGGTCGGCCTGGGTCGGGTTACGTTCAAGCGCCAGCAGGCCGGCGCTGAGCACCTGGGTCTGCGCGTCGGCTTCCAGGCTGAACAGTTCCAGCAGCGAGGCATCGCGCATCTGATCGGGGGTCATGTAAGACTCCGGGTCACGGCGGACAACACTTGCGCCTCGTCCAGCCAGCGCAGGCTGCGGCCCTTCCACGGCAAGACACCTTGGGTGAAGCGCGCGCTGGCCTGGGTACCGGACGCCGATGCCGCCTGCAACGTGCGTTCATCGATGGCGTGGATGCCGTCCACTTCGTCCACCGGCACCACCACCGGGCCGTCGTCGGCCGCGATGATCAACATGCGCGGCATGATCCGGCCACTGCCTGTGGCGTTAGCGGTCTGCTCCAGGCCCAGCAGCTCGACCAGTGACAGACACGCCACCAGCGCGCCACGCACATTGGCCACCCCGAGCAATGCCCGTGAGCGCTGATGCGGCAGCGAGTGAATCGGTTGCAACGGCGCCACTTCCACCAGGCAGCGCGTGGCAATGCCGAGCCATTCTTCACCGAGGCGGAACATCAGCAGGGAGCGCGTGACGATGTCTTCGTCGACCTCGACCGCCGTGACCGGACGCCGATCGTCCTGCTGCAAGGCGTACCGGTCCAGCAGCCGCGTGGCGGCCGCCGAATACACCGCACAGTTGCGGCAGTGAATATGGTCGGCCAGCAGCGGGCACGATTTGTCACCGTGAATACCGATACGGTTCCAGCAATCGTCGATGGCCTGGCTATCGATCAGGGTCAGGCCGCCAGTGTCGAGCGCCTCGGTGCTATTCATCGTTTGGACTCACTGTCAGCTCGCTCACTACGGGCGGCGCGCGCCTGCATACGGCGCGCCCCCTCGCTGTCGCCCTGAGATTCGAGCAACGCAGCCAGGTGCATCAAGGCCTGCGGATGCTGGGGTTCCAGGTACAAGGCTTTTCGGTAAAACCCCTGGGCTTGCAGGGCACTGCCGGCCACGTCGCTGAGCAGCCCCAGCCAGAAGAACACCTGGGCGGCCGGCGGGTGGCTGTTCAGATACTGTTCGCACGCGGCACGGGCCTCGGCACTTTTGCCCTCGTTGGCCAGGGTAGCGATGCGGCTGAGCAAGGCACCGGCATCGGACGATGACGCCTTGATCGGTACCACCTGGGCACTGACCGTACTGAACGGTCGCGGCTTGACGGGGATCGGTGCCGCACTGCGCGGGAGCACAGGCTTAGGCACGAACAGCGGTTCAGCTACCACAGGCTCGGCGTGCCGGCTGAAGGCAAACGACTGCGGCACGCCAATCGAGCGCATGCCGTGGCGCCCCAACAGGCTGCCCTCCGCTGGGCCGATAAACAGCACACCGTCCACGTGGGTCAGCTCTTTGAGTACATCGAACACTTGCTTCTGGGTCGGCTGGTCGAAGTAGATCAACAGGTTGCGGCAGAACACGAAGTCATAGCTGGGTTCGTTCGCCAGCAGCGTCGGGTCGAGCAGGTTGCCAACTTGCAGGCGTACCTGCTCGCGCACCCGGTCGGCGATGTGATAACCGTCGCCAGACTCCGTGAAATGGCGCTCACGAAAAGCTATATCGCTGCCACGAAAGGAGTTTTTGCCATACACCCCGCGTCTGGCGCGCTCCACCGACAGCGGGCTGACGTCCAGGCCCAGCACCTTGAACTGATGCGGCGCAATGCCTGCATCCAGCAAGGCCATGGCGATCGAATAGGGTTCTTCGCCGGTGGAGCACGGCAGGCTGAGGATGCGCAGCGCACGCATCTGATTGATCTCGGCCAGGCGCGCCTTGGCCAGTCGGGCCAGGGTCGCAAAGGATTCGGGGTAACGGAAAAACCAGGTTTCGGGGACGATCACCGCTTCGATCAGCGCCTGCTGCTCATCGTGGGAGCTTTGCAGGTGCTGCCAGTATTCACCGGCGCTGTGCGCCTGCACCGCCTGGCTGCGCTGGCGCACCGCGCGCTCGATGATGGCCTCGCCAACCGACGCGACATCCAGGCCGATACGTTCTTTCAAGAAGGCAAAGAAGCGCGGGTCGTTACTCATACGCTCAGCTCGTCAGAAAATAACAGCGCGCGTACGTCATCGGTCAGCACGTCGTTCACGCCGATCCACTGCATCAGGCCCAATGCGTCTTCGCGCACCGGCCCCAGGTAGCGCGCGTCACGGTTATCCAGGCCATAGGGCTGAAAGTCCGCCGGGTCGCAACGCAGGGTGTCGGTGGCCTGTTCCAGGATCAACCCCAGCCGGCGCGCCTCGCTCCAGGGATGCGGCTGGTAATTGACCAATACCAGCCGGGTGCTGGTGCGGGCCTGGGCGGCCGTGCCGAAGGTCAAGGCGCTGAGGTCGATCACCGGCACCATCGCCCCGCGATGGGCAAAGATGCCCGCCACCCAATGCGGCGCATGAGCAATCGGCTTGAGCGGCAGGCACGGCAGCACCTCGGCCACTTCGGTGGCCTTCACGGCATAACGTTCGCTGCCGATATGAAACACCAGGAACAATGCCTTTTTCGCTGCCGGCACGGCGCCGCGTCTAGCCGCCAGGTCGCTCATCAGACTTTGAAACGCGATACGCCGCCGCGCAGACCGACCGCCACCTGACTCAGCTCATCGATCGCAAAGCTGGCCTGGCGCAGTGACTCCACGGTCTGACTGCTGGCATCGCCCAGTTGCACCAGGGCATGGTTGATCTGCTCGGCGCCGGTGGCCTGGGCCTGCATGCCTTCGTTGACCATCAACACCCGAGGCGCCAGGGCCTGCACCTGATGGATGATCTGCGACAGTTGCTCGCCCACTTGCTGCACCTCGAACATGCCGCGGCGCACCTCCTCAGAAAACTTGTCCATGCCCATCACGCCCGCCGAAACCGCTGACTGGATTTCGCGCACCATCTGTTCGATGTCGTAGGTCGCCACGGCGGTCTGGTCGGCCAGGCGCCGTACTTCGGTGGCGACCACGGCGAAACCGCGACCGTATTCACCGGCCTTTTCGGCCTCGATCGCCGCATTGAGGGACAACAGGTTGGTCTGGTCGGCAACCTTGACGATGGTCACCACCACCTGATTGATGTTGCTGGCCTTCTCATTAAGGATCGCCAGCTTGGCGTTCACCAGGTCGGCGGCGCCCATCACCGAATGCATGGTTTCTTCCATGCGCGCCAGGCCCTGCTGGCCGGAGCCGGCGGCCACCGATGCCTGATCGGCAGCGGTGGACACTTCGGTCATGGTGCGCACGAGGTCTTTGGAGGTTGCCGCGATTTCCCGCGACGTGGCGCCGATTTCGGTGGTGGTCGCCGCAGTTTCGGTGGCGGTGGCCTGTTGCTGCTTGGACGTGGCGGCAATCTCGGTCACCGAGGTTGTGACCTGCACCGACGAACGCTGGGCCTGAGACACCAGGGCCGTGAGCTCGGTCATCATGTCGTTGAAGCCGGTTTCCACCGCGTTGAATTCGTCCTTGCGCGCAAGGTTCAGGCGCTTGCTCAGGTCACCGGTGCGCATGATGTCGAGGATTTCGACAATGCGCTGCATCGGCGCCATGATCGTGCGCATCAGCAGCAGGCCGCACAGGCCGGCGGCCAGGATGGCCACGGCCAGCGACACGAACATGCTGATTTTGGCAGACGATACCGCCTCGTCGATGGCGGCCGTCGCATTGTCGGACACGGCTTTGTTTTCGGTGATGATGTCATTGAGCTTCATGCGGCCTTCGACCCAGATCGGCGTCAACTGCTCTTCGAGCAACTGGCGCGCGGCTGCCAGGTCGTCGGCTTCGATGCGCTCGATCACCTGCTTGAGCACCTTGTTATAGGTGAGGTGGGCGGCCTTGAAATTATCGAATTCCATGCGATCAGCCTGGTTATGAACCGTGTGCTCATAGTTGGCCATCTGCTGTTCAATGCGCGCTTCGAAGGAGTTGTAGTCGGCCCTGTCGCTGCCGGTGAAGGTTTTTTCGTCACGCAGACCAATGATATCGATGGTCATCAGATAGCTATCGACCCACGCGCTGCGGATCATCGAACTCAGATAAACCCCCGGCACCGCGTCGTCACGCACGGCTTCCTGGCTGGATTCGATTTTCATCAACCGTGAATAGGAGACCACAACCATTAACAGCATGATGGCGATAATGACCGCAAAACTTGCCAGGATGCGTTGGCGCAAGGTCCAGTTCTTCACAGTTATTCCTCGGAGGGCCATTCAAATGGAGGGGAGTATAGCCGAGCGCAAGGCCTTATTAATCAACCGGTTTTTATAGGGGCGCTCGCAGAATACAAAAAACGCCGGAGGGTGATTGCAGAACCACCCTACACCACACCAGGAAATGTCCGACTACCCGGTTCTTGTCGCCTCCCCTAGCGTGCTGGTCCCAGTTAACAAAAAGACATTTCTGGCATGCGACGCTATTTAATTACACGAGGCGCCAAAACCACTGCTGGCGGTACAGTGGTCGACGGTTTGAAAAGCTTCGGCATCAAAGGGGTAGAAATTGCCCTTGAAGGGCATCAGGTGCTTTGCCCGGTGTGCCAGACCGCAGGCGCCATCGTTTGTGTCGACCCGCGGCTTAAAATGAATGCACATGGGCGAAACGTTGCGCTTTCGGATGATCTCTGTTTGTGCAAATGCGACCCGGCCCCTCGCCTGATTGCCAACCAGTTGGAGTGGTATCAGACCATTACTCGCGAAGACACTTCGGTACACAGCAAAGCCGCCCCTGTATCGCCCCCATTGCAAGCTCCAGCGACAATGCCTCGCACCACGTCCACCTCGGCCTCACGGCCCACCACTCCAGCATTCAGCGAGATGCTCGAATCTTCCTGCGAACGCAATTGGCGCTTCTACCAGCAGCAGGCAGAAGACATTGTCGCGCCAGGCGGCACGCTGATCGCCGATCCCAGGCAGCGCAACCGCGTGATCAACTCTGCTTACGCTCAGCTCTGGCGGCTCGACAACCGTTTTCAGTGGGCGGGCCTTGCGGCGTTTGCATCCAAGCAGGTGGGGTGCGGCTTGCTGCATGCGGCTGACGCCATCGAGAAAATTCAGGCGGAGTACGAGGCGGCGCAGCAACTGAGGAGGAGCGCGCGCAAAGGGGTGTGGGGGTTGTTCAGCGCCGAGGAGCGTGAACGGCGGGCGAAGCTGCGGGAGTACGAGCAGCGGCGCCGCGAATACGAACAGGCCGCCCGCGATAATCCAATGCCTGATGTTGACTGGCGGCGAGAGGGCGAACCGCTATCGAGCGTGCAGCAGCTTTATCAGCATGTGTACGAGATGATGGCGATGGGGAATACCACGTTGTTTTTGGATGTGTTTCCGTTGCATGCGTTTTATAAGGAGCGAGGGTTGGAGTTGCTGGCAAGATGCTTGCCGTCACGCAGGAGGATTTATGGGAATGATCAATCCCAAGTGCTGTGGCCGGTTGGGCACGAGAAACTTGAGTTCGGTACTAACTACGGTGAAATCCTGCAAGCTTTCGAGGCGATTGAAACAGGCGATATCGCCAAGAGTGTTGAGCACTTAGCTGACCACGAACAAAGAAATGTCCTTCAACCGACAATGTACGCTGATCCCAATCTAGTGGTATTGCTGCGTGGCAACCACCTCTCCTACATTACAGATATACCGTCCGGAACCGCCCAAGCCCTTGAATTGACGCTAGCCAATCAATGCATCCCTGTTGATGACGGTCGAACCATTGAATTCAGCAGCAACCCCATTGCCAACCTGGCCAACATTAATCAACGCATGTCGTTCGTGCTGAAGGCCGCCGAACAGTTTGACAAGTTGCTACATGGCCCTCAGCGACATCAGATCGAACAGGCGCTGGAAGATATCGCTGACGGTAAAGGCGTTCGATGAGTCGGAACTTGCAGATAAGTTGGCGCCGTTGCGGACTGGGATTGTTGGTTGCTCTACTCCTCTCATGGGTAGCAATACACCACGTTGCTGATGAACCGGAAATCGCACTGACGCTTGGCGAGCCCTGGGAAAACATGCGGCAACGCTCCAGCGCACGCATTGATTCAACCATTCCCGGACGCCACTGGTTCAGGATCCCAAAAACCGATGCACGCCTTCGTTTCATTGATCCGCAATATGGATTCACAACCCCACTGGCCCGTTTCTTCACGATAGGCTTCGATGATCAGTTGGTACGCAACGTCCGCATGTCCCCTCAAATCGAACCGCTACAGCTCGACGACACAATAAAGGTCATGTTGGATTTACAGGAGCAATGGCGTAAGGGCGGGTGGATACCCATCCGAGTCGAATACGATCCCCCCTTCGTTGACACACCCGAATGGCGTGCCAGATTGAGGGACGTGTATCAGGGCGCAACGTCATACTGGCAGGCTGGTGAAAAATACCAATTGATGATGGTGGTTAATCGATTCAAGGATGACCGGTATCCCAACGAAGAGCGTTATCTCATCAAGCTGAGCTTAGGCAAACCCTGGGTACATCCATGAACAGCAAATGCCCTTTGGTTAACCTTGCCGATATGGGTCAACGAATGTCGTTCGTGCTGAAGGCCGCCGAACAGTTTGACAAGTTGCTACATAGCACTCAGCGACATCAGATCGAACAGGCGCTGGAAGATATCGCTGACGGTAAAGGCGTTCGATGAGTCGGAACTTGCAGATAAGTTGGCGACAAGGTGGACTGGGGCTGATCGTTGCCATACTTCTCGTATGGGTAGCGATACGCCTCGGTTCGGACGAGCCGGAAATAGCGTTAAGGCTAGGCGAACCCTGGGAAGATATGCGCCGGCGCTCCAGCGCAAATATTGGTCCAGCTATTCCCGGACAGTACTGGGGAACATTACCGAGATCTGATGCTCGCCTGCGCTTCATAGATTCCCAGTATGGATTCATAACCCCGACGGCTCGTTTCTTCATGATTAGATACGACGACATGCGGGTCGCAGATCTGAGTATGTCCCCCCAGACCGAACCGCTACAGCTCGACGACACAATAAAGGTCATGTCGGATTTACAGGAGCAATGGCGTAAGGGCGGCTGGATACCCATCCGAGTCGAATACGATCCCCCCTTCGTTGACACACCCGAATGGCGTGCCCGATTGAGGGACGTGTATCAGGGTGCAACGTCATACTGGCAGGCTGGTGAAAAATACCAATTGATGATGGTGGTTAATCGATTCAAGGATGACCGGCATCCCAACGAAGAGCGTTATCTCATCAAGCTGAGCTTAGGCAAACCCTGGGTACATCCATGAACAGAAAATGCCTTTCGTTAAGCTTGCCGATATGGGTCAACGCATGGCGTTCGTACTAAAGGCTGCTGCGCACGGAGGGCTGGAAATGGACGGCGCTGTACTTGTTGGACGGTTGCCAATGCAACTATGGAAGTAGGTTTGCTTCCGATGGCGGCAGGTCAGTTAAACAAATCTCACTGACACGCCCTCATCGGGAGCAAGCCCCCTGCCACATCGTAAGTTTTGCGTACACCCGCGCCTATTGGTTAAGCCGTACTTGCTTTTCCAGCTCCAGCTTCAAGCCCGGCTCCAGCTTGAGTTGACGAGCCAATTCATCCAGATACGCCTTCTCCATAAAGTTCTCTTCGTCCACCAGCATCACGCTGGCGATATACATCTCGGCGGCCATTTCCGGCGTGCCGGCGGCTCGCGCCACGTCGGCCGGGTCCAGCGGTTTATTGAGTTCGGCGTGCAGCCAGTTGTGCAGTTCGCGGTCGCTGTCCAGTTTGGTGAACTCGCCCTCGATCAGCTCGCGCTCACGCTCGTCCACATGCCCGTCGGCTTTGGCCGCCGCGACCAGCGCCTTGAGGATGCCCTGGCTGTGCAGTTCGGCCTGAGCCGGCGGCAGGCGGTCGATGGTTTGCGGCTCGCCTTGGGGGGCGCTGGCCTGATTGGCCTGCCAGTTGCCATAGGCCTTGTAGGCGATGACACCCAATGCGGCCAAACCGCCGTAGGTCAGGGCCTTGCCGCCAAATTTGCGCGCCTTCTTGTTGCCCATCAGCAGCCCCATGGCACCCGCCGCCAGGGCGCCTCCCCCTGCGCCGCCAAGCAGGCTGCCCAGCCCGCCACCGCCGAGCAGGCCGCCCAAGGCGCCTTTGTCCTGGCCCTTACCTTGGCCGCCAGCCTTGTTTTGCAACATGTCCTGGCCGGACTTGAGCAACTGATCGAGCAATCCACGGGTGTTCATAAAAGCCTCCAGACACTTGGGTTCATAGGACCAATAGGCCTCCAGCGTAAAACTAAGTGCCAAAAAGCCCTGATCTATAGTGCTTCCAGATGTAACGCCACACCCGCAGTCTGAAGCTTGCGACGGCCATTCGCTTAAATCGATATACACTCGGACGCATCGATAAAAATACCCCACGGGTAATTCCAGCATGATGACCCTGCGCCAAATCCGGCACTTTATCGCCGTGGCCGAGACCGGCTCGATCTCTGCCGCCGCGCAAACCGCGTTTATCTCCCAGTCCACCCTGACCCTGGCGATCCAGCAACTGGAACAGGAAATCGGCGTCAACCTGTTCAATCGCCACGCCAAGGGCATGACCCTGACCCACCAGGGCCATCAGTTTCTGCGCCAGGCGCACTTGATTCTCGCCACCGTCGACAATGCCAAGCGCAGCCTGCAGCAGAGCACCGATCAAGTGGCCGGGCAGTTGATCATCGGCGTCACCAGCCTGGTGGCCGGCTATTACCTGGCGGACTTGCTCACCCGTTTCCAGCGCGCTTACCCCAATGTCGAAATTCGCGTAATGGAGGATGAGCGCCCGTACATCGAGCATTTGCTGGTCAGCGGTGAAATCGACGTGGGCGTGCTCATCCTCTCCAACCTGGAAGACCGCCACGCCCTGCAAACCGAGGTACTGACCCACTCGCCCCACCGCCTCTGGCTGCCGGCGCAACATCCGCTGCTGGAACACGACAGCATCAACCTCGCCGATGTGGCCCGTGAGCCGTTGATCCAGCTGAATGTCGACGAAATGGGCCACAACGCTCAACGTCTGTGGACCAGCGCAGGGTTGCAACCGCGCATCACGTTGCGTACGGCCTCGACCGAGGCGGTGCGCAGCCTGGTGGCTGCAGGCCTGGGCGTGTCGATCCAGCCGGACATGACCTACAGGCCGTGGTCCCTGGAAGGCGACATTATTGAAGCGCGGCCGATCGCCGACCTCAGCCAGACCCTCGATGTGGGCCTGGCCTGGCGCCGCGGCACCGCGCGGCCTGCCTTGGTGGACCCGTTCCTCACCGTGGCGCGGGAACAACCCCATCCACGCAAGCCATCTATTTAATCGAATGCTGCATTCAGTATTTAGTATTTGTTGACCTCGCCCCTGACCTCTAGTCTCTGCTGATTCCCTGAGAGAAGGTCAGGCGCCTTGTAAGAGAACGCCCATGACCACACAAGAAAAGAGATCGCGAAAAATGTCCGGCGCGCCCACCCCGCTGCTCACCGCGTTGCTGATCGATGGCGAACTGGTCCAGGGCCAAGGCTTTGTCGAGCCGATCCTCAACCCGGCCACCGGTGAAGTGCTCACCCAGATCGCCGAGGCCAGCACCGAGCAGGTCGAAAGCGCCATCCTTGCCGCCCACCGCGCGTTCTCCGGCTGGTCGCGGACCACACCGCAGCAGCGCTCGAATATCTTGTTGAGCATCGCCGACGCCATCGAAAAACACGCCGACTACCTGGCCCGCCTCGAATCCCTGAACTGCGGCAAACCGCTGCACCAGGCGCGCCAGGATGACTTGAGCGCCACGGTCGATGTGTTCCGCTTTTTTGCCGGAGCCGTGCGTTGCCAGACCGGCCAGCTCAGCGGCGAATACCTGCCGGGTTACACCAGCATGGTGCGCCGCGACCCGATTGGCGTAGTGGCATCCATTGCACCGTGGAATTACCCGCTGATGATGGCCGCCTGGAAAATCGCCCCGGCCCTCGCCGCCGGTAATACGTTGGTGTTCAAGCCGTCGGAACATACCCCGTTGTCTATCCTCGCGTTGGCGCCTGTGCTGAAGGACTTGTTACCGCGCGGGGTGATCAACATCCTGTGTGGCGGCGGTGAAGGCGTTGGCAGCCATCTGGTCAGCCACCCGAAAGTGCGCATGGTCTCGCTGACCGGCGATATCGTCACCGGGCAAAAAATCCTGCAGGCCGCGTCCAAGACGCTCAAACGTACCCACCTGGAACTGGGCGGCAAGGCGCCGGTGATCGTGTGTAATGACGCCGACCTGCAAGCGGTAGTCGAGGGCGTGCGCACTTATGGTTATTACAACGCCGGCCAGGACTGCACGGCCGCCTGCCGCATCTACGCCCAGGCCGGCATTCACGACACGTTGGTCGCAGAACTGGGCGCCGCGGTGAGCAGCCTGCGCTTTGCCGGCAAACGCGACGCCGACAACGAACTCGGCCCGCTGATCAGCACGCGCCAGCGCGACCGTGTGGCCAGCTTTGTCGAACGCGCCCTCGGCCAGCCGCATATTGAACGGGTGACCGGGGCCGCCGTGCATTCCGGAGCGGGTTTCTATTACCAGCCCACGCTGCTGGCCGGCTGCAAACAGACGGATGAAATCGTCCAGCGCGAAGTGTTCGGCCCGGTCGTCACCGTGACCCGCTTCGACGAGTTGGCGCAGGCGGTGGACTGGGCCAACGATTCTGAATACGGCCTGGCCTCATCGGTATGGACCCAGAACCTGGACAAAGCCATGCAGGTTGCAGCACGCCTGCAGTACGGCTGCACCTGGATCAACAGCCATTTCATGCTGGTCAGCGAAATGCCCCATGGCGGTTTGAAACGCTCGGGGTATGGGAAAGATCTGTCCAGCGATTCGCTACAGGACTACAGCGTGGTGCGCCACATCATGGCCCGCCACGGCCAGCATCTTTAAAACAACAACTAAGCTCATGCGTCACCGGTTGCACCCACTGCCCCGACCATAATTAAAGAAGAGGGAACCCCCATGTCCGCGCATAAGACCGCACTGCTCAGTGCCTTGACCACCGCGCTGCTGGCCAGCGCCAGCCTTCAGGCCGCCGAACCGCTCAAGGCGGTAGGCGCTGGCGAAGGCCAACTGGATATCGTCGCCTGGCCCGGTTATATCGAACGTGGCGAAAGCGACAAGGCCTACGACTGGGTCACCGGTTTCGAGAAGGAAACCGGCTGCAAGGTCAACGTGAAAACCGCCGCCACCTCTGACGAAATGGTCAGTCTGATGGCCAAGGGTGGCTATGACCTGGTTACCGCATCGGGCGACGCATCGCTGCGCTTGATCGTGGGCAAACGGGTGCAACCGATCAACACCGCGCTGATTCCCAACTGGAAAGGCATCGACCCGCGCCTTAAGGACGCGCCGTGGTACGTGGTGGGCCAGCAAACCTACGGCACGCCATACCAGTGGGGGCCGAACGTGTTGATGTACAACACCAACGTGTTCAAGACCGCGCCCACCAGTTGGAACGTGCTGTTCACCGCGCAGAACCTGCCGGACGGCAAGCCGAACAAAGGCCGCGTGCAGGCTTATGACGGCCCGATCTACATCGCCGATGCCGCGCTGTACCTCAAGAGCACCCAACCGGAGTTGGGCATCCAGAGCCCCTACGAGTTGACCGAAACCCAGTACAAAGCCGTGCTCGACCTGTTGCGCGCCCAGCAACCGTTGATCCACCGCTACTGGCACGACACCACCGTGCAAATGAGCGACTTCAAGAACGAAGGCGTGGTGGCCTCCAGCGCCTGGCCGTATCAGGTCAACGGGCTGATCAATGAGAAACAGCCGATCGCCTCGACCATCCCCAAAGAAGGCGCCACCGGCTGGGCCGACACCACCATGCTGCACAGCGAAGCCAAGCACCCCAACTGTGCCTACAAGTGGATGGACTGGTCGCTGCAGCCCAAGGTCCAGGGTGATGTCGCCGCCTGGTTCGGCTCGCTGCCGGCGGTGCCTGCGGCGTGCAAGGAAAGCGAGCTGCTGGGTGCTGAAGGCTGCAAGACCAACGGTTTCGATCAGTTCGAGAAAATTGCCTTCTGGAAAACGCCACAGGCCGAGGGCGGCAAGTTCGTGCCGTACAGCCGCTGGACCCAGGACTACATCGCGATCATGGGCGGGCGCTGAGATGTCACGGGCCACATAAACCCACTGTGGGAGGGCTTGCCCCCGATAGCGAAGTGTCAGCCAACACATCTGTTTCTGAGCCCGCGCTATCGGCCCTCTCCCACAATGACCGCATACAGATGTTTTGATTTTTCAGAAGTCCAGGCCGGGCCGCTGCGACGACCCGCGCCTTTTTGGAGCTCCGCACCATGACGCTTGCAGTCCAGTTCACCCACGTTTCCCGTCAGTTCGGCGAAGTGAAGGCCGTTGACCGGGTTTCCATCGATATCCAGGACGGCGAGTTCTTTTCCATGCTCGGCCCTTCCGGCTCGGGCAAAACCACCTGCCTGCGCCTGATCGCCGGGTTCGAACAGCCGAGCGCAGGCTCGATCCGCATTCATGGCGAGGAAGCCGCCGGCTTGCCGCCTTACCAACGTGATGTAAACACCGTATTCCAGGATTACGCGCTGTTCCCCCATATGAACGTGCGCGACAACGTGGCCTACGGCCTCAAGGTCAAAGGCGTGGGCAAGGCCGAGCGCCTGCGCCGTGCCGAAGAAACCCTGGCCATGGTCGCCCTCGGCGGCTACGGCGAGCGCAAGCCGGTGCAATTGTCCGGCGGCCAGCGCCAACGCGTGGCCCTGGCCCGCGCGCTGGTCAATCGCCCCCGGGTGTTGCTGCTTGATGAGCCTCTGGGCGCCCTCGACCTCAAACTGCGCGAACAGATGCAAAGCGAGCTGAAGAAGCTGCAGCGCCAACTGGGCATCACCTTTATCTTCGTGACCCACGACCAGACCGAAGCGCTGTCGATGTCCGACCGGGTGGCGGTGTTCAACAAAGGTCGCATCGAGCAGGTCGACACCCCGCGCAACCTGTACATGAAACCGGCCACCACCTTTGTGGCGGAATTTGTCGGCACCTCCAACGTGATTCGCGGCGAACTGGCCCAGCGCCTCAGCGGCAGCGCGCAGGCGTTCTCGATCCGCCCGGAACACGTGCGCTTCGCCGAGGGCCCGCTGGCGGCCGGTGACGTGGAAGTCAGCGGTTTGCTGCACGACATCCAGTACCAGGGCAGCGCGACCCGCTACGAGCTGAAACTGGAAAACGGCCAGACACTGACCATCAGCCAGGCCAACAGCCAGTGGCTGGACATCAGCAGTGGCCATCAGGTCGGGCAGCCCATCACCGCACGCTGGGCGCGGCAAGCCATGACACCGCTGGCCGACAACGCAGGCGAGGTGTGACATGAGCCTGGCCCATTCCCACGCGCCGATGCGCAGGTTTTCCAACCTGCTGTACCGCAAGCCCAACCTGTACCTGGCGATGTTGCTGATACCGCCGTTGATCTGGTTTGGCGCGATCTACCTCGGTTCGCTGCTGACCCTGCTGTGGCAAGGCTTCTATACCTTCGACGACTTCACCATGGCGGTCACGCCGGACCTGACCCTGGCCAACTTCGCCGCGCTGTTCCAGCCGTCCAACTTCGACATCATCCTGCGCACCTTGAGCATGGCGATTGTGGTGTCGATCGCCAGTGCCATCGTGGCGTTCCCGATTGCCTACTACATGGCGCGCTACACCACGGGCAAGACCAAGGCGTTTTTCTATATCGCGGTGATGATGCCGATGTGGGCCAGCTACATCGTCAAGGCGTATGCCTGGACCTTGCTGCTGGCCAAGGGCGGCGTGGCGCAATGGTTCGTGCAGCACCTGGGCCTGGAACCGGTGTTGCAGTTCGTGCTGGGCATTCCCGGCGTGGGCGGCAGCACCTTGAGCACCTCGCATTTGGGACGGTTCATGGTGTTCGTTTACATCTGGCTGCCATTCATGATCCTGCCGATCCAGGCCTCGCTGGAGCGTTTGCCGCCCTCGTTGCTGCAGGCCTCCGCCGACCTGGGCGCCAAGCCGCGCCAGACGTTCATGCAAGTGATTCTGCCGCTGTCGGTGCCGGGGATTGCCGCCGGCTCCATCTTCACCTTCTCGCTGACCCTGGGCGATTTCATCGTGCCGCAACTGGTGGGCCCACCGGGTTACTTCGTCGGCAGCATGGTCTACGCGCAACAAGGCGCCATCGGCAATATGCCCATGGCCGCCGCGTTCACCCTGGTGCCGATCGTGCTGATCGCGGTGTATCTGTCCATCGTCAAACGCCTGGGGGCCTTCGATGCACTCTGAGAAATCTTCGCTGGGACTAAAGATCGCAGCCTGGGGCGGCCTGGTGTTTTTGCACTTCCCGATCCTGATCATCTTCCTCTACGCCTTCAACACCGAAGAGGCGGCGTTCAGCTTTCCGCCACAGGGCTTCACCCTGAAGTGGTTCAGCGTGGCCTTCGCCCGGCCGGACGTGCTGGAGTCGATCAAGCTGTCGCTGCAGATCGCCGCCATCGCCACGTTGATCGCCATGGTGCTCGGCACACTGGCGTCGGCGGCGTTGTATCGCCGCGAGTTTTTCGGCAAACAAGGCGTATCGCTGATGCTGATCCTGCCGATTGCACTGCCAGGGATCATCACCGGCATCGCCCTGCTGGCGACGTTCAAGACCCTGGGCATCGAGCCTGGGATGTTCACGATCATCGTTGGCCACGCGACCTTTTGCGTGGTGATCGTCTACAACAACGTCATCGCGCGCTTGCGCCGTACCTCCCACAGCCTGATCGAAGCCTCGATGGACCTTGGCGCCGATGGCTGGCAGACCTTTCGCTACATCATCATGCCCAACCTCGGTTCGGCGCTGCTCGCCGGCGGCATGCTCGCGTTTGCGCTGTCGTTCGACGAAATCATCGTCACCACCTTTACCGCCGGCCACGAGCGCACCTTGCCGCTGTGGCTGCTCAACCAGCTCAGCCGCCCACGGGATGTGCCGGTGACCAACGTGGTCGCAATGCTGGTGATGCTGGTTACGATGTTCCCGATTCTCGGTGCCTATTACCTGACACGCGGCGGTGAAAGCGTGGCCGGTAGTGGCGGTAAATAATTGTTTGAAGAGGACATGGCTATGCAAACCAAACTGCTGATCAACGGCCAACTGGTCGACGGCGAAGGCCCGGCACAGGCCGTATTCAACCCGGCGCTGGGCCGGGTGCTGGTGCACATCAACGAAGCCAGCGAAGCCCAGGTCGACGCCGCCGTGCGTGCCGCCGATGCGGCCTTCGAAGGCTGGTCGCAGACCGCACCGAGGGATCGCTCGCTGTTGCTGCTGAAGCTGGCGGATGCGATCGAAGCCCACGGCGAAGAACTGGCCAAGCTGGAGTCGGACAACTGCGGCAAGCCTTACAGCGCCGCGTTGAATGACGAGATCCCGGCGATTGCCGACGTGTTCCGCTTCTTCGCCGGCGCCAGCCGTTGCATGAGCGGCTCGGCCGGCGGCGAGTACCTGCCGGGCCACACGTCGATGATCCGCCGCGACCCGGTGGGCGTGATCGCCTCCATCGCGCCGTGGAACTACCCGCTGATGATGGTCGCCTGGAAAATCGCCCCGGCCCTGGCTGCCGGTAATACCGTGGTGCTCAAGCCGTCGGAACAAACCCCGCTGACCGCGTTGCGCATGGTGGAACTGGCCTCAGAGATTTTCCCGGCGGGCGTGCTCAACCTGGTATTCGGGCGTGGGCCGACGGTGGGCAGCCCGTTGGTGAGCCATCCGAAGGTGCGCATGGTGTCGCTGACCGGCTCCATCGCCACCGGGGCGAATATCATCTCCAGCACCGCCGACAGCGTGAAGCGCATGCACATGGAATTGGGCGGCAAGGCACCGGTGATCATCTTCAATGACGCCGATATCGACGCCGCCGTGGACGGCATTCGCACCTTCGGTTTCTATAACGCCGGCCAGGACTGCACCGCCGCCTGCCGCATTTATGCGCACGCCGACATCTACGACGCGTTCGTCGAGAAACTCGGCGCCGCCGTGGCGAGCATCAAGTACGGCTTGCAGGATGACCCGTCCACCGAACTGGGCCCGCTGATTACCGCGCAACATCGCGACCGTGTGGCCGGGTTTGTCGAACGTGCCGTGGCGCAACCGCATATCCGCCTGATTACCGGCGGCAAGGCGGTGGAAGGCAATGGCTTCTTCTTTGAGCCGACCGTATTGGCCGACGCGCAGCAGGATGACGAAATCGTGCGCCGCGAGGTGTTCGGGCCCGTGGTGTCGGTGACCAAGTTCACCGACGAAACCCAAGTGCTGGGCTGGGCCAATGATTCGGACTACGGCCTGGCGTCGTCCGTATGGACCGCCGATGTCGGCCGCGCCCATCGCCTGGCCGCACGCTTGCAGTACGGCTGCACCTGGGTGAACACCCATTTTATGCTCGTCAGCGAAATGCCCCATGGCGGTCAGAAGTTGTCGGGCTATGGCAAAGACATGTCCATGTACGGGCTGGAGGACTACACCACGGTTCGCCATGTGATGTTCAAGCACTGATTGCGCGCCTTCCCGGCACCCATGCTGGGTGCCGGTCCCCTGCCCCTGAAAACGAGGCTTACAGAGCGGTCGCTGAACCAGGCTGAACTGCGGTTTAAAGGTGCGAGCGGGCGAGCCTCCTTCCACATGTGATCTTCATAATCTTTACGTACTGTGGGTCACGTGCAGGCCCGGAAATGTCTTGTCGCATTTACAACGCCATCACCCCGCTATCAATCATTTTTCCTACACGGTCGAACCGCTTAAGCTATCCGGCGTCTGTTTAATGTCCGTTGCGTTTGGTCGAAGGCATGTCCGAACCGTAATTTCTGATCCGCTACGTGCCAGGAACGGCGCGGGATTTGCTCACGACAGGTTGTCTCTATGCACCGCAGGAATTTGCTCAAAGCGTCCATGGCCATTGCGGCTTACACCGGTTTGTCGGCCAGCGGCCTGCTCGCCGCCCAGGCCTGGGCGGGGAACCGCGCCGCCGATGGTAAGGCTGTAGCATTCGACTTCGACGCGCTCAAGGCCCAGGCCAAGAGCCTCGCCGGCACCGCGTACAAAGACACCAAACAGGTGCTGCCGCCGACCCTGGCAACCATGACCCCGCAGAACTTCAACGCCATCGGCTACGACGGCAAACATTCGCTGTGGAAAGAGTTGAACGGCCAACTTGACGTGCAGTTCTTCCACGTGGGCATGGGTTTCAAGACGCCGGTGCGCATGCACAGCGTCGATCCGAAAACCCGTGAAGCCCGCGAAGTGCACTTCCGCCCTTCGCTGTTCAATTATGAAAAAACCACTGTCGACACCAAGCAGTTGACCGGCGACTTGGGTTTCTCCGGTTTCAAACTGTTCAAAGCGCCGGAACTGGACCGCCATGACGTGCTGTCGTTTCTCGGCGCCAGCTATTTCCGCGCGGTGGACTCCACCGGTCAATACGGCCTGTCGGCCCGCGGCCTGGCCATCGACACCTACGCGAAAAAACGCGAGGAATTCCCGGACTTCACGCAGTTCTGGTTCGAAACGCCGGACAAGGACGCCACTCGCTTTGTGGTCTACGCCCTGCTCGACTCTCCGAGTGCCACCGGCGCCTACCGCTTCGACATCGATTGCCAGGCCAACCAGGTGGTGATGGCCATCGACGCGCATATCAACGCGCGCACCAGCATCGAACAACTGGGCATCGCGCCGATGACCAGCATGTTCAGCTGTGGCACCCATGAACGGCGGATGTGCGACACCATTCACCCGCAAATCCACGACTCGGACCGTCTGGCGATGTGGCGTGGCAATGGCGAGTGGATCTGCCGTCCGCTGAACAACCCGGCCAAACTGCAATTCAATGCATTTGCCGACAAAGACCCGAAAGGCTTCGGCCTGGTGCAGACCGACCACGAGTTCGCCAGTTACCAGGACACCGTGGACTGGTACAGCAAGCGTCCGAGTCTGTGGGTTGAACCAACCACCGCCTGGGGCGAAGGCTCGATCGACCTGCTGGAAATCCCCACCACCGGCGAAACCCTGGACAACATCGTGGCCTTCTGGACCCCGAAAAAACCGGTGGCCGCGGGCGACTCGCTCAACTACGGCTACAAGCTGTACTGGAGCGCTCTACCGCCGGTGAGCACACCGCTGGCGCAGGTGGACGCGACCCGTTCGGGCATGGGCGGTTTTACCGAAGGCTGGGCGCCGGGCGAGCATTACCCGAACGTATGGGCACGTCGCTTCGCCGTGGACTTCAAGGGCGGCGGCCTGGATCGCCTGCCTGCCGGCACCGGGATCGAGCCGGTGGTGACCTGCTCCCACGGTGAGGTCAAAGACTTCAGCGTGCTGGTGCTGGACAACATCAAGGGCTATCGGATTCTGTTCGACTGGTACCCCACCAGCGACAGCGTGGAACCGGTGGAGCTGCGCCTGTTTATCCGTACCCAGGACCGCACTTTGAGTGAGACCTGGCTGTATCAGTACTTCCCGCCGGCACCGGAGCTGCGCAAGTACACCTGATACGTCACTGAATAGGGGAGCGGCCTTGCCCGCTCCCCTATCGATTGGTTGCGGCGCCTTTCAGAAGCGCGAAACACTCTTCATCGCCCCCATCAAATATCGCATCGCCACCTGATCGCTTTCGTTCAGGGCGCGATACTGCGTGAGCAATTCGGCCTCATCCGCACTTAACCCGCGACCACACAAGGACAGCCTGCGGGCCAGAAAAGACGCCACCACACCCGCTACACCATAGGACTTGGCCATGACTGCTTCTCCTGATCTCGATCAAATACTCACAGCGCCCAACGACCCCACTGTCTCCCGTGAAGCCTGTGCCTCCCTGGACAAGACTGACTCCCTGGGCCAGCAACCAGTCCTGACCTAAGCGTAGAAACAATCTCGTTACGTGTGGGATTTTTTTAGAGTATTCACTTAAAAAACTTCTTCGGTAACAAATACCTACAGCCAAATCCCACGACCAGGTACAAAAAAACCCACCGGATCAGGGTGGGTTTTACGGTTGGCGAGAAGGGCTCAATCGCGCAAGTCAGACTCATGAATCGGCTGATCGCGATGGGTCGCCCGCTGGTACTGCGCCGGCCAGATAGCCTTGCGCCCGCCCAGGTCATCGTCGGCATGCAGCGGCCAGTACGGGTCGCGCAGCAGTTCACGGGCCAGGAAGATGATATCGGCCTGGCAGGTGCGCAGGATGTGCTCGGCCTGGGCCGGCTCGGTGATCATGCCCACGGTGCCGGTGGCGATGTCCGCCTCCTTGCGCACACGTTCGGCAAAGCGCGTCTGGTAGCCGGGGCCGGTGGGGATCTCGGCGTTGGCGGCGGTGCCACCGGAGGACACGTCGATCAGGTCCACGCCCAGGACTTTCAGGCGGCGCGCCAGCTCCACGGTTTCGTCGGGGTTCCAGCCATCTTCCACCCAGTCGGTGGCCGACACCCGCACGAACAGCGGCAGCTCCTGGGGCCAGACTTCGCGCACCGCTTCTGTCACCTCAAGCACCAGGCGGATACGGTTTTCAAACGAGCCGCCGTAGCGATCCTGGCGCTGGTTGCTGATGGGCGACAGGAATTGATGCAACAGATAACCATGGGCCGCATGGATCTCCACCACTTTAAATCCGGCGGTCAGCGCACGTTTGGCGGCGGCGACGAAGTCGGCGATCACCTGGCGGATCTGCGCTTCGTCCAGTGGTTTGGGTTGGGTGTGCTGTGGGTCGAAGGCAATCGGCGATGGGCCCACGGGCACCCAGCCGCCGTCCTCCGGCTTGACGCTGCCGTGTTTGCCAAGCCACGGCCGATGGGTGCTGGCCTTGCGCCCGGCGTGGGCCAGTTGAATCCCCGCCACCGCGCCCTGGGCCGCGATAAACCGCGTGATGCGTTGCAGCGGTTCGATCTGTTGGTCGTTCCACAGGCCCAGGTCCTGGGCGGTGATACGGCCGTCGGCAGCCACGGCGGTGGCTTCGGTGAAAATCAGCCCGGCGCCACCGACGGCACGGCTGCCGAGGTGCACCAGGTGCCAGTCATTGGCCAGGCCATCGTCGCTTGAGTATTGGCACATCGGCGAGACCGCAATGCGATTGAGCAGGGTCAATTGGCGCAGGGTATAGGGTTCGAGCAGCTGACTCATGGCGCACCTCTTCTGGGTTCTGTGGGCACTGTTCAACAGTGCTTAGAGCCTAGTCGACAACCATCGATTGCACAGGGTTCAGAAGGAATACGGGAGCCGATTGCCGGCTCCCGTGAAGCGCAGCGTTACATTTCGATCTGGGTGCCCAGCTCGATCACCCGGTTCACCGGGAGTTTGAAGAAGCGCAGGTTGCCATTGGCATTTTTCAACATGAAGGCGAACAACGCTTCGCGCCAGCGCGCCATGCCTTCGATTTTCGAAGCGATCACGGTCTCGCGGCTGAGGAAGTAGGTGGTGCGCATCGGGCTGAAATCCAGGTCATCCAAATGACACAACTTCAGCGCTTCGGGCACGTCCGGTTCGTCGGTGAAGCCAAAGTGCAGGATCACGCGGAAGAACCCCTCACCGTAGGAATCCACCTCGAAGCGCCGCGACGCGGGCACACGCGGGATGTCTTCGTACACCACCGTCAGCAGCACCACTTGCTCGTGCAACACCTGGTTATGCAGCAGGTTGTGCAACAGCGCATGGGGCACCGCATCCGGCCGTGCGGTGAGGAACACCGCCGTGCCCTGCACCCGATGGGGCGGTTGCACGCGGATACTGCTGATAAAGATCGGCAACGGCAGGCCGCCTTCGTCGAGACGGTCCACCAGCAATTGCTTGCCGCGCTTCCATGTGGTCATGAGCACGAACAACACGATGCCCGCCAGTACCGGGAACGCGCCGCCCTGAATGATCTTCGGCACGTTGGCCGCGAAGTACAGCCCGTCCACCAGCAGGCAGCAGAGCAACACCGGCACGGCCAGTATCGGTGGCCATTTCCACAACAGCAGCATCACGGCCGACACCAGGATGGTGGTCATCAGCATGGTGCCGGTCACCGCCACGCCGTAGGCCGACGCCAGGGCGTTGGACGACTCGAAGCCTACGACCAGCAGGATCACACCCACCATCAGCGACCAGTTCACCGCGCCGATATAGATTTGGCCCTGCTCGGCGCTGGAGGTGTGCTGGATGTGCATGCGCGGGATGTAACCCAGCTGGATCGCCTGGCGCGTCAAGGAGAACGCGCCGGAAATCACCGCCTGGGACGCGATCACCGTGGCCAGGGTCGACAACACCACCAACGGGATCAGCGCCCAGCTTGGCGCCAACAAGTAGAACGGGTTGCGCGCGGCTTCCGGGTCACCGAGCAGCATCGCGCCCTGACCGAAATAGTTAAGCACCAAGGCCGGCAGCACCAGAATGAACCAGGCGCGGGCAATGGGCTTGCGGCCGAAGTGGCCCATGTCGGCGTACAAGGCTTCGGCGCCGGTCAACGCCAGCACCACGGCGCCGAGAATCGCCACACCGATGCCAGGGTGCGCCTCGAAGAACCGCACCGCCCACATCGGGTTCAGGGCGCTGAGCACTTCAGGGTGCAGGGTAATGCCGTACACCCCGAGGCCGCCCAGTACCAGGAACCAGGTGACCATCACCGGCCCGAACAGCTTGCCGATGCGATCGGTGCCGTGTTTCTGGATCAGAAACAGCGCCACCAGCACCACCAGGGCAATGGGCACGACCCACTTGTCCAGGCCGTCGAACGCCAGCTCCAAGCCTTCAATGGCCGACAATACGGAAATCGCCGGGGTGATCATGCTGTCGCCGTAGAACAGCGCCGCGCCGCACAGGCCACACACCACCAGGAAGCTGCGCAACTTCTTGCGCTCCCCCGCCGCCCGTCGTGCCAACGCGGTCAGCGCCATGATGCCGCCTTCGCCCTGGTTGTCAGCGCGCAGCACGAACAGCATGTACTTGATCGACACCACCCAGATCAGCGACCAGAAGATCAGCGCCAGAATCCCAAGCACGCCGTCATGATTGACCTGCACCCCATAACCACCGGTGAACACCTCTTTAAGGGTGTAGAGCGGGCTGGTCCCGATATCGCCATAAACCACCCCGACCGCTGCCACCAGCATGCCAATCGGCTTGGCGTTTGCATGCTCGGCACCTGCTGCCTGACTACTTGCCTGACCCATCAACCACTCCTGCCCTTTTGACCTGAGGTCTCTTATAAACAACACGACTAAGCTGACCCTAGCATGCGCTGTTTTACTTCTCGTAACAGACGTTTTATTGACCCAGGGGTTTTACCCATGCGCAACGGCGCGAAGCATAGCGCAGCACTCGTCGCATTTCCCTGCATAAAGCTGGTCAAGTGCGTTGCCCGTCGATAGAATTGCGCACTTTTTGATCAGAGGCGCACCAAGCGCCCGTCCGTTGCCTCGTCGTGCGCGATCGGCAGCGCCATTCAATACCGAGGTTAGACATGTCCACCACCATCGCAAAAGCCAACCCAAAGGTTGGCTTTGTTTCCCTGGGTTGCCCGAAGGCTCTGGTCGACTCCGAGCGCATCCTTACGCAACTGCGTATGGAAGGCTATGACGTTGTCTCCACTTACCAGGACGCCGATGTGGTGGTGGTCAACACCTGCGGCTTTATCGACTCGGCCAAGGCAGAGTCCCTGGAAGTGATCGGCGAAGCGATCAAGGAAAACGGCAAGGTCATCGTGACCGGCTGCATGGGCGTGGAAGAAGGCAATATCCGCAACGTGCATCCAAGCGTGCTGGCCGTGACCGGCCCGCAGCAGTACGAGCAGGTGGTCAATGCCGTGCACGACGTGGTGCCGCCGCGTCAGGATCACAACCCGCTGATCGACCTGGTGCCGCCGCAAGGCATCAAGCTGACGCCGCGCCACTACGCGTACCTGAAAATTTCCGAAGGCTGCAACCACAGCTGCAGCTTCTGCATCATCCCGTCGATGCGCGGCAAGCTGGTGAGCCGTCCGGTGGGCGACGTGCTGGACGAGGCGCAACGCCTGGTCAAATCCGGCGTGAAAGAGCTGTTGGTGATCTCCCAGGACACCAGCGCCTACGGCGTCGACGTGAAGTACCGCACCGGTTTCTGGAACGGCGCACCGGTGAAAACCCGCATGACCGAACTGTGCGAAGCCTTGAGCAGCCTGGGTGTGTGGGTACGCCTGCACTATGTCTACCCGTACCCGCACGTGGACGAGCTGATCCCGTTGATGGCCGCCGGCAAGATCCTGCCGTACCTGGACATCCCGTTCCAGCACGCCAGCCCGAAAGTGCTCAAGGCCATGAAACGCCCGGCGTTCGAAGACAAGACCCTGGCGCGTATCAAGAACTGGCGCGAGATCTGCCCTGAGCTGATTATCCGTTCGACCTTCATCGTCGGCTTCCCCGGCGAAACCGAAGAAGACTTCCAGTACCTGCTCGACTGGCTGACAGAGGCCCAACTGGATCGCGTCGGCTGCTTCCAGTACTCGCCGGTGGAAGGCGCTCCCGCCAACCTGCTGGACCTGGCCGTGGTGCCGGATGACGTCAAGCAAGACCGTTGGGAGCGTTTCATGGCGCATCAACAGGCGATCAGCTCGGCGCGCCTGCAACTGCGCATCGGCAAGGAAATCGAAGTGCTGATCGACGAAGTCGACGAGCAAGGCGCGGTCGGCCGTTGCTTCTTCGATGCACCGGAAATCGACGGTAACGTATTTATCGACGATGCCAGCGGTTTGAAGCCGGGTGACAAGGTCTGGTGCACCGTGACCGACGCCGACGAGTACGACCTGTGGGCCGAAAAACGCGATTGACCCACTATAGAAATGCAAAAAGCCCTGCCTCTGGACAAGATGCGGGGCTTTTTTAGGTCTATTGTTTTGCCCATCAGCGGCATTTACAGGAAGGGGCTGCGGGCATGCGTCAGCATTCGGTTATCCACACACCTAAAACCAGCGACTACACGCGGTTGACGCAGATCTGGGAGGCGTCGGTGCGGGCCACCCACGACTTTTTGCCGGACAGTTACATTGCGTTGCTCAAAGAGCTGGTGATGACCCGCTACCTCGACGCCGTGATGCTGATTTGCACCAAGGACTCACGCCAGCGCATCACCGGGTTTGCCGGGGTGGTGGCGGGCAAGGTGGAGATGCTGTTCATCGACCCGCAACACCGGGGCCAGGGCCTTGGCAAGCAACTGTTGAACTACGCAGTCGAGCACATGAACGCCGAGGAGCTGGACGTTAATGAGCAGAACCCCCAGGCCCTGGGCTTTTACTTGAAGCAGGGCTTCGAGGTGATCGGGCGCACGGAGCATGACGGCCTGGGCCAGCCTTATCCGTTGTTGCATCTGCGT
Source organism: Pseudomonas sp. FP2309 (assembly GCF_030687575.1). Classification (NCBI taxonomy): domain Bacteria; kingdom Pseudomonadati; phylum Pseudomonadota; class Gammaproteobacteria; order Pseudomonadales; family Pseudomonadaceae; genus Pseudomonas; species Pseudomonas sp. FP2309. The sequence continues at coordinate 1,293,930 of NZ_CP117439.1, read as the reverse complement.
TTGCGCCAGGTGCCGCAACAGGCGCGACAGGGCTAAATGAAATGGGGCCGGGATTAACCGCGCCCACACAGGTACAATAGCCGCCCCCTTTTGTTACGGCCCTTGTCATGACTGACCCCATACGCCTCTCCAAACGCCTTATCGAACTGGTCGGTTGCTCCCGTCGGGAGGCTGAGCTGTTTATCGAGGGCGGTTGGGTCTCGGTGGACGGTGAAGTGATCGACGAGCCGCAGTTCAAGATCACCACCCAGAAGGTCGAACTCGACCCCGAGGCCAAGGCCACTGCGCCGGAGCCGGTGACCATCCTGCTGCACGCGCCTGCGGGTATGGACGCCGAAACGGCGATGGCCTCGATCAGCGCCGACACCCTGTCCGAAGAACACCGCTTCAGCAAGCGCCCGCTCAAGGGTCACTTCCTGCGCCTGACCGCCAGTGCTGACCTGCAAGCCAAGGCCAGCGGCCTGCTGGTGTTTACCCAGGATTGGAAGATTCTGCGCAAGTTGACCGCCGATGCCGCCAAGATCGAGCAGGAATACGTTGTGGAGGTCGAGGGCGACATGGTTGCCCATGGCCTTAACCGCCTGAATCACGGCCTGACCTACAAAGGTAAGGAGCTGCCGGCGGTGAAAGCCAGCTGGCAGAACGAAAACCGTCTGCGTTTTGCGCTGAAAAACCCGCAGCCCGGTGTGATCGCACTGTTCTGCGAAGCCGTTGGCCTGAAGGTCGTGGCCATTCGTCGCATCCGTATCGGCGGCGTGTCCATCGGCAAAGTGCCGGTCGGTCAATGGCGTTACCTGTCCGGCAAAGAGAAGTTCTAAGCCGTTCCCCTTTTCTCGACACCGCCTGATGGGCGGCGTCCTCAGTTGAATACCAGGATTGCCCACCATGATTCACAACGACGTACTGCGCAGCGTGCGCTACATGCTCGACATCAGCGACAACAAGATGGTTGAGCTCATCAAGCTCGGCGGCATGGACGTGACCAAGGAAGACCTGCTGACCTACCTCAAGAAAGACGAGGAAGAAGGCTTTGTGTTCTGCCCGGATGAGGTCATGGCGCACTTTCTCGACGGCCTGGTGATCTTCAAGCGCGGCAAGGACGAAAGCCGTCCACCGCAGCCAATCGAAACCCCGGTGACCAATAACATCATCCTCAAGAAACTGCGCGTGGCCTTCGAATTGAAAGAAGACGACATGCACGCCATCCTCAAGGCTGCCGAGTTCCCGGTATCCAAGCCCGAGCTGAGCGCGCTGTTTCGTAAGTTCGGCCACACCAACTACCGCACCTGTGGCGACCAGTTGCTGCGTAACTTCCTCAAGGGTCTGACCCTGCGGGTTCGTGCGTAAACCATGAGTTATCAGGTCTCGCCCGTCGGTTTCGTGCGCTCCTGTTTCAAGGAGAAGTTCGCTATCCCACGCCAGCCGCAACTGGCGCCCGCCGCCCGGGGCGTGCTGGAGTTGGTGGCGCCGTTCGACCAGGGTGAAGCCGTGCAAGGCCTGGAGCAGGTCAGCCATGTGTGGCTGCTGTTCCTGTTCCACCAGGCCCTGGAAGACAAGCCGCGCCTCAAAGTGCGCCCGCCCCGCCTGGGCGGCAATACGTCCATGGGCGTGTTTGCCACCCGTGCGACCCACCGACCCAACGGCATCGGCCAGTCGGTGGTGAAGCTGGACAAGGTGGAGCCCGGCCGGTTGTGGATCTCCGGGATCGACCTGCTCGACGGTACGCCGGTGTTGGATATCAAGCCGTACGTGCCGTATGCCGACATCGTCGACTGCGCCACTAACCGCATCGCCAGCGACGCCCCGCAGCCGATTCCAGTGCAGTGGCTGAAGGCGGCGCTGCAACAGGCGCAAGGCCATGCCCAGCGTCTGGGTGAGCCATTGGTGGAGCTGATTGATCAGTGCTTGGCGCAGGACCCAAGGCCGGCGTATCAGACGCCTGGGCCTGAACGCGAATATGGCGCGCAGTTCTGGGATGTGGATGTGCGCTGGCACTATCCTGAGGCAGGCCTGATTTGTGTGCTGGAAGTGGTTCCGGCGCAGTAAATCACAGGCACAAAAAAACCGCGCTGACCTTTCGGGCAGCGCGGTTTTTTTCAGCCTTACTTCTCGACGAACGCACGCTCGATCAAGTAATCACCCGGCTCACGCATACGTGGCGAGACTTTCAGGCCGAAGCTGTTCAACACTTCGCTGGTCTCATCCAACATGCTTGGGCTGCCGCACAGCATGGCGCGGTCGTCTTCGGGGTTGATCGGTGGCAGGCCGATGTCGCTGAACAGTTTGCCGCTGCGCATCAGATCGGTCAGGCGGCCTTCATTTTCGAACGGCTCGCGGGTCACGGTAGGGTAGTAGATCAACTTTTCACGCAGGGCCTCGCCAAAGAATTCGTTCTGCGGCAGGTGCTCGGTGATGAACTCGCGGTACGCGACTTCGTTGACGTAACGCACGCCGTGGCACAGGATCACTTTTTCGAAACGCTCGTACGTCTCCGGGTCCTGGATCACGCTCATAAATGGCGCCAGGCCAGTACCCGTGCTGAGCAGGTACAAGTGCTTGCCCGGCTTCAAATCGTCAAGCACCAGGGTGCCTGTCGGTTTTTTGCTGATGATGATCTCGTCGCCTTCCTTCAAGTGCTGCAACTGGGAAGTCAGCGGGCCATCGGGCACCTTGATGCTGAAAAACTCCAGATGCTCTTCCCAGTTCGGGCTGGCAATGGAGTAAGCGCGCATGAGCGGGCGGCCGTTAGGCTGTTGCAGGCCGATCATCACGAACTGACCGTTCTCGAAGCGCAGGCCCGGATCGCGGGTGCACTTGAAGCTGAACAGAGTGTCGTTCCAGTGATGAACACTGAGGACACGCTCGTGGTTCATGTTGCTCATGTACGGGGGACTCCTGGAAATGGGTCTGCGCCAGAGGTGAAGTGCGCAATTGCACAGCATTCTAATGGCGGCGACAATATCTGTTAACTGGATTATTAAGATAAGGGTTATCGGTTATATCGATATGCGATTTACTCTCCGTCAACTGCAAGTCTTCGTCGCCGTCGCCCAGCAGGAAAGCGTCTCGCGCGCTGCTGGCCTTCTGGCCTTATCTCAATCCGCCGCCAGCACCTCAATCACTGAGCTGGAGCGTCAATCCAGCTGCCAATTATTCGACCGCGCCGGTAAACGCCTGAGCCTTAACGCCCTAGGGCACCAATTGTTGCCCCAGGCGGTGGCGCTGCTGGACCAGGCCAAGGAAATTGAGGACCTGCTCAACGGCAAGTCCGGCTTTGGCTCCCTGGCGGTCGGCGCCACCCTGACCATCGGCAATTACCTGGCCACCCTGCTCATCGGCAGTTTCATGCAGCAGCACCCGGAGAGTCAGGTGAAGCTGCATGTGCAGAACACTGCCAATATCGTGCACCAGGTTGCGCATTACGAAATTGATCTGGGTCTAATCGAAGGCGACTGCAGCCACCCGGACATCGAAGTGCAAACCTGGGTAGAAGATGAGCTGGTGGTGTTTTGCGCGCCGCAGCACCACCTGGCCAAACGCGGCGTGGCCACGATGGATGAATTGACCCATGAGGCCTGGATACTGCGCGAACAAGGCTCGGGCACGCGACTGACCTTCGATCAAGCCATGCGCCATCACCGCAGCGCGCTGAATATCCGCCTGGAGCTTGAGCACACCGAGGCGATCAAGCGCGCCGTGGAGTCCGGGTTGGGCATTGGTTGCATCTCACGGCTGGCCCTGCGCGATGCCTTCCGCCGAGGCAGCCTGGTGCCGGTGGAAACCCCGGACCTGGACCTGGCGCGGCAGTTTTACTTCATTTGGCATAAACAGAAGTACCAGACCTCGGCGATGCGCGAGTTTCTGGAGCTGTGCCGCACCTTCACCGCAGGGGTTCAGCGCAGCGACGAGATCGTGCTGCCGAGCATCGCCTGAGGTTTAGATAAGGATTACGACCCACACCAGGGTGATCATGGTCAGTGCCACGAATTGCGCGGCGCTGCCCATGTCCTTGGCGTTTTTCGACAGTGGGTGGCGGTCCAGCGAAATGCGGTCGATCGCCGCTTCCACGGCAGAGTTGAGCAACTCGACGATCAGCGCCAACAGGCAAACCGCGATCAGTAGAGCGCGCTCGACCCGGCTGACGTTAAGGAAAAAACTCAGCGGGATCAGGATGACATTAAGTAGCACCAACTGACGGAAGGCTGCCTCGCCCGTGAACGCTGCGCGCAGGCCATCCAGGGAGTAACCCCCTGCATTGAAGATACGTTTGATACCGGTTTGACCCTTGAAAGGCGACATAGATGTAGGCAACTGAACCAAAGGAGTGGGGAAGCTAGATCACGCCAAGTCAAAAAAGCGTGAATGGGTGGCATCTTAATGCTGCGAAATTGACTCAAGTTGTTGCAAAAGCAACGCCGCCTGCGTGCGCGTACGCACATTCAGCTTGCGGAAAATTGCCGTCACGTGGGCCTTGATGGTCGCTTCCGAGACGCTCAGCTCGTAGGCGATCTGCTTGTTCAACAGGCCCTCGCAGACCATGGTCAATACCCGGAATTGCTGCGGTGTCAGGCTGGCCAGGCCATCACGGGCGGCCTTGGCTTCGTCAGACACGTTGATGTGTTCAAACGCCTGGGGCGGCCAGGACACGTCGCCGTCCAACACTTTGCGCACAGCGCTCTGAATATCTTCCATGGCGCTGGACTTGGGAATGAAACCGCTGGCGCCAAACTCCTTGGAGCGCACCACCACGTCAGCTTCTTCCTGGGCCGAGACCATCACCACGGGAATCTGTGGGTATTGCCCGCGCAACAACACCAATCCCGAAAAACCGTAGGCACCGGGCATGTTCAGGTCGAGCAGCACCAGGTCCCAGTCGGATTTTTCGGTGAGGCGGGCTTCCAGCTCGGCGATGCTGGCCACTTCGACCAGGCGGACATCGGGGCCAAGGCCCAACGTCACCGCCTGATGCAACGCACTGCGAAACAGTGGGTGGTCATCGGCTATCAGGATTTCGTATGTGGCCATTGATTAAATGATCCTGTTTTTTATGGCAGCCCTGATGGGTTCAGGGTTCGCCAGTACACACGGCAACGGCCAGGCAGCCATTGCCACAGGGCAAGCTCGACGTCGAGAGCACCTGGAACGACGTCGAAAATTCACGGTTGAGCCCCAATCGGCGCCCAGCATGCCCAGCGTAGCCTGGGGGGTCAAGCACTACGCCCGAGGGCAGTTTAGCGGGTTGCGGGTTTGCAGTGCCATCATGCCAACGTCGTCTGGTTAGACGGTGGGTAGATAGGGCGCGAGTCGAGTATGGACGGTGTCAGTCGTATCCAACGGCATCTGGAACTTGGCGGCCAGGTAATGGGTGCTGAAGACGTCGAGGTAAGCGTCCAGCACTTCGCTGGCGGTACCGTCCGCGGCCAGTTCCAGGCACAGCGCGGCGACTTCGGCGGTGCAAAAATGGTCATCGCGCTTGGAGCGACGCAGCTTGTAGCGCGACATTTGCTCCGGCGCCAGGCTCAACACCGGCAGGTGCTCCAGATACGGGCTTTTGCGGAACATCTTGCGCGCCTCACTCCAGGTGCCATCGAGCAAGATAAACAGCGGACGCCTGCCCTCCGCCACGTTGACCTCGCTGACCACCCGCTCGGGGGACACGAACTCGCCGGGGAACACGATATAGGCTTGCCATTGCGGATCAGCCAGCAACGTGAGCAACTCGGGATCGACCTCGGTGCGCGACCACGCGAACGCTGTGGTGTCTTCGATGACATCGGCGATCAGCCAGCCGGTGTTGCTGGGTTTCATCGGCTCGACATCATGCATCAGCAGGCACATGGCGGACCGAGCCTGGACCTTGGGCCGCCAGGCGCAGAAGCAGTACTCGGGAATCACACGGCAGCCGGGGCAGCGTTCGGCACGGGAGCCGCGATTGACGAACGGCCTGATCGCGCGCGCCAGGCGCTGGGTACGCAGACGGGAGACGGCGTGGCTCATTGGATGCGCCGTAGGGACATGGAAATCGACACGGGGTACTCAGGAAAGGTTGAAGTAGCCGCAGTTTACCAGCGATACGCCTGGCTGTAGTGGCAAGGGCTCACCTATAATTGCGCGCCACTGAACGCACGGCGCAGTGGCTGGTCTATGCACCAGTAACCGAATCAGGAGAGTTTCATGCTGCGTTCCATGCTGCGTCTTGTTGCCCCATCCGTCGCACTTGCGCTGGTCTTGCCTATGGGCGCCCAGGCGGCCTCGCTGCTGGAGGCCCAAATGAACAAGAAACTGCAAAGCGTCGCGGCAGAGAGCAACAAGGACCTGCCTCGGGAAATCGACGAAAAAACCCTGGAAGTGGCCTACACCGTTGAAGGCATGCAACTGATCGACCACCTCAGCGTGCTGCCCGACCGCGCCGAACAGATGCGCGCCAACCCTAAGGCCGTGTATTTCCAACTGGGTCAGAGCGTGTGCCTGAACAAGGGCTACCGCGAGCTGATGGCTAAAGGCGCAGTCATGCGCTACGACATCACCGAGAACAAGACCAACCGTCCGGTGGCCTCGGTCAAGTTTGTAGAGGCCGATTGCCCCGCACCGGCTGCGGCGAAGAAGAAAAAGTAACCGCTGCCTGATTATCGCGCGCTGCCGCCCGGTGGCGCGCACTCCGCCGTTTTGACTCCCCTTCTATAGCCAGACTCCCTGTTGAGCGACCAATAAGCGGTTGCCAGGCAAGGGTTTTTCGGCCCATCATCATCGTCATCCAAACCGCTCACTCACAGCATTTTCCATGCTGTTCTGTAACATTTTCAGGGCAAAAGAAGGTTGCCCCCCGCGGCAAGCAGCGACACATGCAATGTCGTAGCCTCCGGCGAATTTAGTCGGCGACCCGGGCCCTGCAAAAAGGAGACGTTGAATGCCTTACCAACCGAACGAGAGCCTGCTTCAGCATTTTGAGCAGCACGGAACCGACCTCACACAGCAGGTCGAAGCCCAACTCCAGTTGATCGCCCCCGGTAGCGCGAATATCCCTCTGTACCGTGACATGATCCTCACCGTGCTGCGCATGGCCCAGGACGACCGTGACCGCTGGAACGCCAAGATCACCCTGCAAGCCATTCGTGAGCTGGACCATGCCTTCCGCGTGCTCGAACAGTTCAGGGGGCGACGCAAGGTCACAGTATTCGGCTCGGCACGGACACCGCTGGAAAGTCCCCTGTATGCCCTGGCCCGCGAAGTAGGCGCCGCACTGGCACGCTCCGACCTGATGGTAATCACCGGCGGTGGCGGCGGCATCATGGCTGCAGCGCACGAAGGCGCGGGGCTTGAGCACAGCCTGGGATTCAATATCACCTTGCCGTTTGAACAGCATGCCAACCCGACCATTGATGGCACCGAGAACCTGCTGTCCTTCCACTTCTTCTTTACCCGCAAACTGTTCTTCGTCAAGGAGGCCGATGCGCTGGTGTTGTGTCCCGGCGGCTTCGGCACGCTGGATGAAGCACTGGAAGTATTGACCCTGATCCAGACCGGCAAGAGTCCACTGGTACCGGTGGTGCTGCTGGACGCGCCGGGCGGCGGCTTCTGGCAAGGCGCGCTGGATTTTATTCGCAGTCAGCTGGAGGCCAACCGCTATATCCTGCCGACAGACCTCAAGCTGGTGCGTCTGGTGTACAGCGCTGAAGAAGCGGTTGAGGAGATCAACCAGTTCTACGCCAATTTCCATTCCACACGCTGGCTCAAGCGTGAGTTTGTGGTGCGCATGAATCATGCGCTCAGTGATCGGGCCCTTAAGCACCTGCAGACTGAGTTTGCCAGCCTGCGCTTGAGCGGAGAGTTTCAACAACTTGCCTACACCGGTGAGGAACACGATGAGCCGAGGTTCAGCCATTTGACCCGATTGGTGTTCAACTTCAATGGACGGGACCAGGGCCGATTGCGGGAGTTGGTGGATTACATCAACTTGCCTGAGAACTGGGCGCAGGCTCAGGGGAAGTTGCAGCAGCGGGTGGTGCCGGAGACGGTTTGATTGTTTGAGCAAAAAAAGACCCGCTATCTTCATAGCGGGTCTTTTTTGTGGTGTTTCAATTGGATCGGCATTGACGGGATTGGGGCTGCTGCGTAGCTCAGCGCGGGGCAAGCCCGCTCACTACAGAGCCCACACGCTTACCACGGCAAGTACCTATCTGGTTTTTGTCACACCGCTCAATCGTCCAAGTCTCGACCGCTGAACAAGCGGTTGATCATCTCCATCGAAAATCCGCGATAACTCAGGAAGCGACCCTGTTTGGCTCGTTCCTTCGCATCGATAGGCAGGTGGCCGGAAAATTTTCGACGCCAAGTGTCTTCCAACTGTGACTGCCAACTGATACCGCACTCACGCAGGGCTAGATCGATATCGGCGCGCTGCAAGCCACGCTGGCTCAGTTCTTCACGAATTCGCGCCGGGCCGTAACCGGACCGAGCGCGATAGGAGACAAAGCTCTCAAGATAACGGGATTCCGACAGCAGCCCTTCTTCCGTCAAGCGGTCGAGGGCTGTGTCGATCATCTCCGGATCTGCGCCGCGCTGACGCAGTTTACGCATCAACTCGACTCGACCGTGCTCGCGGCGAGCGAGCAGGTCCATCGCAGTGCGCCGAACGGCGACGAGTGTATCCAGTACAACAGTCATCGTTTGCTTCAGATGTCAGTGTCAGCTTCTTCAACTTCTTCAACCGGCTCGCGGTTGGCGGCAGCCTTCACGTCTGGCGCAGGAGTCAGCAGCTTGTCGCGAATCTGCTTCTCAAGCGTGGCAGCGATGTCCGGGTTATCCGCCAGGAACTTGGCCGAGTTGGCCTTGCCCTGACCGATCTTGCTGCCGTTGTAGGCATACCATGCACCGGATTTTTCGACGAAACCGTGCAGTACACCCAGATCGATCATCTCGCCGTTAAGGTAGATACCTTTACCGTAGAGAATCTGGAACTCGGCCTGACGGAATGGCGGAGCCACTTTGTTCTTCACAACCTTCACACGGGTTTCGCTACCAACAACCTCGTCACCTTCCTTCACCGCGCCGGTACGGCGGATGTCCAGACGGACCGAAGCGTAGAACTTCAGCGCGTTACCACCTGTGGTGGTTTCCGGGCTGCCGAACATGACGCCGATCTTCATACGGATCTGGTTGATGAAGATCACCAGGCAGTTGGCGTTTTTGATGTTGCCGGTGATTTTACGCAGCGCCTGGGACATCAGACGGGCTTGCAGGCCCACGTGCATGTCACCCATTTCGCCTTCGATTTCAGCCTTGGGTACCAGGGCAGCCACGGAGTCGACCACGATCACGTCAATGGCGTTGGAGCGCACCAGCATGTCGGTGATTTCCAGGGCCTGCTCACCAGTGTCCGGCTGAGACACCAGCAGGTCGTCAACGTTGACCCCCAGCTTGCCGGCGTATTCAGGATCCAGCGCGTGCTCGGCGTCGACGAACGCGCAGGTGGCGCCCATCTTTTGCGCCTGAGCAATCACCGATAGGGTCAGGGTGGTTTTACCGGAAGATTCAGGACCGTAGATTTCAACGATACGGCCTTTTGGCAGGCCGCCAATGCCGAGCGCGATGTCCAGACCCAGAGAGCCAGTGGAAATAGCCGGGATCGCCTGACGGTCGTGATCGCCCATACGCATTACGGCACCCTTGCCGAATTGACGTTCGATCTGACCCAGGGCCGCAGCCAAGGCTTTCTTCTTGTTGTCGTCCATTAAAGTCCTCACGTAATCAATAAGGCCTGACGGCCAACACCTGTATAAGTAGACAGTATTGTTCCATAAAGATCAGAGATCGCCTACCCCTGATTTTCTATTTCTGCTGCAGCTCGTCGCAACAAGCCCTCTAAGGCGGCCTTTACCGTTTGTCGGCGGACCTCGTCGCGGTTACCGGGGAAGTGCTGGCGCTCGGCCGTGATCTCATCGCCCACGCCAAAAGCCAGCCACACAGTGCCCACCGGTTTATCCGGCGAACCGCCATCCGGCCCCGCCACTCCGCTGACCGCCACGGCAAATCGCGCCAGGCTGTTTTCCTGGGCTCCGCGAACCATCGCTTCCACCACTTCCTGGCTGACCGCCCCCACTTTGGCGAACAGTTCCTGCGGCACATTCAACTGCCGGGTCTTCTGTCGATTGGAATAGGTGACATACCCCGCCTCGAACCAGGCCGAACTTCCAGGAATCCGCGTGATGGCTTCCGCGATACCGCCACCGGTACAGGACTCGGCGGTGGTGACGTGAGCATTGAGCACCTGTAAACGGCGACCCAGATCAGCAGCCAGTTGAGTGATTTCCTTCACGTTCGTCTCCAGAAGTGGGTGGGCGTTCGCCTACCCTACAGGAGCAAATCGCTCATGCAAGCGACAGACTGGAACAAGAGATTAGCGGGCAACTGCGCGCACATAGGCCTGGCAAGCACGCAGTGCAATCAATCCTTCGTCGCCGGCATCGGTGATGCCGATAATTCGCTGAGCATGCGCCGGGTCAAGTCGGGCTCGCGTGGCTGCATGAACCACGCCGCCGGCGGGGGCGGTGGCGGGCATAGAACCGACACCACCGGGCTCGGTGGCGTCGAGAAGGACTGACAACCGCACATCAGCAGTGGCCAGGCGGTCGCGCAGAGCAGCCTGGTGACGTTGGGCATCGCTTAACTCCCGAGCATGTTGTTGGTCGCTGGCGCTGAGTTGTTGCTCCAGTGCCAGCCGTTTGTCGTATTCGGCCTGTTGTTGACGCAAGGCCGCCTGACTTTGCTGACTGAGCGCCTGGGCATGGGCCGTTGATTGCCGCTCCATCTGCGCCCCCAACCGCCAGGCCTGCACCTGCCAAGTCAGCACCACCAACAAGCAAGCGCCAATCAGGCGCCAAGCCCCTAGGAAACGCATAACACCGCCTTCGCCCGTGCCCATAGCTGCAAGCGGTTTTCCAGGCCATTGAGCCCGCCGTTGATACGTCGGGTGATGGCGGTGAACTGGTCCTTGTCCGCCAGTTCGTTCAGGCCATTGCTTTGCCAGAACCAGGCCGCCGACTCCGCCGCCCATTGGGGCTGCTCCAACAGTTCCGGTTGCCGCAATAAACGATCGTCGCCAAAAAGTGCCTGGCTGCACGCCAAGTAATTGCGACGCCCGGTAATCTGGATCAGCCCCCGGCCCCGATACTGCTGACCGTCGCCGTCGGCCTCGAGGGAGTTGCCCAGGCGGGCGGCCAGGGTGCCGGTATCGTATTTGCTCAGGTATTGATCGCTGCCCAGTTCGCGTACGTAGCGCAGCTCGCCGGATTCATGGCCAATTTGGGCAAGGAAGGCGGCGGTGCGTTTGGGACTGTTTATGTCGTGCCGAACAAACGCCGCATTCAGAGCGGTTAAAAAAAGGCCCGCTCTCGGGCGGGCTCCAGGCATCACTTGAAGCAGTTGTGGGAGCGAAATCACCATTGGCTTTACTCTTAAACGTCTTTATATGGACAAGCCACCGGCCGTGATCGAACTGCGGTAGCCCGTTGCCGGGTCGCCCACATGGATCACCTGGGTGATCGACCATCGCCCCTGCATATAGGAAGGCCAGGACTCATCCAGCAGCAAAAGCCCTTCAGCGGCCAACAGCGGGTTGCCTGGGCAATCGATCATCAGTGTCTGGCCTTCACGCTCGACGCGGCGCAGTTCCGCTTCAGCCACGGCACGCGCTTGCGCTTCGTTCTGGTAACGCTGGCGCAGGGTCTTGAACGGCGCGGTGCCGACTTGCACCACATGCTGCCTAGCCCCGGCGTCATCCCACCACGTGACGCGACTGCCCTTGTATTTCGAGCGGGATGTTTCATCGAGCCTGGCGGTGATGAAGGCGGATTCACCGGGGCGGTTATCCTCGGTGACAGACAGTTTCACCTCCGGCAGCAACCGGCCGGAGAGCGAGTTGATCCGCCCGGCCTCAGCCAGTACATACAGTTCATTGATCGGCTTGGTCACTGCGCGATAACACTTGGCCAGGCGAGTGATGAACGCCATGTCGCTTTCGTTGGACTGGTCGATATGAGGAATCGCAATACCGTCCAGCGCAGGCGCCACACGCGGTGAATAACCGTGGCGGCTGACCATCTGCCGGAACAATGCCCCCAGCGTCGTCGGCCCATAACTGGCGGAGCGACGCTGGCGATAGCCACTGGCGTCCGCCACGCTGAAGGGCGCAGCCGTCGCCACTATCATCAAGCGCATGGGAAACAACACCGGGGTGCGCTGGGTAATGACAAACTCGCCTTTTTCCACCAGCCCCGACTCCTGATACCCGACCCGCAGGCCGATCTTGCCGCTCAGGCTGGGCAGACCTTCCAGACCCTCGATATTAAGGGTCAGTTCCAGTCGGTCCGTCTGGATGCCGGCGGCGTCGGTGTGGCTCCAGTGCATCAGGCGTTGGTTGAGCAGCGCCGCGTTGGCGCCGTAGAACTCCACGATGGGCGTAAATCCCTGTGCCATGCCGCCTCCTCAATCCCAGGCCGAAACGGGACGCACGGCTGCGGGCCGTGTCGCCAGTTCAGGGATGACCACCCACACGCCGGCCGGCAGCACCGGGCCATATTCGGCAAGCTCGGAGTTCAGCCGCCAGAGAGCTTCTTCCGCCGCATCATCGCAACGGCCCAGTTCGCGGTAGAGCAGCAGGTTGACCGAATCACCGGCAATACTTCGTACTCTACGCATTGACGAATTCCTCCAGTTCAAGGGTCCAGGCCATAACCATGGCGGTGCCGTCATCAATCACATTACTTTGGTTTTCCACCACCGAATTGATCCGCCACAGGCCCCAGTTGCGGCCTATGCCATCGACCAGCGGCAACGGCGCCCGGGCGTTTTGCAAGGCGCGCAGTTCGTCCAGGCGCTGCATGCCCACGGCGTGCATCGCCGTGCCGCCGAACGTGAGTTTTTCCAGTTTCTGGCCGTTCTGGCGTGACTGCGGCTTGCTGGCAATGATCGTCAGGTCGGCCCAGCCACCATCGCTGTTGCGCACCAGTGTGGAATACGCGAAGCCTCGGGACAGGCCAAAAATAAAATCGCCCAATACCATTTGTTGTCGCATCAATCACCTCCTGGTGGGTCGGCCAGTGCCGCGTTGCGCCGGATGCCGAGGGTGTCGGTGACCATCGGCATGCATTGGAATTGCAGGGCCTGGATCACCTGGTTGACGACTTGCTGGGCATCGGCCGGGTTAATGCCGGTGATCTGGATGCTTGGGGCGATCGTGACCTGCACGTGTTCGGTGCGGGCGGTGTTGAGTTCCTTGCTGACGGCATTGGGCGCGGACAGACGATCGTTTGAGCCGAACAGCTTGTCACCCAGCCAGGTGCCCGCCTCGCCGCCAAGCAAGCCACCGATGACACCGCCTACGGCGGTGCCGACGCCAGGGAAAATCATTGTGCCGATGGCGGCGCCTGCCGAGGCGCCCGCCCAGGTGCCGCCGGCAGCGCCGAGGCCGGAGGCAATGGCTTTGGTATCGCCGGTGCGCAGGCCTTGAACAACGTCGTAGGCCGCGTCGGCGTACCTCAACGGGCCAAGACGGCCGGCGCCAGTGGACTCCAGCCGGGTCATCGCAGCGGCCAGGCGGGACGTTGGGGCATGAGGCGTAGTCGCTGCAGGCGTTGGGCGTGGCAAGGACACTGTGATCGGAACGGGCTTGGGCGGCAGGCTACCGGCACCACCCGGCCTCTCGAACGGCCCCCGCTCCAACGCGTCGATCAAACCGAGTGGTTTGCCTGCGTTGCCGCTCACACGCTGAGCACTGCTCAGGGCACTTTGAGTCGTCGCTACGGCCTGAAAGCCCACCCGCGATGAGTACCCCGCGCCATTGCCCAACCTGTCCGACGCGGTTCGCAGCCACGTACCAAGCTTTCCGGTTTTTTTGCCAGAGGTTTTTTTCTCTTCCGTGCGGCGATAGTCAGGTGGCAGGTAAATGCCGGGGCTGGTCGGGCCTGGAACAGGTAAGGCGGGGCAGCAGCCGTCCTTGCTTTTATCGTTTTTAAGCCACTTACCGGCGTTGGGAAACCGCTTGGCGATGGTATCCACCGCTTTGCCAGAGACTCTGCTTTTGGCCGTATCCCACAGACTGGTGAGCAGTTCCTTCCCGACAAACTTCGCGGCAGTCGCGCCGTACTCCAGGCCCTTATCCGTCCAGGAGCCTGTCGATGAAGCAGGCTCTTTTTGCTGGTTTTTCTCAGGAATCGACGTGGCATCAACCGTCTTGGTTTCCAGCGAATGACCGTTAATGAACAACGTACTGTTAAGCGTCTCCAGCGTCTCGCGCAGCCGCACTTGCTCCAGTGTTAACGCATTGAGGTCGACACTGACAGTGACCAGCGCTGCGCTGAGTTGCGACTGGGGCTCCGGCGGTGGCGCGGCATCCAGGCCCATAGGCGCGGCGAGGCCCGCGTAGAACGGCGCCAGCACATTGCCGAGGTCGGCATCGCCCATCAACCAGCGCCTATCTTCCTGGGCGAGCCTGGTCGCAAATTGAGTCTCTTGCATCCCGCTTACTCCTGTTTAACGCCAAGGCGAGTGATCGCGATGTCGTAGCGGCGCAATGCTTTTCCGGCGTTCCAGTCGAGGATTTCCGCCTCATTGACTGCGTAAATCAGCGGCACCACATCGAGGATTACTTCGATGTCGCGCTCCGAAAGAAGTCCGCCGGTTGATTTAAAAAATCGTCGATACGCTCCTGCAGTTCCGTCCAGTCGGGCACCGTCAGGCCGGCCAGGTCTGGGATCATCAGGCCGGTGCAGTGGGCGGTAATGAACTCGGCGCGCTCTTTATTGGTGGCGAGTTTTTTCATCACCTTGGTGGCGCGCAGCGCAGGCATTTCCAGGGGCAGTTCGGTCCAGGTGCGGCCGGCCGCGTCAAGGGGCAACAGCAGGTCGACGGGCTGGTCTTGCGTCGCAGCTTCGGGCGCTTGCAGGAAGAACGACGCCGGGCGCGTAGACATTTCGTGTACGTATTGGGCGATGCTGACGTAGTCCGGGCGCTTGAGTTGGTCGAGTTCTTTTTCCGACAGGCCGGTGGCGAGTTTCGCCAGCTCGAAAAACTGGTCGTCCTCGTCATCACCGGCCCGGGCCAGCGCGTCTTTTTGCGCGGCGTAGTACAGCGGTTTGAGTTGCACCTGCTCGATCGTCGCGCCGGTGTCAGCGCTAATCGGGGACAGCAGGCGGTGCAGCGGTGGCATCCAGGCCATGGGGCAATTCCTTGATCAAGTATGGGGGCGAGCGAGCCCGCCCCCGAGGGGTTACGGCATCAACACCGCGCGGCGGGCGTCGCCCAGAATGTCGACGCCATTGAGCACGAACTTCTGGGTGCGCACGTCAATGTCGATCACCGAAATGCCGTTCTCCAGGCGGTTGTAGGTGCGGCACGACAGCTCCAACGTGGTGATGGCCTTCTCGCCCATCTTCAGCTTGCCTTCGCTCAGCGATTTGAGCCTGCCGCCGACGGTGTGGTAGGTGAAGTAGGTCTTGCCGTCCTGGTCCTGGCCTGCTTCACGCACGTTCAGCAGGATGTCGTCGCCCAGGCGCACGCCCAGCGCCAGCATGATTTCCGGGCCTGCGCCTTGCAGGATCAACGTGGCGTTGAGCACCTTGCCACTCTTGGCCATTTCCTCGGCGATGAAGCGGCCGCCGGACATGGGTTCCATCTCGAACTCGATCTTCGGCGGAGTGAACTCCTCAACGGTCGCGGACAACGGCAGACCTTGAAGGGTGGCCGCAATGGCCTGTCTGACTCGGTTGGTAAACATTAGAGAACGTCCTCCAGGAACTGCTCGATGATTTCATCGCGGGCATTGAGTTGATAAACCATGTGTTCATTCGGCGCGTAGCGGCCATAGTCGATGACAATGAACCAGGTGCCGTTCTTGTACTTCTCGACACTGTTCAATTCCGGGTGCAGGTACACGCTGCCGCCGGGGATGGTTTCGTCGGCGACCAGGGTTTGCAGCCAGTCATTGATGCGCTTGACCTCCTGGTCCATGAAGGACTTGGTGAGGTTCTTGGCCATGGCCTTCTGGCCGGCCTTGACCAGCTTGCGGCTGATGGCATCTTCCAGACCGACATAGCTGAGGAACTTGCCGGTGATCGAACGGTTACCCAGCAGTGAGAAACCGCCGAGGATGGTGCGGGCGTAGTAGCTCACGCCGTAGCGGTTGAGCAGGTCGCCTTCGGTGGAGGTGTCGAGGATGTTGTACTCGACCACGCGGGAAACGTCCTCGGCGAACGTCACCTGGTTGCCCGGGCTTTCCCACTGCTTGACCTTGGCCAAGGCTGCGATGGCCAGCGAAGATGGCGACAGGAACACGTTTTTCTTCGCTGCCTTGGAATACACCGACGGCATGTTGTGCACCAGCAGGCAACGGTCGAAACCGAGGTCGGCACCGCCCAGTTCGCCACTGTAGGCCACTTGGTCGGCCACCGAAGCGTCCTTGCCATCCAGCACCACACGGGCTTTGATACGTTTGCCGAACGAGGCGAACTCGCCGGCCACGGCCTTGGTGCCGGTGAAGCCTGGGGCACCGATGATGGTCAGGTCTTCCGGGACACTGCTCAGGGCCGCCAGGCCCAGTTTACGGCCGGTGACGGGGTCGTTGCCGCCGATCACATTGTTGATCGTGTCGGCCGCCGTCGCGCCCTCTTCGACGATCACCACGTAGACCGGCACCTTCACCACTTTGAGAATCTGGTACACCGCCTGGAACAAGGTGCCCGACTCGGTACCGGTAGGGTCCAGCAGCGCCTGGGTGGTGAAGCTATTGATGCGGAACGGCGCGTTTTTCGGGATCGATGCATGGGCGTTCGGTGCGGTGCCGACCAGGCCGATCACGTTATCGCCCAGGCCACCCATGGCCTCGGGGGATTCGGTGGCATTGACGGTGATGCCGTTGTGCTCGAAGTTCAAAACCTCAGCCATGGTTATTCAGCCTTCTTTGGGGTGGAGTTGAGGACGCTGGTCAGTTCCAGACGGCCGGCGGTGCGCAGGGCGGATGCTTCGACGTCCAGCAGTTCGAGTTCCTCGCCAGCGGTAGACCAATGGCCGTTGCCGGTGGGGAATGGGATGAGGACGGTGTAGGTTTGGCGGTCAGACATGAGTGGAATTCTCCGGGTAGAAAACGCCAAAGCCCCTGCGGGAGGGGCTTTGGGGAGGCGAAAAAAAACCGCTTTCGCGGTGGGTTATTTCAGGAAGCTCGGTTTGGATGGCCATACAACGGCGTCAGGATCGCTCCCTTGATCCGGAATGTCTCGCAGGCCTTGACGGTATGCCAAGAAGGCAACTTTACTTTCATCCAACATTGGATAGTCAGGCATCGCCGCATAATCACTGGTAGCCAAATCCTGGTCACGGGCGCTACGAATGACTTGCCACTTGATGAGCGGATGAAGTTCTGCAGGTACAAAAATTGGTTTCATAATCCCTCCTTAACTCAAAGCCAACATAGTTCCCCAGTCGCTCGGACTGGTAACAACACCCGTGCAAGCGCCTGCCAACATCACTTCGACGATACCGGAGGCGGAAGTCCGCATTGGGTGGAGGTGATAATAGGCACCAAACAACTCAGTGGGAGCAACTACCGTCGAGCACCAGCGCCACTTACCTTTTTCTGCCCCAATACTCCAAGCCCCAGAAATCGAACCCTCCAAGACACGGACAAAAGCTCCCATGGTGATATAGGAGTTTAGCGGAACCGCACCTGTTCCATTAGCAAGCGCCGTGTCAACCGGATAAGGAAACGCAAGCCAGGGACTAACGTCCGCGGTTGCCCACTTCAACTGCCAGACGTTTACTATAGTTCGCCAGTACTCACTGGCTCTGATATCGAAACCAGGAAACTGCTCACGCACATCTGCTTGGACTTGAAGCATAAAGTCCACATCTGCCTGAGGACGTCCAGTAGCTTGAGAGGTGGTGGTGATTGAACGAAGCTTGTTGCCGGTAACCTCGCCATGAACGCCCCAGTTATCGATCAACTTTCCGTCAGCACTTGGATACAAATTGAAATTTTTAGTCACCGCAAGCCTTGGCAAACGCTTTTTAAGGTCTAGCAATTGCTCATCATAGGTGCGCCGAGCCTCTGCAATCGCTTTGTCAATGTCGCCAATTTTTCCAGTGACGACACTTGTAAGACTATTCGCTGCATTAACAACTGCGGCAAGCTGCTGTTCTGTACTCAAAATACAATCCCCTTGTTTGTTTTGATCCCACAGTAAATTTCGTTGGTAGGAACCAAGAAATATTACTGCTACAAAGTACTGCTCTTATTCTCAAGCCCCATCACTCGAAACAAGAGCCCGACCCCTCTGGTCATATTGTCGATACTAGCGGCAGACAAAGTCGCCAACTCATCGACCAACAACACATTCAAGTTTTCACTCCCCACCACAATCGTCACGCTCTCCGCCGGCAACGGCGAAACATCCAACGTGAACTTCTGCAGTACCCGCGCCGCCGCCGCTTTATACGTCAGCAACTTTCCTGCCACGGAATACACCGCCAGCAACGTCCCGCTGGCGAGGTAAAACCCGAACTCGCCAATCTCATACTCACCGTCGCCATCAAACAGCGCGGCCATCCTGAGTTGGCGGTCGCCCAGGTCTTCGTAATCCACAATGGCGACCCGTTGGCGCTCGTCGCGCAAGGCCACTTCCGTGCCGTCTGGGTTGTAACGGCCGGTACCGGCGCCGATGTGGGTGATTTCGCCCTTCAAACCTTGATTTTTAGCCTGCAGCACTTCATCCAAACCCTTGGAGGTGAAGCGCACCAGGCGCGTAATGTCATCTGTCATGGCTGCGCCCTGAGGTCGTAGTCGTTAATGGTGCAGTGCTGGGCAACCCCGGCACTGTTAAGCCGAGCAACCAGCGCCAATTCCGGCAAGGCACCGTTTAGATACAGCTCTGCGTCGATTAATGGCGGATGGAGAACTTGCGTGAACGCAAGCTGAGCTTCGGTTTCGTGAACGATGGTGATCGTCGCCTGATCCCGCTCACTCTTCGCTGCATTGACACGGCGGATCAGCCGATTGTGATCGCCACTGGACCAGTAGCGCCCGATGATTGCCTGCACATCAAAGGTGTAGGGCATGCCCAATGGCCGCTGCTGATACCAGGCGCTGATGTTGGGAGTGAAGCCCAGCGACTCCACCGCATGACTCAGCGCCTTGGGCGTACCCGCCTGGCGCTGGATCTGCCAGGACAAGGCCACGGTCAGGCGTTTTTCTGTCTCGCTGGCGTCGGCGTCCCATTCGCTGACACCCCGATCTGCAGCCAGGTAAGGAAGAAACTCGGTCGGCGTTTGCAGCGGGTTCATCAGCGCCGGAAACGGCGGTACAACCCGATCCAGCAACGTGCCAAACCCCATATCCAACGCTTTATCCAACGGTGAGCTGTTGGCCGGCAACAAACTCGTTTCAGGTTTACTCATAGCGTACGCACCTCCACCTCGACACCCGTGCAATACGGGGCCTGGAACGCGGTGCCGACAATCGGCTCCAGCGGTTCAAGGATTTGCAGCTGCGCCGCGCCGGCGCTGTGGATGGCGTAGTCGATCCAGCTCGGATCCACCCGCCCTTCCAGGCGATGACAGGACTCTGCGTAGCTTCGCAGCAACGCTTGGGCTGCGGCCTGAGTCAAACCCGAATCCGGGCCGGCATTGATCCTGGCGACCACGCGAATGTTGTAGCGCAGGATCTGCGCCCCTTGCACGGTCACCAGATCGGTCTCTGGTCGTACATCCGGCCGTGCGAAATGTCGGCGAACACCGTCAAGCAAATCCGCAGATGGCGTACCGTCGCCCTCACGAGAAAGCACGGTGACCATGACTTCACCAGGCGCGGTACGCCGGCCGTTGCCATCCTTGACCTGCACTGCGTAACCATCTGGATCGAAGGTATAGGTAACGGTCACCACGCCCGGTGTGGCGCTTTGCACTTTCACCGCCGGCCGTTCCCCCAGGGTGAAAACCTCGCGGCGATACTGCATGCGCGAGCCCGCCGCAGGGGCGTGCGGCGCCAGGTAGTAGCGCAGACGGGCGTCGTCGTCGCTTTCCAGGGTCGGCGGCACCGGTGGGAAAGCCGCCGGGTCACCGGGGTCGAATACTTGGCGCTCCAGGCCCATATCGGCCAGGCGTGCATCCAGATTGCTGCCGGTGGCCCACCAGGCCAGCATCTGCTTGATGCGGGCGTTGTATTGGCGTTCATGGGTTTGCAGGCGCACGCAAAAGGCTTCCAGGGCCAGGGTCAGCAGTTCGCTTTCATTGTCGAGGCTGGCCTTGAGTTTGATTGCGCTTTGGGGCGCTCGGGTGGCGACGTAATCGACGACGAACGCCTTGAATTCGGCCAATAACGGTTCGAATTCATCGACGGTAATGAGGGCCGGCTCCGCCAGTTGGTTCTGGCCTGGGATCAACATGCTCATGTCACGACCTCGAAGGATTGTTGGCGGTTTTTCCAGGTGCCGGCGAACCGCAACAGCAAACCGGCTCCCTGGCGGGTAGCAACGATGACCTGGGGTTGAAAATCGGCGATGCCGTTCTGCACGTTATAAAACGCCTGGGCAGCGTGGCTCTGGGCGAGAATCAACAGGTCATCGCCGAGGTTTTGGCCGAGCAGTTGGGGGATCAGCGAGCCATACAACGGGCGCTTCTGGCGAGTGCCCAGGGGGGTGGTCAGCGCTCGGGTGGCACGCTGTACAAATTGCAGCCAGTCGTCGACGGCTGCCCCGGTGTTTCGATCGATGCCGATCATGGGAGGTCCTTGTCAGGGGCTGATGACGCGACCTTGGTGGTCCACCACCGGGCCGCTGAAGTGCGCGCCGCTGGCATCCAGTACCAAGGCGGTGCCGCCGATTTGCAGGGTGAGGCCCTGAGCGTTGATCGTGAGGCTGGCGGCGCCGACCTTGGCCTCGACATGTTCACGAGAGCCGGTGAACGTGGTCGGGCCATTGACCCAGTTGAAGGTGTGGCTCGCGTCGTCGTAGTCGCTTTGCGTGCCGTCCTGATGGCGTCGCCGGGTCAGCGAGGCAACACTGGAAACGGGTGGAAAAAGGCTACTGTTGAGGCCGAACAACGCCACGGATTGAGCGCCGCCTTCCCCACCGCCATAGTTGAGCAACAGGCATTGTTCGCCGACCGAAGGAATGCGGGTTTCGGTCTGCGCACCCGCGCTGGGGTTGAAGAAGCGAATGGCCGGGGTAAGCAAATCACCGTGGCTGACCTTACAGGTGTTGCTGGCGGCATCGACCTGCTGGCAAACGCCAATCCGGCAGAAGCTTTCAGCACGTCGGTACAGGTCTTCGAGCTGGGCTTCCATTTCTGCCAGGCGCTCGACGATCGGCCCCAATTGCATACGCAGCAATGCATCGAACATGGGCTACTCCCCAAGTGGCTTGTATTGATCAGGGTCATCGATGTTCGAGACGTCCCAGGTGCTGGCGAACAGGGATTGGCCTGTAGGGTCGTTGAGCAACACCGGTCCGATGTAGAGCGTTTGAGTGAAGGAAACCGTCCAGGTGTCGTAGTCCCTTTCTCCGGCAGCCTGCGAAGACGGAGCGGCAACAATATTCGTCGGCAAATCGCACTGGGCCTGAGGCAGAGTCCAACGGTTATCCAGCACCAGATCCATCAGTTGGCTGGCCAGGTCGCAGGCCTCAAACGGCAAGGCCCCTTGCGCCACCATGGCCGTAAGCGAAATCGCCAAGGCATGCGCCTTGCGCCCTTCGCGGGAGCGAATCCCGGGGCCATTGCCTTCGACCGTGACCAACACGCCAGTTTTTACCCCATCGTTCTGGAAGTCCCGGTGACTGCCGACCTTCAGGTCCGGAAAGACGGCGTGCAGCGCCTCAGCAATGGCGTGAGGCAGTTGAGATGGCTTTTCGATAAGCGTCATTTGAGTAGCATCCTTGCAACAGTTACTGCGGATCCTGGCGGGAGCCTTCGGCGATCCCGATGCGCTTGGCCGCCCAGCGCTCGTAAAGCCCGATAGCCACATCGGCGCCGGCCATGGCGGTCAGGCAACCAATGGCACCGGCCGTCCAAATCGACATGCCCGCGGCATAACACAGCATCAAGGCTGAAACGCCGCAGACCATGCAGGCCCCGGACCGCAAGGCCAGGCGGCGGATCAGCGACCACCCCCGCGCGCCTTCTTTGTCTGCACGCCACATTTCTCCCGACACCCCGCCGATCACTGCCAATACGACGACCAGCCAGATAGGCATTTCCGCTAACGCTTGCTGTTCATTTGTCATGTCACGCCTCCTGGCTGAGCACTAGATAGTCCATTTTTTCATTTACACAGGCTTCGATAGGTAGTCATTCCAAAAAGCCCGGTCGCCCGGGCTTTTCAGTAATGATGTCCTCGGACTTTCGGCGCTACTGGCGCGGTACGGTCCTTTCCTCAATGTTTTTCCGACCACGATCCCTGTCTGCCGGATAACTGCTTCTGGTGCTTTACGCTGCACACCCGGGTCAGTTGCCAACCCTCTGAACCGTCAAGGCCGGTTCATCGCTGCCTGTTTTTGAAGCGGTACAACTAAAGAGCGTCGGCGTCCTTGCCGGTGTTGCCTGGCATCCTTGCCACCGCTTCGATGGCGTCCTTGCCGATGTTGCGTGCCTTCCTTGTCTTCCTCGACAGCATCCTTGCCGCCTCCACCAGACCTTGTTGGCCGGCTTGAGATGAAGAATATGCATGTATGCATATACAGTCAATGCATTGATGCATTTATTTTTGCTTAAAAATGCACGAATGCATTCAAAGCCTTGCCGGCGTGGGGTTTGGTGTTTTCTACAGGCGAAAAAAAGCCCGCTTCGTTAGCGGGCTTCGTCTTACAGAATAAGATTAGCGAGCGTACATACCCCACCAGAACACATGACCAAGAATGCTGATCTGCTCATCCTGAATCTCCTGAAAGCTGTAGTCCTCGTCCGGATGTTCGTCGCGATTGAAACTGCGCAGGCGTATCCCGGAAGGCAGGCGATAGAGCTGTTTGACTCGCAATTGGCCGTTGTGATTGATGGCATACAGGTCGCCATCGACGATGTCACCAATCCCACTCTTGCCAGCATTGACCCCGACCGTCGCGCCATCGCGCAGCACTGGCAACATGCTGTTGCCTCGGACCGTCACACACTTGGCCTGGTCGAACTGCACACCGTTATGCCGCAGGCTGCGTTTTCCAAAACGCAGGCTGGCCTTCTCGCTTTCCTCGATGACGAATCTTCCTGATCCAGCAGCCAATTCAACCTCGCGCAGAAAGGGGATCGACACCTCGTCATCATTAACGGGGGTGTCGTCGTCCCACAGGCTTATGTCCTTGAGTTCCGAATGCATCGGGTCACGCCCTTCTTCGCGCGCCCCCCCGAGCGACGCACGCCCACGCAGTTGGTCCGTGCTGACGCGGAAGTACTCGGCGATACGCGAAATATGCTTGTCCGATGGATCAACGATCTTGCCGCTGAGGATCCGGGACAGCGTGGATTGAGGCACGCCGGTACGCCGGTGAAGCTCCGTGGGGGAGATCCGGTCGCGGTCCAGCAGCTCTCTTAGGACGATAGAAACGTTGCGTTTTTGCATAGCGCGGATAGTGACGGGACTTTTAAGCTCTGGCAAATGCTAAATTGCATTAAACATGCATTATTTATGCACTTGCCATGCCTTTTAGCAGACCTGCGAACCGCCGACCTTGCGTGTTAACCTTGCCGCCATCGCACAATCAGCAGGGCCAAGCGCCCCTTTTGTCACACACCTTTTAAAGAATTTGCCAATTATCCAATGAGTAAAAACACGTCCGATCTGTCCTCCCACACCCCCATTGTGTATGGGTATGGGGGCGGTTTTAACGGATGAGTCCGTGGTTGCTGGCCCAACCGCCCGTTCACATATGATTGCATAAATGCATAATTGGCATTGGATGGCATAGATTGGCGTACGGTTTGCCCCATTTTTGCCCCATGCATGCGACTGTGAGCTCGGCCCCCCCGCCGTCCTATGATGTTTGGGCGTAGCACTCAGAACGCCCCAGCCGGACAAACTAATCAGCTGAATCTTCCCGCTTTTTAGCAATTTTCAAGCAGGTGCTAGCACACAGCGCGGCTGGTCGCGATTGATCGCAATCAGGAGTTCGTCAAGATGACGCTCGCAGTGCTAATGACCTCGGAGTGACAGCGAACACGTAACTTTCGGTCATACGTGTTTTCACCGTTCGGGCCAGTAACGGTCGTGAGAATAGGTAAAAATCCATCCCCTCTCAGACCCGCCTAAGAGCTAGTAGCGCAAAGTCAGTACAGAGATGTATTATCCCAGTCATGCGCACATCGGCGCATGCTGCCCACCTTGGCTCACCTGGTTCGCCGGGACGATGAAGTTTTTAAGGTTTGCGTAGATTCCATAGTTGGCGGAATTCGGCAGTGGGCACTGGATAGATCCGCTTCAACTTTTGGAGCACTGCATGGACCAACCTCATATCACTGCGACCGCTGTCGAGAAACTCAAACGCGCAGCGAAGTCTCATCGCAACACCTCTGGTTTCCCTTTAGCTGCGGCGCTCGACCACGTTGCTGCACTGGCTGGCTATTCGAACTGGAAACGCGTCACCGAACTCGCCGCTAAGCCCCCTCTTATAGATACCCACCTATTACCAATCAAACACCGTCACCTGTGCACTTGGGTAGTGCCTAAGGGCAGCATGCAGCTCAAGCAAGTGCATACAGTTTCTGAGCTGTGCGAGGCGTTAGGTGCTCCGACCCCAATTTTCATTCGTCATGCCTGCGAAATCGCAACCCCGGATAACCCTTGCTTTTGCCAGCTAGACCCGTTCGCCACAGCAATGCTGGCTGGCGTTGCATTAGACATCGGAGATAAGTACGACTTCTGGAATTACTTGTTCGATGCTAGCAAGCCAGCGCGTGAATACCCTGCTTGGCAAAAGCGCGTGGTCGTTGGCCTGGGGACATCGGACCATTACCCCAACGAGCATCTGACAACGCGTAACAATAATGATCGGAGCGATACGCTGAACCCTAATAACTCTGCGCACAAAGCTGCAACAAACAACCGGTCCTCTCAGATGAACCCCAACAATACGAGGTATCTGGGCCATGAAAGTGACTGATCCAACTCCAAACGGCATTTCAATAGCAGGGACGCTTTGTAGAACGCTTCTTGGCCGACAGCTTCTCATATAGACAAGGGAGGGCAGCTTGATCTAGCGGTCGACTCAGGCCCTTAGCTCTTCACCGCGAGAGGCTGCTTTGGGCCGAGCGCTGTCATTTCGGACGTAGCGTGTGTGGAGCGTGGACAGGTATTCGAACCCCTTCTTACGCCCCTACGGGCCGCTTCAGGCCAGAAAATACGGTGTTCTCCCCCCTCACCCTTGGCGTAATGCGGCCAACGGCGGCCCCGATTCTGCCCTAATTTTGCCCTAAAATCCGGCTAGCCTGGTAACGCCAACGCTTAATTGACCCACGTGCTGACGTGCGATTAACCCACCCTCAAGTCAACACAAATCCAGTAAAAGTAGTGGTTCTCGGGGAGTCTGCCCGGGTCATTGAGATCTCGGCAACTGGGTCAATTCGGCGCCGGCGCCAACAATGAGGGGCAGAAGCCGACCCAGAGCAGCCTTTCGGCACCGGCAGAAGTCGGCCGTTTGGCGCTGAGACTGCCTACAGTCATTAGCTGCTGCTAGTATCAAGCGCTCAACCTATCTAGCCCCTGCATCGATTCACGTTTACTATATTTCCAACTCGTATTACTGCGGCTGCTGAACCCGGTACTCACGAGGATATAACGATGAAAAGAACCCGCGCCTGGAGACGTATGCAGGCCCTTAAATGCAGAGGCGACAATACGGTTCGACCGCTGGAGTGCAAGCCAGAAAAGCATTGGAAACTGATGTACACCCGCGCAGCCAAACTGTACAGAGCACACCAACTCGGGATGAGCTATCCCATCCGCACAACCCGTCAACTACTGGATCAAGAGTGACTAACCTCCTGTTCGTCTGTAGCCGTAACCAATGGCGTAGTCCTACTGCGGAAGCGATCTGGCGCCGTCGTCCCGGCTTCAATGCCCGTTCAGCTGGAACCAGTCCAAATGCACGTAAACCTATCAGCCCAGCGGATATTCGCTGGGCTGATGTGATCTTTGTCATGGAACGCAAACACCTTAATCGTCTTCAGGCTGAATACGCCCGCCTTCTTGAACACAAACGGCTCCACTCTCTCGATATTCCAGATGATTACCGCTACATGGATCCTGAACTGGTGGGCATGCTTGAAGACATTGTGACGTCCTACCTCACCACATAGGCTTCATGCGGAAACGACTGTCGCAGGAATGGTCGCGGATAAGCCTGCGGGCCGATCTAGACCTTCTATTGCGTTTAAAGATCAAGCTCACACCCATTAGCCGCCATTTGTGACGGGCCACTTACGGCCAGAAGCAGACGATCGACGTTTTTAGTGCCATTATGATATTCCGGCGGCCCGGCAAAATTATTTTCTAGGGAAATCCTGAAAAAGACTTCCTGATTTGGCAAAATCTCCGGACACCAATCGCCGAGCTTTTCAATGAAGCAAATGACCTTCGCCGATGCCGAGTACGCCGGTAAGCGCAAGCAGACCCGCAAGGAATTGTTCCTGATCGAGATGGATCGTGTCGTACCCTGGAAGGGTTTGATTGCCCTGATCGAACCTCATTACCCGACGGGCGAAGGGGGGCGTCCGGCCTATCCTTTGATGGCGATGCTGCGGGTTCATCTCATGCAGAACTGGTTCGGTTACAGCGATCCTGCGATGGAAGAAGCGCTGTACGAGACGACGATCTTGCGCCAGTTTTCAGGTCTGAGCCTGGAGCGGATCCCAGATGAAACTACCATCCTCAACTTCCGTCGCCTGCTGGAAAAGCACGAGTTGGCCGCTGGTATTCTCGGCGTGATCAATGGCTATCTGGGCGACCGTGGCTTGTCGCTGCGACAAGGCACCATCGTCGATGCCACGCTGATTCATGCGCCCAGTTCGACCAAGAACAAGGACGGCAAACGCGACCCTGAGATGCATCAAACCAAGAAAGGTAACCAGTATTACTTCGGTGCCAAAGCTCACATTGGTGTCGACGATGAGTCAGGGCTGGTGCACAGCGTGGTGATCACTGCGGCCAACGTCGCGGACATAACCCAAGTCGACAAACTGCTACACGGTGCTGAGAACGTGGTCTGCGCCGATGCAGGCTATACCGGTGTCGAGAAGCGCGAAGAGCATGCGGGACGCCACGTCATCTGGCAGATCGCAGCCCGGCGCAGTACCTACAAAAAACACGGTAAACGCAGCGCGCTGTACAAAGCGATGCGCAAGATCGAGAAAGCCAAGGCCCAGGTTCGCGCCAAGGTTGAGCATCCATTTCGAGTGATCAAGCGTCAGTTTGGTTATACGAAAGTGCGTTTCCGAGGCTTGGTGAAAAACACTTCTCAGATGGTGACGCTGTTCGCCCTGTCGAACCTTTGGATGGCGCGTCGATATTTGCTCTCCAGCGCAGGAGAGGTGCGTCCGTAATGAGGGAAATAGCTGCTGCGAGGAGCGTTCAGCGGAAAAAATGGATGGAATAGGCGGCAGACGTGATCGGTTTTGAACGGCTGCCGTTTTTTGAAAGCGCCTATGGCTCAGCAGTCGAAAAATAGCGGCCTACTTCAGACTATCCCTAGACCTCATATGGACAAACATGCAACGCCACCAAATACATTAAAATTAGGACCTTCCATCACCATGTATGAAAGAGTTCAAAATATGTAAACGCCGCTGCTCATCAATAATTTGCAGATCGAGCTTCGCTAAATCTTCCGCAGCACGCCTTCTTCTGCGCACTTCTCTTGGATCATTTGGGCCTCTAAAAGAAAGCGACCCCTGATACGCCTGTCGTGCAGCAATCAAACTCGCTAGTGATTGTTGTGCGGCTACCCGAGCGGAGATAATGTTTGGGTCGATGTTGGTGTTCTGACCAAGACTGAGATTATCATCTTCAAAACCTGCAGATTGCCACTCCTCATCCGTAGTTCCATCATCGTGTAAAAGCTGCCACGCGACCGCATCATCAAAAGCCGCCTCTCGAACTTCTTCAATAACAGACTCCGAAGTCTTCTGATCAAGGTATTCGTTGGCAAAATTCAAAAAGCCATGATAACTGTAGAGATAAAAGTCTTGTCCCGTTAAAGCATTAAACTCTTCTATTAGTTCAGGAAGAGGCCCCAGTTTTTTTTCCTGACTGCTCAGCCCACCAATCGGGCTTCTGATCGCCAGTAACCAAGATAACTGGGCGCTGCTCTTCCTTTGCTTTCTCAATAACCTGATACCAAATAATGAGGTCGCCGTATCGCTTCCGGATCTCTTCAGTAATAGTTGACCCTTTATGCTTGCCTTTATCCTCAAAGCCAGGTGGTGTATTCTGTGCGTATCGCTGCTCGCCCTCTTTAACTATCTCGACAAGCCGCTCCTCTGCAAATGCACTCCCGACTTTTCCAGCAAGAATTTCAGCCAAGACATCCTTAACATCATCATTAGTGATACGGCCATCGTAAAATTGGCGACTAGCCTCAAGCTCCGCAAGCACCTTTTGAGAAACGGTATTAAATTCACCATATACTTCAGCAGATAAAAACGGATGCTTCGTCACAACTTCAAAACCTGACAACATGCCTTGAAGCTCGGCAATACTCGCCACATAAAGCTGCGCCTGATCGTGCACAATTTTCGCACGATTGTCTAAAAACTCATAAATAACACGATGCGGAATCCACAAACGATCAGCCAACGCACGCATCAGCTTATATTGCGCATCACGCGCTTCTTCTGAGCGGCGATATATACCTGTGAGAACATTAGTATCAAAGACAAAAAGACAGTTTTCCCAAAGCTTTACTCTGCGATTCTGATCGGTTGCAAAATGATGCGAAAAAGCCTCTCTCATTTTCGTCCCTGGCTCGATAAAAATTTGAGCCTTGATAGCACACAGCCATTTGTTTGACCATCCTGCTTCTGGTATCCACGAGTGAGCGTAGCGCCGCCCTATGGTAACCTCCTCGCTCACTTTCCAACCGTGCCGGCACCCCAGCCTTTCATTGATAATTTAGAAGATGAAATGCCCCATTTTTGCCCCACGCACTTAAGCAGATAGCGCTAAACAACTGATGAATAAAGCAATTTCTGACTTGTCCAGTCACACCCCCATGATGCAGCAGTACTGGCGCCTGAAAAACCAGCACCCTGATCAGTTGATGTTCTATCGCATGGGCGACTTCTACGAGATCTTCTATGAAGATGCGAAGAAGGCCGCCAAGTTGCTGGATATCACCCTGACCGCGCGCGGGCAGTCGGCGGGACAGGCGATTCCGATGTGTGGGATTCCTTACCATTCGCTGGAAGGCTACCTGGCCAAGTTGGTCAAGCTGGGTGAGTCGGTGGTGATCTGTGAGCAGATCGGCGATCCGGCCACCAGCAAGGGCCCGGTGGAACGCCAGGTGGTGCGCATTATTACGCCGGGCACGGTGAGTGATGAGGCGTTGCTGGATGAACGTCGCGATAACCTGATCGCCGCGGTGTTGGGTGATGAGCGTTTGTTTGGCCTCGCGGTGCTGGATATCACCAGCGGCAACTTCACCGTGCTCGAAATCAAGGGCTGGGAGAACCTGCTGGCGGAGCTGGAGCGGATCAATCCGGTGGAGCTGATGATCCCGGATGATTGGCCCAAGGACCTGCCGGCAGAAAAACGCCGTGGGACAAAGCGTCGCGCACCGTGGGATTTCGAGCGTGACTCGGCACTGAAAAGCCTGTGCCAGCAATTCTCGGTGCAAGACCTCAAGGGCTTCGGTTGCGAAACCCTGACCCTGGCCATCGGTGCCGCCGGTTGCCTGCTCAGCTACGCCAAGGAAACCCAGCGCACGGCCCTGCCGCATTTACGCAGCCTGCGCCATGAGCGCCTGGACGATACCGTGGTGCTCGATGGCGCCAGCCGTCGCAACCTGGAGCTGGATACCAACCTCGCCGGCGGGCGCGATAACACCCTGCAATCGGTGGTGGATCGCTGCCAGACCGCCATGGGCAGCCGCTTGCTGACCCGTTGGCTGAACCGTCCGCTGCGTGATTTAAGCGTGCTGCAAGCGCGTCAGTCGTCTATTACTTGCCTGCTGGACGGTTACCGCTTTGAGAACCTGCAGCCGCAGTTGAAAGAAATCGGCGATATCGAGCGCATTCTGGCGCGGATCGGCCTGCGCAACGCACGTCCTCGTGACCTGGCGCGCCTGCGCGATGCCCTCGGTGCCCTGCCGCAACTGCAAAGCGCGATGGCCGAGCTGGATGCGCCGCACCTGCAACAGTTGGCGGCAACCGCCAGCACCTATCCGGAACTGGCGACCCTGCTGGCCAGAGCGATCATCGACAACCCGCCGGCGATCATCCGTGATGGCGGCGTTCTAAAGACCGGTTACGACACTGAGCTGGACGAGCTGCAAGCCCTGAGCGAAAACGCCGGACAGTTCCTGATCGATCTGGAAGCCCGGGAAAAAGCCCGAACCGGCCTGGCCAACCTGAAGGTCGGTTACAACCGCGTCCACGGCTACTTTATTGAGCTGCCAAGCAAGCAGGCCGAGCAGGCGCCGATTGATTATCAGCGTCGGCAAACCCTCAAAGGGGCCGAGCGCTTTATCACGCCGGAGCTCAAAGAATTTGAAGACAAGGCACTGTCGGCCAAGAGCCGCGCCCTGGCCCGGGAAAAGATGCTGTATGAAGCGCTGCTGGAGGATTTGATCGGCCAACTGGCACCGCTGCAGGATACCGCCGCGGCGCTGTCGGAACTGGATGTGCTGAGTAACCTCGCCGAGCGTGCGTTGAACCTTGACCTGAACTGCCCACGATTCGTCAGCGAGCCGTGCATGCGGATCGTGCAAGGTCGTCACCCGGTGGTGGAGCAGGTACTGACCACGCCGTTCGTCGCCAACGACCTTTCGCTCGACGACGATACCCGCATGTTGGTGATCACAGGTCCGAACATGGGCGGTAAATCCACCTACATGCGCCAGACCGCGTTGATCGTGTTGCTGGCGCACATCGGCAGCTTTGTGCCGGCAGCCAGTTGCGAGCTGTCCCTGGTCGATCGGATTTTCACCCGGATCGGCTCCAGCGATGACCTGGCCGGTGGGCGTTCGACCTTTATGGTGGAAATGAGCGAAACCGCCAACATCCTGCACAACGCCACCGAGCGCAGCCTGGTGCTGATGGACGAAGTCGGTCGCGGCACCAGCACATTCGACGGTCTGTCCCTGGCCTGGGCGGCGGCCGAGCGGTTGGCCCATCTGCGCGCCTATACCTTGTTTGCCACCCACTACTTCGAGCTGACCGTGTTGCCGGAAAGCGAGCCTCTGGTGGCCAACGTGCACCTCAATGCCACGGAGCACAACGAGCGCATCGTCTTCCTGCACCATGTGCTGCCAGGCCCGGCCAGCCAGAGTTACGGCCTGGCCGTGGCACAACTGGCCGGTGTGCCGAACGACGTGATCCTGCGCGCCCGCGAGCACCTCAGCCGCCTTGAGACCACTGCGTTGCCCCATGAAAACGTAGTCGCCAGCCCGGCCAAGGCCACCCGCAAACCCGCTGCGCCACATCAGAGCGATATGTTCGCCAACCTGCCCCATCCGGTGCTGGACGAGCTGGCAAAGCTTGATCTGGATGACGTGACGCCACGCAAAGCGCTTGAAATGTTATATGCACTGAAGACTCGGATATAACGCTGATGCGTTCAAGCTGGTAGACTCTCGCGCGGTTTGGGATGCTGCGGGCTCTTAGCCTGGCCTGCAGACTATCGCTCCCGAACCTCGCGAGCCCTGCCACAAAGGGTTTCGCTGCCGCCGCCTGAGGAGAGAATTAGAAATGACCTTCGTCGTCACCGACAACTGCATCAAGTGCAAGTACACCGATTGCGTAGAAGTGTGTCCGGTGGACTGCTTCTACGAAGGCCCGAACTTCCTGGTTATCCACCCGGACGAGTGCATCGACTGCGCCCTGTGTGAACCGGAATGCCCGGCCGTCGCGATTTTCTCCGAGGACGAAGTCCCGGCAGGTATGGAACAGTTCATTCAGTTGAACGTTGAGTTGGCTGAAATCTGGCCAAACATCACCGAAAAGAAAGACCCGCTGCCGGACGCCGCCGAATGGGATGGCAAACCCAACAAGGTTGAGCAACTAGAGCGTTAAAAGCGCCGCACCCCAACGAAAAAAGGCCCTTCAAGGGCCTTTTTTGCGTTCTGGAAGACCCATTCACTTTTCTACAGGCGAAAAAAGGGGCGGTATGACCCGCCCACATTTTTTCCCTAGTCCCTGTATTCCTTTTTCATCATCCTGATGAATCGCATCCTGCGACGTTCCCTGAGCCATCGCTCCGTGATGGCTGTGTCAATCCGTGGACACAGGACTGATGTTAGAGAGTTCCAAGGGAAGTTCAACGGGATGCTACCGACGCTCCAACGGGCTTAGTAGCTAGACACGACATAAATAGTTGTTATATTTCAACGATATAGAAAAATATCTCGAAGTTTTGAGACGCTCCGAACGAATAAAAGCCCCAAACACTTACGAAAAAGTAAGCCAATGCTTACACGGGCAAGTGCGTAATAGGGGAACTCACCTACATTGCCTAGCTGTCGGGCGCAAAAAAGCCCCGACACATCGAGGCTTTTTTACCGCCACTCGCTTTAATCGTCGCTGACGGTAATCGTCGGCATCGCTGGCGCAGCGGCTTCCTGCAGCATAATTCGCGCGCCCACATGGCGGGCCAGTTCCTGATAGATCATGGCGATCTGGCTGTCGGGCTCAGCTATGACCGTTGGCTTACCGCCATCAGCCTGTTCACGAATCAGCATCGACAGCGGCAGTGAGGCCAACAATTCAACACCGTACTGGGTGGCCAGTTTCTCACCGCCGCCTTCACCAAACAGATGTTCGGCATGGCCGCAGTTGGAACAGATGTGCACCGCCATGTTTTCCACGACGCCGAGCACTGGGATGTTGACCTTGCGGAACATCTCGATGCCTTTTTTCGCGTCGAGCAGCGCCAGATCCTGCGGGGTGGTCACGATCACGGAACCAGCCACCGGGACTTTCTGTGCCAGGGTCAGTTGGATATCACCGGTGCCTGGCGGCATGTCGATCACCAGGTAATCCAGATCGCCCCAGGCCGTCTGGGTGACCAACTGCAGCAAGGCGCCGGAGACCATTGGCCCGCGCCAGACCATGGGCGTATTGTCATCCGTCAGGAACGCCATGGACATCACTTCTACACCCAGCGACTCGATGGGCACGAACCACTTCTGGTCCTTGACCTTCGGTCGCGTGCCTTCGGCGATGCCGAACATCACGCCTTGGCTGGGCCCATAGATATCGGCGTCGAGAATACCCACACGCGCACCTTCACGGGCCAGGGCCAGCGCCAGATTGGCCGCCGTGGTGGATTTACCCACGCCGCCCTTGCCGGAAGCTACGGCCACGACATTCTTGACGTTGGCCAGCCCTGGGATCTGCGCCTGGGCCTTGTGCGATGCGATCACGCAATGGATGTCGACCTTGGCAGAGCGCACGCCGTCCAGGCCTTCAATGGCCATTTGCAGCATCTGCGCCCAGCCGTTCTTGAACAGACCGGCGGCGTACCCCAGTTCCAACTGCACCGACACCTGATCACCCTGGACCTCGATGGCACGCACGCAGCCGGCACTGACCGGATCCTGGTTCAAATAGGGGTCGGTGTACTGGCGAAGAACGGCTTCCACCGCTGCGCGATTCACGGCGCTCATGGGCTACTCCCGAAAAAGACTGACTGAAACAGGCGGCTATCCTACCCGTTCCAGCCGCCGAGCGGCATGCTTTTGCAGGTTGGGAGGTTGCTGAAGCGGCGCCACGGGGTGAAATAAATTTCCCGGCGCTTTATAGTGGCCGACCTCCGTTTCATCAAGTAGCCGAGCCCCATGTCCGAGCCACGCAAGATCCTCGTCACCAGCGCCCTGCCCTATGCCAATGGTTCCATCCATCTTGGCCATATGCTTGAGTACATCCAGACCGATATGTGGGTGCGCTTCCAGAAGCATCGCGGCAACCAGTGCATTTATGTCTGCGCGGACGACGCCCACGGATCGGCCATCATGCTGCGCGCAGAAAAGGAAGGCATCACCCCGGAACAACTGATCGCCAACGTGCAGGCTGAACACAGCGCCGACTTTGCCGAGTTCCTGGTGGACTTCGACAATTTCCACTCCACTCACGCCGAAGAAAACCGTGAGCTGTCGAGCCAGATCTACCTCAAGCTGCGAGACGCCGGGCACATTGCCCAGCGCTCGATC
The DNA here is from genome assembly GCF_030687575.1 of Pseudomonas sp. FP2309. NCBI lineage: Bacteria > Pseudomonadati > Pseudomonadota > Gammaproteobacteria > Pseudomonadales > Pseudomonadaceae > Pseudomonas > Pseudomonas sp. FP2309. The sequence continues at coordinate 1,259,545 of NZ_CP117439.1, read as the reverse complement.
ACGCAGTATTTCGACCCGGAAAAGAAAATGTTCCTGGCCGACCGCTTCATCAAGGGCACCTGCCCGAAATGCGGCACCGAAGACCAATACGGCGACAATTGCGAAAAATGCGGTGCGACTTACGCGCCGACAGACCTGAAGGATCCGAAGTCGGCGATTTCCGGTGCCACCCCGGTGCTCAAGGATTCCCAGCACTTCTTCTTCAAACTCCCGGATTTCCAGCAGATGCTGCAAACCTGGACCCGCAGCGGCACCCTGCAGGACGCCGTCGCCAACAAGATCGCCGAATGGCTGGACGCCGGCCTGCAACAGTGGGACATTTCCCGCGATGCGCCGTACTTTGGCTTCGAGATCCCGGGCGAGCCAGGCAAGTACTTCTACGTGTGGCTGGACGCGCCAATCGGCTATATGGCCAGCTTCAAGAACCTGTGCGACCGTACCCCGGAGCTGGACTTCGACGCGTTCTGGGGCAAGGATTCCACCGCCGAGCTGTACCACTTCATCGGCAAGGACATCGTCAACTTTCACGCGCTGTTCTGGCCCGCCATGCTCGAAGGCTCGGGCTACCGCAAGCCGACCGGCATCAACGTGCACGGCTACCTGACGGTCAACGGCCAGAAGATGTCCAAGTCCCGTGGCACCTTTATCAAGGCGCGCACCTACCTGGACCACCTGTCGCCGGAATACCTGCGTTACTACTACGCGTCCAAGCTGGGCCGCGGCGTCGACGACCTGGACCTGAACCTGGAAGACTTCGTACAGAAGGTCAACTCGGACCTCGTGGGTAAAGTCGTCAACATTGCCAGCCGTTGTGCCGGGTTCATCCACAAGGGCAACGCCGGTGTGCTGGTCGCTGAAAACGCCGCGCCGGAGCTGACTGACGCGTTCCTGGCCGCCGCGCCAAGCATCGCCGACGCCTACGAAGCGCGCGACTTCGCCCGCGCCATGCGCGAGATCATGGGCCTGGCCGATCGCGCCAACGCCTGGATCGCCGACAAGGCGCCGTGGTCACTGAACAAGCAGGAAGGCAAGCAGGCCGAGGTTCAGGCGATCTGCGCCACCGGCGTCAACCTGTTCCGCCAGTTGGTGATCTTCCTCAAGCCAGTGCTGCCTTTGCTGGCCGCCGACGCCGAGGCGTTCCTCAATGTCGCGCCGCTGACTTGGAACGACCACACCACGTTGCTCAGCAACCATCAGTTGAACGAGTTCAAACCGTTGATGACCCGTATCGACCCGGTCAAAGTCCAGGCGATGACCGACGCTTCGAAAGAAGACCTGGCCGCCAGCCAGACGGACACCGGCGAGTCAGCGCCTGCCGGCAATGGCGAACTGGCGAAGGACCCGCTCTCCCCGGAAATCGAGTTCGACGCCTTCGCGGCCGTGGACCTGCGTGTGGCACTGATCGTCAAGGCAGAAGCCGTGGAGGGTGCGGACAAGCTGCTGCGCCTGACGCTGGATATCGGCGACGAGCAACGTAACGTGTTCTCGGGAATCAAGAGCGCTTACCCGGACCCGTCCAAACTCGACGGCCGCCTGACCATGATGATCGCCAACCTCAAGCCACGGAAAATGAAGTTTGGTATTTCCGAAGGCATGGTGATGGCGGCCGGTCCTGGCGGAGAAGAGATCTACCTGTTGAGCCCGGACAGTGGCGCCAAGCCGGGTCAGCGCATCAAGTAAACCCTGCAAAGGCAGCCCTGCCGCCTCGGCGACAGGGCTTTTGCGCTAGTACCCCTCTCGTGCTTGCCGGATAATCGGGTCCTGTTTGTTTAACCGGCGTGCCAATGATCACCCCATGAATCTGATTCAACGTATCGACGCGCTATTGCCGCAAACCCAATGCGGTAAATGCGGGCATCCGGGCTGCAAGCCATACGCCGAGGGTATTGCCCAGGGCGAGGCGATCAACAAGTGCCCGCCGGGCGGACAGGAGACCATCAGCGGATTGTCGCAGCTGCTGGGTGTGCCAGTACTGAAGCTGGACACGACCCGAGGCGAGGCGCCCGCACAGGTGGCGTATATCCGTGAGGCTGAATGTATCGGCTGCACAAAGTGCATCCAGGCGTGCCCTGTGGATGCCATCCTCGGCGCGGCAAAGTGGATGCACACGGTGATTACCGACGAATGCACGGGCTGCGACCTGTGTGTCGCGCCCTGCCCTGTGGATTGCATCGAGATGCGCCCGCCCGTGACAGTGCTGCCAATTGTGGGAGGCTTGGCGGTGAGCGACGAGCAGCGCCGCGAGCGCGAGGTTAAGCGCAACCGGGCAAGACGGCGCTTTGAGCAACGTAACGCGCGCTTGCAGCGAGAAGAACAACACACATTGGCTGAGCGTATCGCCAGGGCCAAGCGTTCGCCTGCACAGGCGCCCGTTCAACTCGACGAGGCACAGGCGGCCAGGGAGACGGCGGTCAAAAAAGCCAAGATCAACGTCGCAATGAGCCGCGCCCAGTTACTCAAGTCTCTGAAGGCCTTTGGTCATCCGCCGACCTTTGAGCAACAGTCGCAGTTGATCGCGCTGCAACAACAGTTCGAAGCATCGGAACAGTCCCTGGCCATCATTGAGGCGAGCAGCACATCGGCAGCGCCCCTACCGCCCCGTAACAACGCCGACCTGAAACGCGCCAAGGTCCAACTGGCGATGCGTCGGGCTGAGTTGAAGCAGGCCAGAGATCAACATGCAGCGCCCCAACAGTTGGCCGATGCGCAACAGCGCTTGGATGAAGCGCAGCGCCAGGTAGATGCCCATGACACCTGACCCGAAGCGACGTCTGACGAGCCTGCTGCTGGTGTGTCTGGGCCCTTCAGGCCTGAGCCGCCCCCCTCTATTCAAGTCTACGTTGACTGCCCGCAAGGAGCATTGCGCCCCATGAACGCCGCCAAACGCCTGGAAATTTTCCGCCGGTTTCACGAGGACAACCCCGAGCCCAAAACCGAACTGGCCTATTCATCGCCGTTCGAGTTGCTGATTGCGGTGATTCTGTCTGCCCAGTCCACAGACGTCGGCGTCAACAAGGCCACGGCCAAGCTCTATCCCGTGGCCAATACACCGGAGGCGATCTATGCCTTGGGTGTCGGCGGATTGTCGGAATACATCAAGACGATCGGCCTGTACAACAGCAAGGCCAAAAATGTCATCGAGACCTGCCGCCTGCTGATAGAGCAGCACGGCAGCGAAGTGCCACAGACACGAGAGGCACTGGAAGCACTCCCCGGTGTGGGTCGAAAAACCGCCAACGTGGTGCTGAACACTGCGTTTCGGCAGCTGACCATGGCGGTGGACACGCATATTTTCCGGGTCAGTAACCGCACCGGCATTGCCCGTGGCAAAAACGTGGTGGAGGTGGAAAAGCAACTGATGAAGTTCGTTCCCAAGCCCTACCTGCTCGACTCCCACCACTGGCTGATCCTGCATGGGCGCTATGTTTGCCAGGCCCGCAAGCCACGTTGCGGCAGCTGCCGCATCGAAGACCTGTGCGAATACAAGGAAAAAACGTCCGACGATTGAGCGCCCATTGGTTTTCTCGATCCGTCGATTGAAAAAATCTTTTTTACCCGTTCATGGATTATCGTTATAAGGAGCGCCAACGGCAGTCTTAGCCTGGAGTGAACCTTATGAGCACTGGCAAAGAACAATTGGAACTGGACGATGAACTCGCTCAGTCGGATGACGATGGGGCTGAAGCACCCCCAGAAGTGGCCAAGACCAATCTGAGCAAACGCCGCACCATCGACAATCTTCTGGAAGAGCGACGCTTGCAGAAACAACTGGCCGATTACGACTTCGACCTCTGAACAAGCGGCTGCAGACCGGAAGCCTCCCTGACGGAGGCTTTTTGCTACCAGTTACCTTTGCTACACGCGGTGTTGCATCCGCTTCTAGACCAAGCCGTTGCGTTGAGCCAATTCGATCAGGTCCACCAAGGAGCGAGCATTGAGCTTTAGCAGCAAGCGGGTCTTGTAGGTACTGACCGTCTTGTTGCTGAGAAACATGCCGTCGGCGATCTCCTTGTTGGTCTTACCCCGCGCCAATTGCTGCAACACCATCATCTCGCGGCCCGAGAGGCGCTCGACCATATCGGCCTCGCTGGCATTGCCCATGGTCGAACGCACCGAATTGAGCGCTTGATTGGGGAAATAGCTGTAGCCCGACAGGACAGCCTTGATCGCACTCAGCAGTTCGGTCAGGTCCTGCTGCTTGCATACGTAGCCCGCAGCCCCAGCCTGCATGCATCGCATGGAAAAATGGCCAGGCGCCTGGGACGTCAACACCAGCACCTTGAACGGCGCAGGCTGCTTGGTTGAAGACAACCGGCAAATGACTTCCAGGCCATCAAGTTTTGGAATCCCAATATCCAATATCACAATGTCCGGCATATGCTCCCGTGCAAGTTGCAACGCGTCCACACCGTTATCGGTCTCGGCAACGACCTCATAACCATGACGCTCCATTAGCATACGCACAGCAAGACGAATGACGGGATGATCATCCACGATCAGCACTTTATTCATGAGAAAGTCCAATTTCGCTGTTCGAATTATTTAGAGCAAACACAATAGCCTAGTCGTTTCCTAGTTGGCATAGCGCTCCCCCCCGAGCAACAGCAAGCAGAGACGCAACCTACACGGATAAAAGAATTACCCTACAAAAAAACGCCAGTTCAGATGTGTCCAGTTTTATGGAGCCCTTCAGATCTTTCCGGAGGCTTACATATTTTGTTAGAAATATCCGGGCACCCAAGGGCTGTTGGCAAGCGCATCCTAGGACGCTTTCAGGAAAAGCCTCTTGCGGGATGCATTAACTGGCCGGCTTGAATAAAAAATACGCGTGCATTTCAGTTCCCTTTAACATTTTTATTTACGTCCTTATTTCCTACAGAGTTTTCGAGGAAGAGTTGCTCACTTCAATATAGTGAGTGAATCATCTGTAAGACTAGTTCCTACACAGGTGTAAAAATTCATTCCACCACTAGGACTTGGTCGGGATAACCACGACCAATAAACGAACGCACCAGACAGTTTAAATTTAATTAAACGACGCTAAACAACACGTAAGCATTCAAGATATTCAGACAAAAAAAATGGCCCCGAAAGGGGCCATTTTTCTCAACGGGGCAACACTCAGAACAATGAGCGACCTTTGTTGGCAGCGATGCGCATGCGCAGTGCATTCAACTTGATAAAGCCGGCCGCGTCTGCCTGGTTGTAAGCGCCGCCATCTTCTTCGAAGGTGGCGATGTTGGCATCGAACAAAGAGTCATCGGACTTGCGACCGGTGACGATCACATTGCCCTTGTACAGCTTGAGGCGCACAACGCCGTTCACGTGAGCCTGGGAGGCGTCGATCATCTGTTGCAGCATCAGACGCTCAGGGCTCCACCAGTAGCCGGTGTAGATCAGGCTGGCGTACTTGGGCATCAACTCGTCTTTGAGGTGAGCCACTTCACGGTCCAGGGTAATGGACTCGATGGCACGGTGAGCGCGCAGCATGATGGTGCCGCCTGGAGTTTCGTAGCAGCCACGGGACTTCATGCCCACGTAACGGTTCTCGACGATGTCGAGACGGCCGATGCCGTGTTCGCCGCCAATACGGTTCAGGGTCGCCAACACGGTGGCCGGGGTCATTTCGACGCCATCCAGCGCGACGATGTCGCCGTTGCGGTAGGTCAGTTCCAGGTACTGTGGCTTGTCTGGCGCGTTCTCCGGGGAGACGGTCCATTTCCACATGTCTTCTTCGTGCTCGGTCCAGGTGTCTTCCAGCACGCCGCCTTCATAGGAGATGTGCAGCAGGTTGGCGTCCATTGAGTACGGGGACTTCTTCTTGCCGTGACGCTCGATCGGGATCGCGTGCTTTTCAGCGTAATCCATCAGCTTCTCACGGGACAACAGGTCCCATTCACGCCAAGGAGCAATCACCTTCACGCCTGGCTTTAGGGCGTAGGCGCCCAGTTCGAAACGCACCTGGTCGTTGCCCTTGCCGGTGGCACCATGGGAAATGGCGTCCGCGCCGGTCTCGTTGGCGATTTCGATCAAGCGCTTGGCGATCAGCGGACGGGCGATGGAGGTACCCAGCAGGTATTCGCCTTCGTAGACGGTATTGGCGCGAAACATCGGGAAAACGAAATCGCGGACGAACTCTTCGCGCAGGTCGTCAATGTAGATCTCTTTCACGCCCATGGCTTGCGCCTTGGCACGTGCAGGTTCGACCTCTTCGCCCTGACCCAGGTCAGCGGTGAAGGTCACCACTTCACAGTTATAAGTATCCTGCAGCCACTTGAGGATCACCGAAGTGTCCAGGCCGCCGGAATACGCGAGAACGACCTTGTTTACGTCGGCCATGCCATCACTCCACGGGGTTGTACGGAAAGGCGTCGATTCTACCGACCAAAACCGCGGATTTACAGGGGCGCGACAGCAAATGAAGATAAAGCGACAGATTATGTCGAGCGAGCGACCGATGGCCGCCCGTTACGGCTGGCTTTACGAAGTGTGCGCCGGATTGCTCGGGCCGCTGGCCTGGGGCGCTGGCTTCTCTGGGGTTACCACCCGCTCAAGCTGAACGTTCACGCGACGGTTGCGGGCTCGGTTGGCGGCATTGGTGTTGGGCGCCAGCGGGTAGCTTTCGCCATGGAAGCGCAGGGAGATCTGGGATTCCGGCACACCATTGGCCTTGAAATAATCCATGACCGCTAACGCGCGGCGACGCGAGACATCGCGGTTGCTCAGGCGGTTACCGCTGTTGTCCGAGTGACCGTTGAGCTCGATGTGGTTAACCGTAGGGTCAGCCTTGAGGAATTCGAGGATCACTGCCAGCTTCTGCTTGGCCGCGGCGTCCAACTCGATCCCCCCACCCGGGAAGCCGACTTCGGTTTGCTTGACCTGATCGTAATTCATCGGCAGCAGCTTGGCGGTACACAACTGATAATCGCTGTAGGCTTTGTTGAACTTCACTGGCAGCAGGCGAACTTCCGAGTATCCACCTTCACGCCCGTAATGCCGCACCGTCGGCGAGCGGCCTTCGAGCAAGCCATTGAACAGGCGCCCGGCCTGGGCCTGGGAGCTGTTGAAAAGCACGTCGCCACTGCCGGCGCGCACGGCACCGAGGTTGATATCGCCACGACCCGGCTGCCAGGGCGCGGCAGCGGCCAATAACGTGGCCGACCCAGCGCCCAGCGAACCGTTATAGGCCTTCAGGCGAAATGTCGCTTGCTCGCCGGCCCGGCGCACGAACTCCCCCGAACCGAAGTCGGTGATCGGTTGGGTCAGGCGACATTCGAACTTGTCGCCCTCTACCTTCCACTCAATGTTCTCCAGACGTGTCTGGAACGTGAGGGCCATCGCAGGCAGGCTGGCGAACACACTGAGCAGGGCTAGATAATGCTGGCGCACGGGAGGCTCCACTGGTTTCTACAACACTTCAAAGCGTCATACATCGAAAAGGCATACGAAAGGCTATCGGATGCATCCTGCAAAACTTGATAGCGAGTGCCTGCAAGAGTCTTTTCCGGTAGCATTCCCACCAGATTGACCCGCCTGGAATCCCCAATGTCCGACCGCCTGACCCTGCTGCGTCCCGACGACTGGCATATTCATCTTCGCGATGGTGCTGCGTTACCTCATACCGTGGCCGATGTAGCGCGCACGTTTGGCCGCGCCATCATCATGCCGAACCTGGTACCACCGGTGCGTGATGCTGCCCAAGCCGACGCCTATCGCCAGCGTATCCTCGCTGCCCGGCCGGCCGGCAGCCGCTTCGAACCGTTGATGGTGCTCTACCTCACCGACCGCACCCAGCCCGAAGAAATTCGCCAGGCCAAGGCCAGCGGTTTCGTGCACGCCGCCAAGCTGTACCCGGCCGGCGCGACCACCAACTCCGATTCCGGCGTGACCAGTATCGACAAGATCCTGCCCGCCATCGAAGCCATGGCGGAAGTGGGCATGCCGCTGCTGATCCACGGCGAAGTCACCCGTGGCGATGTGGACGTGTTCGATCGCGAGAAGATCTTCATCGACGAGCACATGCGCCGTGTGGTCGAGCTGTTCCCGACGCTCAAGGTGGTGTTCGAACACATCACCACAGCGGATGCCGTGCAGTTCGTCACCGAGGCTTCGGCCAATGTCGGTGCGACGATCACCGCCCATCACCTGCTCTACAACCGCAACCACATGCTGGTGGGCGGGATTCGGCCGCACTTCTACTGCCTGCCGATCCTAAAGCGCAATACCCACCAGGTCGCGCTGCTGGATGCCGCTACAAGCGGCAACCCGAAGTTCTTCCTCGGTACCGACTCGGCGCCCCACGCGCAGCACGCCAAAGAAGCCGCCTGCGGCTGCGCCGGCTGCTACACCGCGTATGCCGCCATCGAGCTGTACGCTGAAGCGTTCGAACAGCGCAACGCTCTGGACAAACTCGAAGGCTTCGCCAGCCTCAATGGCCCGCGCTTCTACGGCCTGCCGGCGAATACCGACCGCATTACCCTGGTCCGTAAAGATTGGACCGCCCCTGCCAGCCTGCCCTTCGGCGAGCTGACCGTTATCCCGCTGCGCGCCGGTGAAACACTGCGCTGGCGCCTGCTGGAGGAAAGCAAGTGAGTGAAGACCATTACGACGACGAACACGAGCACAGTGGTGGCGGCTCTCGCCACCCGATGGCCGAGCGGTTTCGCGGCTATCTGCCGGTTGTCATCGACGTAGAAACCGGTGGTTTCAACTGCGCCACCGATGCCCTGCTGGAAATCGCCGCGACCACCATCGGCATGGACGAACAGGGTTTCGTGTTCCCGGAACACACCCACTTCTTCCGCGTCGAGCCGTTCGAAGGCGCAAATATCGAAGCAGCCGCGCTGGAGTTCACCGGCATCAAGCTCGATCACCCACTGCGCATGGCAGTGAGTGAAGAGGCTGCGCTGACCGATATCTTCCGTGGTGTACGAAAGGCGTTGAAGGCCAATGGCTGCAAGCGCGCGATTCTGGTCGGGCACAACAGCAGCTTCGACCTGGGCTTCCTGAATGCCGCCGTGGCGCGCCTGGACATGAAGCGTAACCCGTTTCACCCGTTCTCCAGCTTCGACACCGCCACCCTCGCCGGTCTGGCCTACGGTCAGACAGTACTGGCCAAAGCCTGCCAGGCAGCGGGTATCGACTTCGACGGTCGTGAGGCCCATTCGGCCCGTTACGACACCGAGAAGACCGCCGAGCTGTTCTGCGGCATCGTCAATCGCTGGAAGCAGATGGGCGGCTGGGAAGACTTCGGCGACTAACCAGGACGCTGTGGTGAGCAGACTTGTTGTGGCGAACGAGCTTGCTCACCACAAAAAAAACCGGCCCTCTCAGGCCGGTTTTTTTGTACCTAGATTCCGGCTTACAGCTTGCCGGCGTTCTCGGTCAGGTAAGCCGCAACGCCTTCCGGCGAAGCGTTCATGCCTTTGTCGCCTTTCTTCCAGTTGGCCGGGCAGACTTCGCCGTGCTCTTCGTGGAACTGCAGCGCGTCGACCAGACGGATCAGCTCTTCCATGTTACGACCCAGCGGCAGATCGTTGATGATCTGCGAGCGCACAACGCCCTTGTCGTCGATCAGGAACGCGCCACGGAAGGCAACGCCACCTTCGGACTCAACGTCGTAGGCCTTGGCGATGTCGTGCTTCATGTCGGCAGCCATGGTGTATTTGACCTTGCCGATGCCGCCATCGTTGATGGCCGTGTTGCGCCATGCGTTGTGGGTGAAATGGGAGTCGATGGAGACGGCAACCACTTCAACGTTACGGGCTTTGAAATCGTCCATGCGGTGGTCCAGAGCGATCAGCTCCGAAGGGCAGACGAAGGTGAAGTCCAGCGGGTAGAAGAACACCAGGCCGTATTTGCCTTTGATGGCTTCAGACAGTTTGAAGCTGTCTACGATTTCGCCATTGCCGAGCACGGCAGGTACGTCGAAATCCGGGGCTTGTTTGCCGACGAGTACGCTCATTGGGTATCTCCTGATGCAGAGGTGACGATTGAAGTAAAAGGACCGGCCTTGAGTCTGCCGCGTTTAAGCGACAGGCCTGTGACGCAGTCACGCTTCGTGAAGACCGAACATCATACACTGAAAAAACCGTTCGTCAGCGCGAGGGCGCCGTCGGCAAATACCCTACGAATCTACTTTGACAATCATTCTCGTTAACATTAAGATCCATCGCACTTAAGCCTTAAACCCGCGACGGTTCTCCCTTATGTATGTGTGCCTGTGTACTGGCGTCACCGACGGACAAATCCGCGAAGCAATCTATGAAGGTTGCTGCAGCTACAAGGAAGTGCGTGAAACCACCGGCGTTGCCAGCCAGTGCGGTAAATGCGCCTGCCTCGCCAAGCAGGTGGTACGGGAAACCCTGACGCAGCTACAGACAGCCCAGAGCGCGCTGCCCTATTCAGCAGAATTTACACACGCTTGATATCGCATGTTTTGAAGAACCGGACCTCTCGTCCGGTTTTTTTATGCCTGTAATTCAACCAGTTAGCGCCAAGACGCGGAACACAAACATTCTTATTCCGATTAATTTTCATTTATTATTCAATAACTTAGGTTTGACACTAAGGTATTCGCCGCTCAAACTCCGCCCTATATACAGCTAATACAGGGCAGGACCCCAGTCATGAAAGGCGACATCTCAGTCATCCAGCAACTCAACAAAATCCTTGCCAATGAACTGGTCGCGATCAATCAGTACTTTCTGCATGCGCGCATGTATGACGATTGGGGCCTGGAAAAGCTCGGCAAGCGTGAATACAAAGAATCGATCAAGGCCATGAAGGACGCCGATGCGCTGATCAAGCGCATCCTGTTCCTCGAAGGTCTGCCGAACGTGCAGGACCTGGGCAAGCTGAACATCGGCGAGCACACCCAGGAAATGATCGGCAGTGACCTGGGCTTTGAGCGCAAGAGCCACAGCGACCTCAAGGCCGCCATCGCGCACTGCGAAGCCCAGGGTGATTTCGGCAGCCGCGAACTGCTCGAAGACATCCTCGAAGACCAGGAAGAGCACATCGACTGGCTCGAAACCCAACTGGGCCTGATCGACAAGGTCACCCTGGAAAACTATCTACAATCGCAGATGGGCGAATAAACCTGCACAGACAGGTACAAAAAAGCCCCGCTCTCTCAATGAGATGCGGGGCTTTTTATTGCAGGCCGATCAGGCGTCGGTTTTGGCCGCCGCGTTTGCCGCTGCGTCTTTGATCAACGACTGCAACGAACCATCAGCAGCCATTTCAGTGATGATGTCGCTACCGCCGACCAACTCGCCCGCCACCCACAGCTGTGGGAAAGTCGGCCAGTTGGCGTACTTTGGCAGGTTGGCACGGATTTCAGGGTTTTGCAGGATATCCACGTAGGCGAACTTTTCGCCGCACGCCATGACAGCCTGGGAAGCCTTCGCGGAGAAACCGCACTGAGGAGCGTTCGGAGCGCCCTTCATGTAAAGCAGAATGGTGTTGTTGGCAATCTGCTCTTTGATCGTTTCGATGATATCCATGGAACACCTCTGCAGGAACTTTGCGACTCACGGGTCGGCACGGTGGCGTATTGTAACGCAAAATTCCCGCACGGTGCTCCGCCGCCTCAAGCAGCCGCCACGTGTACTGGCACACCATTCAATGCAGCGTTGCCCGACAATTCATCCAACTGCCGTTCGTCGGTCAGGTCATTGGCACTCGCCCCTGGCTGCCCGCTGGCAATAGCCATTTTCACACCGGGACGGCCATGTCCCCAGCCGTGGGGCAAGCTGACCACACCGGGCATCATGTCCAGGCTGGCCATCACTTCCACTTCAACGGTGCCGATACGCGAGCTCACACGCACCCGTTGGCCATCGCTCAATTTGCGGCTGAGCAGGTCGTCGGGGTGCATCAGCAACTGATGCCGAGGCTTGCCCTTCACCAGCCGGTGATAGTTATGCATCCAAGAATTATTGCTGCGCACATGGCGACGGCCGATCAGCAGCAACTCGTCCGCCTCCGGTACCGGCTGCGCCGTAAAGCGCGCCAGGTCGGCAAGAATGACTGCCGGTGCCGCCTGCACGTTGCCATCGGGCGTTTTCAAACGCGCGGCCAGGTTAGGCTGCAACGGCCCCAAATCCACACCGTGGGGATGATCCGCCAGCATCGCCACCGACAGCTTATGGCTGGACGCCTCGCCATACACACCCGCTCGCAGCCCGAAATCGATCATCTGCGCCGGCGGCATGGTTGGCTTGAGCGCCACACCCGTCTGTGCCGCGAACGCCTTTGCCAGACCGACAAAAATCTCCCAGTCGTGCAACGCACCTTCTGGCTTGGGCAATATCGCCCGATTGAAGCGCGTGACATTGCGCACTGCGAACATATTGAACGTGGTGTCGTAGTGATCGTTTTCCAGCGCCGAGGTGGAGGGCAAAATCAGATCGGCATAGCGCGTCGTCTCGTTGATGTAGAGGTCGACGCTGACCATGAACTCCAGCCCATCGAGGGCCTGCTCCAACTGGCGACCGTTGGGCGTCGACAACACGGGATTGCCCGCCACCGTGACCAACGCACGGATTTGTCCTTCGCCCTCGGTGAGCATTTCTTCAGCCAAGGCCGACACCGGTAACTCGCCGCCATACTCCGGGCGGCCGGAAACACGGCTCTGCCAGCGGTTGAAATGCCCACCTCCGGTGGACGCCACCAGGTCCACCGCCGGGGTCGTGCACAACGCGCCACCCACCCGGTCCAGATTGCCAGTGACCAGGTTGATCAACTGCACCAGCCAATGGCAGAGCGTGCCGAATGCCTGGGTCGACACGCCCATGCGCCCGTAGCACACCGCCTTGTCCGCGCCGGCAAAGTCCCGCGCCAGTTGACGAATCTGCTCGGCGGGCACCGCACACTGGCGGCTCATGGCCTCCGGGGTAAACCCGGCGATTGCACGGCGCACCTCGTCCAGCCCCTCAACCGGCAAATGACTGTCACGGGTCAGGTTTTCGGTAAACAGCGTGTTGAGCAGGCCGAACAACAATGCCGCATCCCCGCCCGGACGCACGAACACATGCTGGTCGGCAATCACTGCCGTCTCGCTGCGCCGTGGGTCGACCACCACTACCTTACCGCCACGAGCCTGGATGGCCTTGAGGCGCTTCTCCACATCCGGCACGGTCATGATGCTGCCATTGGAGGCCAGCGGATTGCCGCCCAGGATCAGCATAAAGTCGGTGTGATCGATATCGGGGATCGGCAGCAACAGGCCATGACCGTACATCAGGTGGCTGGTGAGGTGATGGGGCAACTGGTCCACCGAAGTCGCGGAAAACCGGTTGCGCGTCTTCAGTTGGCCGAGGAAGTAGTTGCTGTGGGTCATCAGCCCATAGTTGTGCACGCTGGGGTTGCCCTGGTACACCGCCACCGCATTTTGCCCATGCCGGGCCTGGATGTCCGCCAACCGCTCGGCCACCAGCGCAAACGCCTCATCCCAGGGGATCGGCTGCCATTCGGTGCCCACCCGCAGCATCGGCTGGCGCAGGCGGTCGGGGTCGTTCTGGATGTCCTGAAGCGCAACGGCCTTGGGGCAAATGTGGCCACGACTGAACGTATCCAGCGCATCGCCCTTGATCGAGGTTATCGCCAGGCTGCCGTCTTCGGCCTGCGTGGTTTCCAGGGTCAGGCCGCAGATGGCTTCACACAGATGGCATGCACGGTGGTGGAGAGTCGCTGTCATGGCCAGTCTCTTTTATAGGGCTTTGGCCGGACTATGAGCCGCACCGCGTAACCGCACCAGCATCGTTCGTTCTGTGAATCGACTGGCATCAAGCCAGACCATGGCCAAGCGTGAGCAAATGTTACAAAGCTGCGGGCCAAGTCGCTGAAACCGACACAGCCTGGCCCGGCAGCGCCTGCGCGCATTGCAAAAGGTTGCGAGGCCAGTGTACAAATGGCTCGCTGCTGCCAGGAAAACGTCTTCAAAAGCGCGTAAGCGCCCTTCTTGAACACCCCTAAAAACGTAGCCCTATTGGTAAGACGCGACATTTAATGTCAATATCGCGCCTCCCCCTATTTCGTCGCCCCGTGCGGCTTTCGCCGCAGGTCTCGCCCGTTGTCACAATAAACAAGGCTTTGAGTATCTGCGGTCTGTTGCAAAAAGGTAGTTAATGATGAGCGCAAGGCACTTTCTCTCCCTGATGGATTGCACGCCCGAAGAGCTGGTCAGCGTGATCCGTCGAGGCATTGAGCTTAAAGACCTGCGTAACCGCGGCGTACTGTTCGAGCCTTTGAAAAACCGCGTGCTCGGGATGATTTTCGAGAAGTCATCCACCCGCACCCGCCTGTCATTCGAGGCCGGCATGATCCAGCTCGGTGGTCAGGCCATCTTCCTGTCGCCGCGCGACACCCAATTGGGCCGTGGCGAGCCGATCAGCGATTGCGCCATCGTAATGTCGCGCATGCTCGATGCGGTGATGATCCGCACCTTTGCCCACAGCACCCTGACCGAATTCGCCGCCAACTCGCGCGTGCCGGTAATCAACGGCCTGTCCGATGACCTGCACCCCTGCCAGTTGCTGGCCGACATGCAAACCTTCCTCGAGCACCGTGGTTCGATCCAGGGCAAGACCGTGGCCTGGATCGGCGACGGCAACAACATGTGCAACAGCTATATAGAAGCGGCCATCCAGTTCGACTTCCACCTGCGTATCGCCTGCCCTGAAGGCTACGAGCCAAACGCCGAGTTCCTGGCCAAGGCCGACGGTCGCGTACAGCTGTTGCGCGATCCGAAGGACGCGGTGGTCGGCGCGCATCTGGTCAGCACCGACGTCTGGACCTCCATGGGCCAGGAAGACGAAACCGCCAAGCGCCTGGCCCTGTTCGCACCGTTCCAGGTCACCCGCGCCCTGCTCGACACGGCCGCGCCGGACGTGCTGTTCATGCACTGCCTGCCTGCCCACCGCGGCGAAGAAATCAGCCTCGACCTGCTCGACGACCCGCGTTCGGTTGCGTGGGACCAGGCCGAGAACCGCCTGCACGCGCAAAAGGCCTTACTCGAATTTCTCGTCGAGCCGGCGTACCACCACGCATGAGCCATCCATTGCTGCTGAACCTGCGCAATCTGGCGTGCGGTTATCAAGACCAACGGGTGGTGCAGAACCTCAATCTGCACCTCAATGCGGGCGACATCGGTTGCCTGCTCGGCTCTTCCGGTTGCGGCAAGACCACCACCCTGCGTGCCATTGCTGGCTTTGAGCCGGTACACGAAGGCGAGATCAGCCTGGCCGGCGAGGTGATCTCCAGTGCCGGTTTTACCCTGGCACCGGAGAAACGTCGTATCGGCATGGTGTTCCAGGACTACGCCCTGTTTCCCCACCTCAGCGTGGCCGACAACATTGCGTTCGGCATCCGCAAGCACCCGCAAAAGGAACGCGTGGTCGCCGAGTTGCTGGAACTGGTCAACCTGAAGAACCTGGGAAAGCGCTTCCCCCACGAGCTGTCCGGCGGCCAGCAACAACGCGTCGCCCTCGCCCGTGCCCTGGCGCCGGAACCGCAACTGCTGTTGCTGGACGAACCATTTTCCAACCTGGACGGTGAATTGCGGCGCAAGCTCAGCCATGAAGTGCGCGACATTCTCAAGGCACGCGGCACCAGTGCGATCCTGGTCACCCATGATCAGGAAGAAGCGTTCGCCGTCAGCGATCAGGTCGGTGTTTTCAAGGAAGGCAGGCTTGAACAGTGGGACACGCCGTACAACCTCTATCACGAACCGCAGACGCCCTATGTCGCCAGCTTTATCGGCCAGGGTTATTTCATTCGTGGCCAGTTGAGTTCGCCCGAGTCCGTCAGCACCGAACTGGGTGACCTGCGCGGCAATCGTGCGTACACCTGGCCCACCGGCGGCGCGGTTGATGTGCTGCTGCGCCCGGATGACATCGTGTATGCGCCGGACAGCGCGTTGAAAGCGCGGATCGTTGGCAAGACCTTCCTCGGTGCATCAACCTTGTACCGCCTGCAACTGCCGACCGGCGCACAACTGGAATCGATTTTCCCCAGCCACGCCGACCATCAGGTGGGCGCCGACGTCGGCATCCGAGTCGCCGCCGAACACCTGGTGCTGTTCCAGGCGTCAGGCAGCGTTGCAGCGCAAATCCCTAAAGCTGAATCCGGCGTTCGGCGCTACAGCCCGGTATAAACCGACATCATGCCCGGCCAATTTCTGCGAAGTTGGCCTGGGTATGTTCAGCCAGCACGCTCGCCGCCAGCTCGACTTCCAACCCCCTTCTCCCCGCACTGACAAAAATCGTCGCGAACGGCTGCGCCGTCACATCGATAAATGTGCGCAGACGCTTCTTTTGCCCCAATGGGCTGATGCCACCCAGCAAGTAACCGGTGGAGCGCTGCGCAGCCGCAGGGTCGGCCATCTCAACTTTTTTAACGCCGGCCGCATGGGCCAGTGCTTTCAAATCCAGACTTCCGACGACCGGCACAACCGCCACCAACAATTCACCTTTTTCACTGCTGGCCAGCAAGGTCTTGAACACCCGTGCCGGGTCGAGGCTCAATTTTTCCGCGGCCTCCACGCCATACGAGGCCGCTTTGGGATCGTGTTCATAACTGTGGATGCGATGTTCGGCGCGAACTTTCTTCAACAAATCCAGTGCAGGGGTCATGAAGTCTCCAGGCGGGGCAAACAGAGGGCCAATTCTAGGCCAAGCCCACGTAAAACGCTCTAGTGCGGCGATTTATCCAATTACGCCAGCTCATGCAAAGCGTGATCATTCATCAAACCAATAGTTTGAAAGTGACCAATAGTTCACTTTCGACCTTTGACAGCGGTCATTCTTGTCTATATTTTTTCGTTTCCGAATGCTGTAGGAATATGTCCACAGCATTCCAGCAGTAAGCTGTGCCTTGGATGGGGATCCAAGTCACGGTGAAAATCGCGCAACAACCCGTTGAGGTCGTGCGCCAGACAAGAACAACAATCGAGGTTTTCCATGACAACTGCTCTTCAACAGCCCTCCCTTTCGAGCCAATGCATGGCCGAGTTCCTCGGGACTGCGCTTCTGATCTTTTTCGGTACCGGATGCGTCGCTGCGCTCAAGGTCGCGGGTGCCAGCTTTGGTTTATGGGAAATCAGCATCATCTGGGGGATCGGCGTCAGCATGGCGATCTACCTGAGCGCAGGCATTTCCGGGGCGCACCTCAACCCGGCCGTCAGCATCGCGCTGTGCCTGTTCGCCGACTTCGACAAGCGCAAACTGCCGTTCTATATCCTCGCCCAGGTGGCCGGTGCCTTCTGCTCGGCCGCCCTGGTGTACACGCTCTACAGCAACCTGTTTTTCGATTACGAACAAACCCACCATCTGGTGCGCGGCACCCAAGCCAGCCTGGAGTTGGCGTCGGTGTTCTCCACGTACCCGCATGCCCTGTTGAGCACGGCCCAGGCGTTTCTGGTGGAAATGGTCATCACCGCCATACTGATGGGCGTGATCATGGCCCTGACCGATGACAACAACGGCTTGCCACGCGGCCCGTTGGCGCCCCTGCTGATCGGCCTGCTGATTGCCGTAATCGGCAGCGCCATGGGCCCATTGACCGGCTTTGCGATGAACCCGGCGCGGGATTTCGGGCCCAAGCTGATGACCTTTTTCGCTGGCTGGGGTGAAATGGCCTTTACCGGCGGCCGCGATATTCCTTACTTCCTGGTGCCGATTTTCGCGCCGATTGTGGGCGCATGCCTTGGCGCGGCGGCCTACCGCGGGCTGATAGCCCGTCACCTGCCAAGCGCCGCACCTGCTATAGATGAAACACCTGACACGGCTGTCAACGGCAACACCCGTATTTCCTGATAGCGCCGGCCTGGCCCTCCTGCCCTTTGAGGCCCAGGCTGATTCTGACTTCCTTATTTTCGTGCAAGGCAATCGACATGACCGACCTTCAGAATAAGAACTACATCATTGCTCTGGACCAAGGCACCACCAGTTCCCGGGCGATCATCTTTGATCGTGACGCCAACGTGGTGTGCACCGCCCAACGTGAATTTGCCCAGCACTACCCACAGGCTGGCTGGGTTGAACACGACCCGATGGAAATCTTCGCCACCCAAAGCGCGGTGATGGTCGAAGCCCTGGCCCAGGCCGGTCTGCACCACGACCAGGTCGCGGCCATCGGCATCACCAATCAGCGCGAAACCACCGTGGTATGGGACAAGGTCACCGGCCGCCCGATCTACAACGCTATCGTCTGGCAGTGCCGCCGCAGCACGGAGATCTGCCAGCAGCTCAAGCGCGACGGCCACGAAGCGTACATCAGCGACACCACCGGCCTGGTCACCGACCCGTACTTCTCCGGCACCAAACTCAAGTGGATCCTGGACAACGTCGAAGGCAGCCGTGAACGCGCGCGCAACGGCGAGCTGTTGTTCGGCACCGTCGACAGCTGGCTGATCTGGAAATTTACCGGCGGCAAGACCCACGTCACCGACTACACCAACGCCTCGCGCACCATGCTCTTCAACATCCACACCCTGGAGTGGGACAGCAGGATGCTGGAGATCCTCGATATCCCGCGGGAAATGTTGCCGGAAGTGAAGTCTTCTTCGGAAATCTACGGCCGCACCAAAAGCGGCATCGCCATCGGCGGCATCGCAGGTGACCAGCAAGCCGCGCTGTTCGGCCAAATGTGCGTTGAAGCCGGCCAGGCCAAGAACACCTACGGCACCGGCTGCTTCCTGCTGATGAACACCGGCGACAAAGCGGTGAAATCCAAGCACGGCATGCTCACCACCATCGCCTGCGGCCCGCGCGGCGAAGTGGCGTACGCCCTGGAAGGCGCCGTTTTCAACGGCGGCTCCACGGTGCAGTGGCTGCGTGACGAGCTGAAAATCATCAACGACGCCCATGACACCGAATATTTTGCCGGCAAGGTCAAAGACAGCAACGGCGTGTATCTGGTCCCGGCCTTCACCGGCCTGGGCGCGCCCTACTGGGACCCCTACGCCCGTGGCGCGCTGTTCGGCCTGACTCGCGGCGTACGCGTGGATCACATTATTCGCGCAGCCCTGGAGTCGATTGCCTACCAGACCCGCGACGTGCTCGACGCCATGCAGCAGGACTCCGGTGAACGCCTCAAAGCCCTGCGGGTGGACGGCGGTGCAGTGGCCAACAACTTCCTGATGCAATTCCAGGCCGACATCCTCGGCACCCAGGTGGAGCGCCCGCAAATGCGCGAAACCACGGCACTCGGCGCTGCCTACCTGGCCGGGCTGGCCTGCGGCTTCTGGGGCAGCCTGGATGAATTGCGTGGCAAGGCGGTGATCGAGCGCGAATTCGAACCTCAACTTGATGAAGCGGCCAAAGAAAAACTCTACGCTGGCTGGCAAAAAGCGGTCAGCCGCACCCGCGATTGGGAGCCCCACGAAGGCGCCGAATAAGCCATGCGCAGGACCTGCTTAGGGTTGTAACTGGCAGGGAGCCGATTCCTGGGTCATCATGGGCCACTTTTGTATGGCAGCCCAAAGGACGCCCCATGAATCTGCCTCCCCGCCAGCAACAAATCCTCGAACTTGTCCGCGAACGCGGCTACGTCAGTATCGAGGAAATGGCGCAGCTGTTCGTTGTCACCCCGCAAACCATCCGCCGCGATATCAACCAGTTGGCGGACGCCAATCTGCTGCGCCGCTACCACGGCGGCGCGGCCTATGACTCCAGTGTCGAAAACACCGCATACGCCATGCGTGCCGACCAGATGCGCGACGAGAAACAGCGCATCGGCGAAGCCATCGCCGCACAAATTCCCGATCACGCCTCGCTGTTCATCAATATCGGCACCACCACCGAATCCATCGCGCGTGCGCTGCTCAACCACAACCACCTGAAAATCATCACCAACAACCTCAACGTCGCCACCATGCTCAGCGCCAAGGACGACTTCGACGTGCTGCTCACCGGCGGTAACGTCAGGCGTGACGGCGGCGTGGTCGGCCAGGCCAGCGTCGACTTCATCAACCAGTTCAAGGTCGACTTTGCCCTGGTCGGCATCAGTGGTATCGACGAGGACGGCAGCCTGCTCGACTTCGATTATCAGGAAGTGCGGGTCTCCCAGGCGATCATCGCCAATGCGCGCCAGGTGATCCTCGCGGCCGACTCCAGCAAATTCGGGCGCAATGCCATGATTCGCCTGGGGCCGATCAGCCTGGTGGACTGTCTGGTGACTGACCAGGAGCCGGTGCCGGCGCTGGTGCAGTTGTTGAATCAACACAAGGTTCGTCTGGAAGTCGTGTAACGCCCGCCCGGAAGCCATCGGTGGTTTACCCCCGATGGCGATTTATCCAGCGCCTTTTTCTTGAGCCTTCCCCAGGCCCATGTTCATAAATTTTCCTTTTCCCGCCCTTCGATCAGTTTTTTCAATCGAAGTCAGCTGGCTGTGCCCGCATTTATCAGCTACCATTTTCGCAAATGAACATTAATGTTCGAATTCCAATACGAAAAGATCGCGAGGCCAGCCGATGAACCCTTCTACCTTGCCTGCTCCACCGCTTGCCGAAGTCTATGACGTTGCCGTAATCGGCGGCGGGATCAATGGCGTCGGCATTGCAGCAGATGCAGCCGGTCGCGGTTTGTCGGTATTCCTTTGCGAAAAGGATGACTTGGCCAGCCATACCTCCTCCGCCAGCAGCAAGCTGATTCATGGCGGCCTGCGTTATTTGGAACATTATGAATTCCGCCTGGTGCGCGAGGCCCTGGCCGAACGCGAAGTGCTGCTGGCCAAGGCGCCGCATATCGTCAAGCAGATGCGTTTTGTATTGCCGCACCGTCCGCACCTGCGCCCGGCGTGGATGATTCGTGCCGGCCTGTTCCTTTACGATCATCTGGGCAAGCGCGAAAAACTCGCCGGCTCCAAAAGCCTCAAGTTCGGCGCAGACAGCCCGCTGAAAAGCGAAATCACCAAGGGTTTCGAATACTCCGACTGCTGGGTCGATGACGCACGTCTCGTGGTGCTCAACGCCATGGCCGCCCGCGAAAAAGGTGCACATATCCACACCCAGACCCGCTGCGTCAGCGCGCACCGCAGCAACGGCATGTGGGACATGAACATGGAACGCGCCGACGGCAGCCTGTTTTCGATCCGCGCTCGCGCACTGGTGAACGCCGCAGGCCCATGGGTCGCCAAGTTCATCAAGGACGACCTCAAGCTGGACTCTCCCTACGGCATCCGCCTGATCCAGGGCAGCCATCTGATCGTGCCGAAACTGTACGAAGGCGCCCACGCACACATCCTGCAGAACGAAGATCAGCGCATCGTATTCACCATTCCGTACCTGGACGACCTGACGATCATCGGCACCACGGACCGCGAATACACCGGCGACCCGGCGAAAGTGGCGATCACCGAAGGCGAAACCGACTACATGCTCAAGGTGGTCAACGCGCACTTCAAAAAGCAACTGAGCCGCGACGACATCGTGCATACCTACTCCGGCGTGCGCCCGCTGTGCAACGACGAGTCGGACAACCCCTCTGCCATCACCCGCGACTACACCCTGTCGCTGTCCGGTGGTACCGGCGAAGCGCCAATCCTGTCGGTGTTCGGCGGCAAGCTCACCACCTACCGCAAGCTCGCCGAATCGGCGATGGCCCAACTGGCGCCGTATTTCACCCAAATGCGCCCCAGTTGGACCGGCAACGCCAGCCTGCCGGGCGGTGAAGACATGACCACACCAGAAGCCCTGGTCGAGGCCATTCGCGCCAAATTCGACTGGGTACCGAGCGACATCGCGCGCCGCTGGTCCACCACCTATGGCAGCCGAACCTGGCGTCTGCTCGAAGGCGTGCAATCGCTGGCTGACCTCGGCGACCACTTGGGTGGTGGCCTGTACACCCGCGAAGTCGACTACCTGTGCGCCGAGGAGTGGGCCACCCAACCCCAGGACGTGCTGTGGCGGCGTACCAAGCTCGGCCTGTCCACCACCGAGCAGGAACAGGACAACCTGCAACGTTACCTGTCAAAGGTTGAGCAGAATCGCAGCAAGACCCAGGCTGCCTGAAAGCCTCTTCCTACAAAAGCCCCTGTGCCGTGAGGTCCAGGGGCTTTTTGTACAGGGTGCTATTCGGTTTTCCGAACGCCACAGCCTCGATTGGTCGGTTTGCCGGACCACCGAGCTGCCGAATTCTCGTCATACAAATTTAATATCGATATAAATCATAGATTTAACCTTTTGCATCCGGTCTGGCACGACTCATGCTCTACACTTCTGGACGATTGCCTGAGATGCCTCAGGAGCCGTCACGGGCATTCGCTGTACAACAGAGCCGTTTAGCCGGCTTCATAAAAAAAACAAATGTCGAGGAAGTATTGATGCGCATCGTTCCCCATATCCTGGGCGCAGCTATCGCTGCTGCTCTGATCAGCACTCCAGTTTTTGCCGCCGAACTCACCGGCACACTGAAGAAAATCAACGACTCCGGCACCATCACCCTCGGGCACCGCGACAGTTCCATTCCGTTTTCCTATATCGCGGATGGTTCGGGCAAACCGGTGGGCTACTCCCACGACATTCAGCTGGCCATCGTTGAAGCCCTGAAAAAAGATCTGAACAAACCTGATCTGCTGGCCAAGTACAACCTGGTCACCTCGCAGACCCGTATTCCGTTGGTCCAGAACGGCACCGTCGATATCGAGTGCGGTTCCACCACCAACAACGCCGAACGCGCCCAGCAAGTCGCGTTCACCACCAACATCTTCGAAATCGGCACCCGTCTGCTGGTCAAGAAAGATAAAGATGGCAAGCCAAGCTACGCCGACTTCGCCGACCTCAAAGGCAAGAACGTCGTAACCACCGCCGGCACCACGTCCGAGCGCATCATCAAAGCGATGAACGCCGACAAGCAGATGGGCATGAACGTCATCTCCGCCAAAGACCACGGCGAATCCTTCCAGATGCTCGAAAGCGGCCGCGCCGTTGCGTTCATGATGGACGACGCCCTGCTGGCCGGTGAAGAAGCCAAGGCCAAGAAGCCGGCGGACTGGATCATCACCGGTACTCCCCAGTCGTTCGAAGCCTACGCATGCATGGTTCGTAAAGACGACCCAGCCTTCAAAAAGGCAGTGGATGACGCCATCGTGGGCCTGTACAAATCCGGCGAGATCAACAAGATCTACGCCAAGTGGTTCGAAACCGCGATCCCACCAAAAGGCCTGAACCTCAACTTCCCGATGAGCGACAAGGTCAAGGAACTGATCAAGAACCCGACCGACAAGCCGGCGCCTGACGTAAAAATCTGATTCCTGACTAACCTTATCGCCTGGGGGAGCCAACCCTTCCTCAGGCGTCTGTTACTACCTGCTGGCTTTAACTTGGAACACTCGACCTGGCGGTTTTCGAGCCGATCGCGTGTGCCTGACGCTCATCGTCAGGCGGGAATGGATTTTCCCCAAGCGGGTGCTTGTACATCGATCGATTTCGAGGGGAGACCCTAATGAATTACAACTGGGACTGGGGCGTGTTCTTCAAGTCCACCGGCGTTGGCAGCGAGACTTATCTCGACTGGTACATCGCCGGCCTGGGCTGGACCATCGCCATCGCTGTCGTGGCATGGATTATCGCCTTGCTGCTGGGCTCCATTCTGGGGGTCATGCGCACCGTGCCAAACCGTATCGTGGCGGGCATCGCGACCTGCTACGTGGAACTGTTTCGTAACGTGCCGCTGCTGGTTCAGCTGTTCATCTGGTATTTCCTGATACCCGACCTGCTGCCGCAGAACCTGCAGGACTGGTACAAACAAGACCTGAACCCCACCACCTCGGCCTACCTGAGCGTCGTCGTGTGCCTGGGCCTGTTCACCGCCGCCCGTGTGTGCGAGCAGGTGCGCACCGGTATCCAGGCGCTGCCACGGGGCCAAGAGGCTGCTGCGCGCGCCATGGGCTTCAAGCTGCCGCAGATCTACTGGAACGTGCTGCTGCCTCAGGCTTACCGCATCATCATTCCGCCGCTTACCTCCGAATTCCTCAACGTGTTCAAGAACTCCTCCGTGGCGTCCTTGATCGGCTTGATGGAGCTGCTGGCGCAAACCAAGCAGACCGCCGAGTTCTCGGCCAACCTGTTTGAGGCCTTCACCCTGGCCACGCTGATCTACTTCACCCTGAACATGAGCCTGATGCTGCTGATGCGCATGGTCGAGAAGAAAGTCGCAGTGCCGGGCCTGATCTCCGTGGGGGGTAAATAATGGAACTCGATTTCAGCGGCATCATCCCCGCCCTCCCAGGCCTGTGGAACGGCATGGTCATGACCTTGAAGCTGATGGTCATGGGCGTGGTCGGCGGTATCGCGCTGGGCACGATCCTGGCGCTGATGCGCCTGTCGTCCAACAAACTGCTGTCGCGCCTGGCCGGCGCCTACGTGAACTACTTCCGTTCGATCCCCCTGCTGTTGGTGATCACCTGGTTCTACCTGGCGGTACCCTTCGTGCTGCGCTGGATCACCGGTGAAGACACCCCGATCGGTGCGTTCGCTTCTTGCGTCGTGGCGTTCATGATGTTCGAAGCTGCGTACTTCTGTGAGATCGTGCGGGCCGGCGTACAGTCGATCCCCAAGGGCCAGATGGGCGCGGCGCAAGCGATGGGCATGACCTATGGCCAGACCATGCGCCTGATCATCCTGCCCCAGGCGTTCCGCAAGATGACCCCGTTGCTGCTGCAACAGAGCATCATCCTGTTCCAGGACACCTCGCTGGTCTACACCGTGGGCCTGGTGGACTTCCTCAACTCCGCCCGCTCCAACGGCGACATCATCGGCCGCTCCAATGAGTTCCTGATCTTCGCCGGTGTCGTCTACTTCATCATCAGCTTTTCCGCCTCGCTGCTGGTCAAGCGTCTGCAAAAAAGGTTTGCCGTATGATCTCTATCAAGAACATCAACAAGTGGTATGGCGACTTCCAGGTGCTGACCGATTGCAGCACTGATGTCAAAAAAGGCGAAGTGATCGTGGTGTGCGGGCCGTCGGGCTCGGGTAAGTCCACCCTGATCAAGTGCGTCAACGCGCTGGAACCGTTCCAGAAAGGTGACATCGTAGTCGACGGCACCTCCATCGCCGACCCGAAGACCAACCTGCCGAAACTGCGCTCGCGCGTGGGCATGGTGTTCCAGCACTTCGAACTGTTCCCGCACCTGACCATCACCGAAAACCTGACCATCGCGCAGATCAAGGTGTTGGGCCGCAGCAAGGAAGAGGCCACCAAGAAAGGCCTGCAACTGCTTGAGCGCGTAGGCCTGTCGGCACATGCCCACAAGCACCCCGGCCAACTCTCCGGCGGTCAGCAGCAACGGGTGGCGATTGCCCGCGCCCTGGCCATGGACCCGATCGTCATGCTGTTCGACGAACCGACCTCGGCCCTGGATCCGGAAATGGTCAACGAAGTGCTGGACGTGATGGTGCAACTGGCCCAGGAAGGCATGACCATGATGTGCGTGACCCACGAAATGGGCTTTGCCCGCAAAGTGGCCGACCGCGTGATCTTCATGGACGCCGGCAAGATCATCGAAGACTGCCCGAAAGAAGAGTTCTTCGGCGACATCAGCGCCCGCTCCGAACGTGCCCAGCACTTCCTCGAGAAAATCCTGCAGCACTAAGTACCAGACAGCTCCCACTGTAGAAACATGGCCAATGTGGGAGGGGCAAGCCCCCTCCCACCTGGCAGCTCTGGTTGACCCAAGGCATCTGTGATGAAATGCGACCCCAACCAATTTCGCGCCGCACCGCCATCACTTGCCGTGAAACCTCGTCTGATTCGCCAACTGTTCCTGCCGCCGTTGATCATCGCCCTGATGATCGGCCTGGGTTATATCGGCTTCTGGATCAGCGAGTACTACGGCATCCGCACCCTCAGCGACAATGGCGAACGCCAGCTGGAGCTGCATGCCCGCACCGTCGAAAGTGAAATCAGCAAATACACCTACCTGCCCAGCCTGCTGGAGCTGGAGTCCAGCGTCTCGCAGTTGCTGGCCGAGCCGGACCAGGGCGTGCGGCAAACCGTCAACGATTACCTCGAAGGCCTGAACCGACGCAGTCGCAGCCGGGCCATCTACGTGATGGACACCACCGGTCGCGTACTGGCCACCAGTAACTGGCGCGATGCCGACAGTTACCAAGGTGAAGACCTGTCCTTTCGCGCCTATTTCCAGAACGCCGTGCGCGGCCGTCCCGGGCGCTTCTACGGCATCGGCAGTACCAACGGCGAGCCTGGCTACTACCTGGCCCACGGCCTGGAAGAGCACGGCAAGATCATCGGCGTGGCCGTGGTCAAAGTGCGCCTCGAAGCCCTGGAAGAACGCTGGCAACGTGCGCGTCTCGAAGCCTTTGTAAGCGACGAGAACGGCATCATCATCCTCTCCAGCGACCCGGCGCGCCGTCTCAAGGCGGTGCGACCGCTGAGCGATGAGACCAAAGAACGTCTGGCCCACAGCCTGCAATATTACTGGGCCACATTGAACGAGCTGGAACCCCTGGCCCGCGAGCGCCTGAACGAACGCAGCGAAAAACTGACCTTCCCGGCCAACAGCGAAGTGGTCAACGACGAGCACGAAGTCAGTTACCTGGCGCAAACCCGCCCGCTCAACGACACACCGTGGAATTTTACCCTGCTCACCCCGCTCAACGACCTGCGCCGCGCCGCCATCAACCAAGGCATCCTGGTGGCGGTAGCCTTTGGCTTGGTGGCCTTCTTGCTGATTGCCTGGAACGAGCGACGCAAGGTCATCGCCACCCGCCTCGCCGCGCGGGAAGCCTTGCAGGAAGCCAACAGCCAGCTGGAGCGACGCATCACCGAACGCACCGCCGACCTGCGCGCCAGCAACGAACGGCTCAAGGGCCAGATCCGCGAACGCCGCCAGGCCGAAGAAACCCTGCGCCGTGCCCAGGACGAACTGGTACAGGCCGGTAAACTTGCGGCCATTGGTCAGATGTCCACCAGCATCGCCCATGAACTGAACCAACCGCTGGCCGCGCTGCGCACCTTGTCCGGCAATACCGTGCGCTTCCTCGAGCGCGGTGCGCTGGACACCGCCAGCGCCAACCTCAAGACCATCAACGAACTGATCGACCGCATGGGCCGCATCACCGCCAGCCTGCGCTCCTTCGCCCGGCGCGGCGATGATCAGGGCGAAGCCAGCCTCGTCAAGGCCGTGGACGCCGCGTTCCAGGTGCTCGGCGCGCGCCTGGACAGCCTGCCGCTGACCCTGCATCGCAACTTCACACCGGCCCAATTGCAGATCGACCAGACACGCCTGGAGCAGATCCTGGTCAACCTGATCGGCAACGCCCTCGACGCCATGCAGGCGCAACCGGCCCCCGAACTCTGGCTGGAAGGCAGCAGCAACGAAGGCAAATATCGCCTGTGCGTACGCGACAATGGCCACGGCATCGACCCCGAGGCGCGCAAGCATTTGTTCGAACCGTTCTTCACCACCAAACCCGGTGAGCAAGGCCTGGGCCTTGGCCTCACCCTGTCCGCCAGCCTCGCGGCCGCCACCGGCGGCAATCTGGCCGTGGAACACCCGGCCAGTGGTGGTACCGCCTTTGTCCTGAGCCTGCCGTTGGCGGGCGCTCATTTAGCTGAGTCGACATGAATATAGACGCGACAGCCCCTGCCAATGACCTCACCGTGCTGATCGTCGAAGACGACCCCCATGTGCTGCTCGGCTGCCAGCAAGCCCTGGCCCTGGAAGACATCCACAGCGTGGGCGTGGGCAGTGCCGAAGAGGCGCTCAAGCGCATCGGCGAGAACTTCGCCGGCATTGTGATCAGCGATATTCGCCTGCCGGGCATCGACGGCCTGGAGCTGCTCACCCGCCTCAAGGCCCTGGATAAAAGCCTGCCGGTGGTGCTGATCACCGGGCATGGCGATATCTCCATGGCCGTCGGCGCGATGCGCAATGGCGCTTACGATTTCATGGAAAAACCCTTCTCCCCGGAACGCCTGGTGGAGGTCGCCCGGCGCGCCCTCGAACAACGCGGGCTGGCGCGGGAAGTCTGGTCGCTGCGCCGCCAGTTGGCCGAGCGTGACTCCCTGGAAGGCCGCATCATCGGTCGCTCGCCGGCCATGCAGAACCTGCGCGAACTGATCGCCAACGTCGCCGACACCTCGGCCAACGTGCTGATCGAAGGTGAAACCGGCACCGGCAAGGAACTGGTCGCCCGCTGCCTGCATGATTTCAGTCGGCGCCACGCGCACCAGTTCGTCGCCCTCAACTGCGGTGGCCTGCCGGAGAACCTGTTCGAAAGCGAGATTTTCGGCCACGAAGCCAACGCCTTCACCGGCGCGGGCAAGCGGCGCATCGGCAAGATCGAACACGCCCACGAAGGCACGCTGTTCCTCGATGAAGTGGAAAGCATGCCGATCAACCTGCAGATCAAATTGCTGCGGGTGTTGCAGGAACGCACATTGGAACGCCTGGGCTCGAACCAAAGCGTGGCCGTGGACTGCCGAGTGATCGCCGCCACCAAATCGGACCTCGACGAACTGAGCCGCGCCAGCCAGTTCCGCAGCGACCTGTATTACCGCCTCAATGTGGTCACCCTGGAACTGCCGCCCCTGCGCGAGCGCCGTGAAGACATTCTGCAGCTGTTCGAACACTTCCTGCAGCAGTCATCCCTGCGTTTTGACCGAACCGTGCCGGAGCTGGACAACCAGACCCTGTCCAGCCTGATGAGCCACGACTGGCCCGGCAACGTGCGCGAACTGCGCAACGTCGCCGAGCGTTTCGCCCTGGGCCTGCCCGCCTTCAAGAAAAGCGGCGCCAGCAGCGGCAGCCACGGCCTGGCCTTTACCGAAGCGGTGGAAGCCTTTGAACGCAACCTGCTCAGCGACGCCCTGCAACGCAGCGGCGGCAACCTGACCCAGGCCAGCCAGGAACTGGGCATGGCCAAGACCACCCTGTTCGACAAGGTCAAGAAATACGGGTTGGGCCACTGATGGATTTATTGCTGAAGGCCGCCCTCGGCGCGGCGGTGGTGCTGATCCTGGCGGCGCTGGCCAAGACCAAAAACTACTACATCGCAGGCTTGGTGCCGCTGTTCCCCACCTTCGCACTGATCGCCCACTACATCGTCGGCAAGGGCCGCTCGGTAGAAGACTTGAAGACCACGATCCTGTTCGGGATGTGGTCGATCATTCCGTACTTTGTGTATTTGGCGACGTTGTATGTGATGGTGGACCGGATGCGGCTGGAGGCGTCTTTAGCGATCGCGGCGGTCGCTTGGCTGATGGCCGCAACGCTATTGGTGAGCATCTGGGTGCGCATCCACACCTGACCCACCACGCTCCCCCGCTTTTGTCCCGACTGACTCAGCGGACGATCTTGTCCACCTGAATCCCCAGCTTCTTCAAGCGATACCAAAAGCTGCGCTCCGAGATCCCGATCTTCGCCGCGGCCGCTGCCTGCACCCCATTGCTCTCCTGCAGCGCTGCCAGAATATAAGCCTTCTCCACCTCCGCCAGCGCCGCATCCAGGTCCTGTGGAATCCCCGGCCCCTCGCTCAGGATCGCCGCCGCCCCGCCCTCTCCGCTCGGTTTGGACGCAAACAGGTAACCCGGCAAATCGATGTCTTCGATCACCGGTGACGCCGCGACGATGGTCGCGCGCTCCACACAGTTTTGCAGCTCGCGGATATTGCCCGGCCAGTGGTAGGCCGCCATCGCCTGCAAAGCCTCGGGGCTGAAGCCGGTGATGCGCTTGCCGGCGGTGGCGCTGAGGGTGTGGGCGAAGTGGCGTGCCAGCGGCGCGATGTCTTCCACGCGCTCGCGCAAGGCCGGCAGCGGGATCGGAAACACGTTGAGGCGGTAATACAGGTCTTCGCGAAATTCCTTGTTGGCCACCGCGTCCAACAGGTTTTTGTTGGTGGCCGCAATCACCCGCACGTCCACCTTGCGCTCGCGAGGGTCGCCCACCGGCTCGATCACGCGCTCCTGCAAAGCGCGCAGGATTTTGGCTTGCAGGGCCAGGGGCATGTCGCCCACTTCGTCGAGAAACAACGTGCCCTTGTCCGCTTGCATAAAGCGTCCGACCCGGTCGGCCACGGCGCCGGTAAACGCACCTTTACGATGGCCGAACATCTCGCTTTCCAGCAGGCCTTCGGGGATCGCCGCGCAGTTGACCGCCACGAAGGGTTGGTCGGCACGGCTGCCGTGCTTGTGAATCGCGCGGGCGACCATTTCCTTGCCGGTGCCGCTTTCACCGGTCAGCAGGATGGTGGCGCTGCTGTCACGCACCGAGTCCACCGCTTGCAGCACCTTGCGAAACGCCGGACTGTCACCCACCAGGCTGTCGAACTGCGCATGGGCGTCCAACTCGGCGCGCAAGCGTGCGTTGTCGCGCATGATGTCGCGAAACTGCAGGGCCTTGGCCACGGTGATGTCCAGCTCGTCAATGTCGAACGGTTTGGCGATGTAGTCGTAGGCGCCGTTGCGCATCGACTGCACGGCATTTTTAACGGTGCTGTAGGCGGTCATCACAATGACCGGCACATGCGGGTAACGCACCTTGATCTCGGCCAGCAGCGCCGGCCCGTCCATGCCCGGCATGCGCCAGTCGCTGATCACCAGATCGATGTCTTCCTGCTCCAGCACCTTGAGCGCGTGCAGGCCGTTGCCGGCAATGAACACCTGGACGCCGTTCTGGCCCAGGGCCGATGCCAGCAGGTCACACAGCTTGGGTTCGTCGTCGACCACCAGAATGTTATGCGTCATGCGTGTCCT
This sequence comes from Pseudomonas sp. FP2309, assembly GCF_030687575.1. Classification (NCBI taxonomy): domain Bacteria; kingdom Pseudomonadati; phylum Pseudomonadota; class Gammaproteobacteria; order Pseudomonadales; family Pseudomonadaceae; genus Pseudomonas; species Pseudomonas sp. FP2309. Next base: position 1,228,826 of record NZ_CP117439.1, on the reverse strand, counting down.
CGTCGTCTTCGCCAATCGCCGGAATGTACAGGCTGAAGGTGGCGCCTGCATCCTTCTCGCTGGCACATTCGATGCTGCCGTCGTGACTTTCCATGATCGAATAGACTTTAGCCAGCCCCAACCCCGTACCCGAGGCCTTGGTGGTGACAAAGGGCGTGAAGATGCGCTCGACCATCTCGGCGGCGATGCCCTGGCCGGTGTCGGCGATGCTGATCACGGTGTTGGCATCGACCGTGCGAATCGCCAGGGTCAGGCGTCCGCCGTCGGGCATCGCGTCGATGGCGTTGAGAATCAGGTTGAGGCAGGCCTGCTTGAGTTGTTTGGCATCGGCATAGATCGTCGCGCCAGGGGACTGGTCATCGAGCTGCGCATCAATGTTATGGCTCGCCAGTTCCGGCGCACAAAAACCGAGGATCTCCTCCACCAGCGGGCGCGCCGCCTGCAAAACGCGCAGCGGCGGGTTGGGTTTGGCGAAGTCGAGAAACTCGGTGATCAATTCGTTGATGCGGCTGACTTCGCTGATCACGTATTCCAGGTGGCGTTTGTCGCTGTCCGGCAAGTCGGCGCGGCGGTGCAGCAACTGAGTGGCGGTTTTAATAATACCCAGAGGGTTGCGGATCTCGTGGGCCAGGCCCATGGCCACTTCTCCCAGTGCGTGCAGGCGGTCACGGCGGCGCAACTGGGCCTCCAGGTGATGCAACTCCCCCAGGCGCTCGGTCATGTGGTTGAAGGTGCTGCTCAATTGCGCCAGTTCGTCGCCACCGCTGACCGCCACGCGGTGGGTGTAGTTGCCGGAAATCACCGCGCCCACGCCCTGGGACAAATCCCGCAACGGCCGGGTCAGGCGACGTGACACCAATACCCCCGCCGCCAATGACAGCGCCGAGCTGAGCAAAAAGATCAGCACGAACAGATTGCTCTGGTTGACCAGCCCCACCAGGCTGGTGTGGCGCAACAGGCCGCTGAAAATCACGCCTTGCAGGTCACCGGCATCACTGAAGATCGGCCAGTACAAGCCGCTGTAGTTATTGGTGAACTGCTCGCTGGGCTGGCGGGTGGCGCGCATGGCAGTCTCGACATTCTTGGGAATGCGCGACGGGTGGTCCTCGAAACGTTGAGTCGAAAAGATTTCCGAGAAGCCGTCCGGGTTGGCCAGGTACAGGCGCAGGTCGAGGGAATGCACATCGGCCACGCTGGTGAGGAAGCTGCTGTCCAGGTAGGTGGCCACCAACAACTGGTAGTCGACGCCGTCCTGGGTGGTGTCAAAAGTGGAGACCACAATACCGGTGCTCACCCCCGCCACTTGCACGGTCTGCAACACCGCATTGCTGGTCAGGCTGATCTGTTTGACGATGTCGTCGGAGGCGGTGCTGAACACGGTTTTGTGGTCGCTGACGCGGATCAGTGCGACCACGTCGATATCCGTGGCATCGGCGATATCCGCCGTCAACCGGTCGTGCTTGGCCGCTTGTTTGCTGGAAGGCGGGCTGGTGTAGCGCAGGAACAGTTTGGCCATGCGCGCGTTGTCATGAAGGATGTCGCCAATCTCGTCCTTGACGATCTTGGTCGACTCCTGCAGCCAGATGCGTACGTTGCTGTCGAAAATCTGCGACAGCGTGGTGGCCGCCAGCTCCGCGGCGATCATGGTGGGAATGACACTGACCAACCAGAACGCCAGCACCAGCTTGCGCTGGACGCTCCAGCGTGAAATGGCGAAGGGGCGGGCTTTCTGGCGGGTCTTGGTGATCATCAGGTTTCGCTTATCGCAGCAGCCATGGCAGGGTCGGAACGGTCCGGTCGAATAAACAGTTTTACGAGCTTGAGCAGGCCGTTGACCAGCCGGTTGCGGTGGCGAAAAAACACATTGTTGCCCTGGAACTCGCAGCCCAGGCGCAGCTTACTGGCATACCCGGCCTGGCCGCACTCGTACAGCGCAATGTTGTGCTCAATACAGTAATCGACGTTGGTCAGCCAGCTGCGGAAATACAGGTTGTAGTCGCGACTGAACGCCACGTCATGCCCGAAAAACTTGTCCACCAGCCGGTGTTCGTCCACCAGCATCAAGTTGAAAGCCACCAATTGCTCGTCCACCCAGTAAAGCGCACACACCGCCCGTGCTTCAAGGCGTTCGAGCACACCGGTGAAATAGCTCGCGGGCAAGCGTTCGAACTGCAACTCGGCGCGACTCAGCGTGGCCTCGTACAGGCGCATGACCTCGGGCAGCACGTCATCGATATTGCGCCGCCATTCCACCCGTGGGCCCGGCGCACGCAGTTTGCGGCGCAGGTCCTTGCGGGTGGATTTGCCCAGGGAGCCGAGGTAGGCGTCCACCGAGCCATAGGGCAACGGCAGCACACCGGTGGGCAGGCTCGGCATGGTCTGGAAACCGGCCGCGCGACAACTCTCCAGCCAGTGGGAATCGTTGCTCGGCGCGTCCTTGACCGCCACCAGGCCGATACCGAAGTCATCGGCATCGTGGCGCGCGACGTCCAGCACGTGCTTGAGCAACAGCGGGCGGCGCGACGTGGGAACGTGACCGGCAAAACCGGCATCACAGCGCTCGGCCACCGGCGAGCCGATGGCATACAGCCCCAATTGCAGGACGCCAGGCCACAGCCGCTCCAGGCGCTCGGTCAACCGCTTGCCCGCGCCGGACACCGTAGTGTCGAGGCGGTAATGGGTGATGAACGCCGGCGCGACCGCCACCAACGTTCCATCTTCGTAAACCGCGAGGTAGCGCCACTGAAAATCATCCATGGCGGCGTTTTCCACGGCGACGTAGTAGTCCCAGTCCTCCAATGCCCCCGGAAAACAGTCGTTCCAGGCACTGCGCTGGATGGCCCTTATGGTCGGGAAGGCTTGGGTGGTGATCACAGTTGCTTCCAATTGGCGTTCTTGTGGGGAAAGAGTACGTGTGGGAAAAGGCTGTTTTGTGGTGAGCAGGGCTGCGCAGCAGCCCTATTCCGGCAATGAGTTTCTCCAGCTACACCGCGATGGCAGGTTTTGGGGCGGCTTCGCAGCCCAGCGCGGGACAAGCCTGCTCAGCACCACAGCCCTGCTCATTACAGCCCTGCTCACTGCATGACACTTGCCGGCTGATGAACTCGGCACTCAGTTCAATCACCCGTCGGTATTGCAAGTCGACGGTGATCATGTGGTAGCAGTTGTCCAACAGGATCTTGGTCACCGGCCCGCCGAGGTGGCGTTCCACGTAGTCGGCGTTCCAACGACTGGTGATGTCGTCCTCGATGGAGTGCAGCACCAGGGCCGGAACCTTTATTTGCGGCATGCGCTTTTTGACCACCGCGTTCATCCAGTGCAACTCGCGCACGGTGACGCCTTCCATGGTCAGCAAGCCGGCCTCGCTGCTCTCGCCCTCTTTCATCTGGCGCTCGACGATGGCCCGCAGGCGTTCATTCTTGATGCCGTAGGGCGGCTTCTCGGTGAAACGGAACAAGCGCACGCCGAACGGAATGCGGATCAGCAGCGGCGTGATGAACGCCATCTTGCTGATGCTCCAACCGTCGTACTTCAGGGTGGTCGAATACAACAACAACCCCGCGACCTGCCCCGGATGCTCGGACGCCAAGTACATCGACATCACCGCCCCCATGGACAACCCGCCGACAAACACCTGCCCGTGGCGCCGCTTGATCTGCACGAAGGTCTTGCGCACGCCTTCGTACCAGTCCCGCCAGCCAGTGGCTTGCAGGTCGCTGTTGTCGCCGCAATGCCCGGCCAGCGTGGGCACGTACACCGAGCAATTGCCCACCTTCGCCAGGCCTTTGGCGACCTGGCGCAGTTCAGTCGGGGTGCCGGTCAGGCCGTGGATCAACAGGATCCCGACCGGACCGTCACCGAGAACGAAGCCGGCATCACCTTCACCGAGGTCGATCTCAGCGCTGTTCACCGTGTGGTCGCTCGCACCAGCAGTTGCTCGAGCAGCTTGAGCCCCAATTCTATCTCCGGGTAGCTGATTTCCAGGGACGGCGCCAGGGTGATCACGTTCTTGTAGTAGCCGCCCACGTCGAGGATCAGCCCGAGTTTGCGCCCGTCCACCAGCATGTCGCCCTTCATGCCTTCCTCGACCATATAGTCCAGGGTCGCCTTGTCCGGCGTGAAGCCATCCGGGCCACAGATTTCGCAGCGCAGCGCCAGGCCCAGGCCGTCGACGTCGCCAATGATCGGGAAGCGTTTTTGCAGGTCCTGCAGGCCTTCCAGGAAGTATTTGCCCTTGGCCATGACCATCGCGCCGTAGTCGACTTCGTTGGTCATCTTGAACATTTCCAGGCCGACCGCCGTGCCCAACGGGTTGGACGCGAAGGTGGAGTGGGTGGAGCCTGGCGGGAAGATCTTCGGGTTGATCAACTCTTCACGGGCCCAGATCCCGCCCAGTGGGTTGAGGCCGTTGGTCAGCGCCTTGCCGAACACGATCACATCCGGCTGCACATCGAAGTGTTCGATCGACCACAGCTTGCCGGTGCGGTAGAAGCCCATCTGGATTTCGTCGGACACCATCAGGATGCCGTGCTGATCGAGCACATGCTTGAGCTCGCGATAAAAGTTCATCGGCGGGATGACATAACCGCCCGTGCCCTGGATCGGCTCTACGTAAAACGCGGCGTATTCGCTCTGACCGACTTTCGGGTCCCACACGCCGTTGTATTCGGTCTCGAACAGGCGGGCGAATTGCTGCACGCAGTGGCTGCCGTATTCCTCTTTCGTCATGCCTTTGGGGCCACGGAAGTGATACGGGAACGGGATGAACTGCGCGCGCTCGCCGAAGTGGCCGTAACGACGACGGTAGCGGTAGCTGGACGTGATCGACGACGCGCCGAGGGTGCGCCCGTGGTAACCGCCTTCGAAGGCGAACATCAGGCTCTTGCCGTTGGTGGCGTTGCGCACCACTTTCAGTGAGTCCTCGATGGATTGCGAGCCGCCGACGTTGAAGTGCACGCGGCCGTCGAGGCCGAATTTGTTCTTGGCGTCCACCGCGATCATTTCCGACAGCTCGATCTTGCCCTTGTGCAGGTACTGGCTGGCGATTTGCGGCAGGGTGTCGATCTGCTGTTTCAGCGCGTTGTTCAGGCGCGGGTTGGCGTAGCCGAAGTTGACGGCCGAGTACCACATTTGCAGGTCGAGGTAGGCCTGGTCTTCGGTGTCCCACACATAGGAGCCTTCGCAACGGCTGAAAATACGCGGCGGCTCGATGTAGTGGACGGTGTCGCCGTAGGAGCAATATTTGGCTTCTTTATCCAGAAGGATCTGGTCTTCGGCAGTAGCGATGCGGATATCAGACATGATGGAAGAGTTCCTGATTTTCAATAGAGAGGTCAGCAGTCGTAAAGGAGGTGGCGTTGGCAGCAATGCTGTGCGGCAGTTGCGCGAGCAACGCCGGCAATTGGGCAAAGCTGTCGAAACGCGCATGGGGAATGCTGTGGGCGACGCAGTACTCGGCGAGGCTGCCCTTGGCGAATACAAAGTCGGCGGTTGAGGCCACGCACATGTCGGACTTGCCGTCACCGATCACCAACACGCGCTTGTTGCGCGGGGTGGATTTGCACTTGCAGTTGCCCGACGCAGCGCGGCAGGCATCGCTTGAATAAGGGAAGTCGATGCGCCAGCTGTTCTGGTCAACCTGACGCAGGCGGTTGGCGAGGATCGGCAACAGGCTCACGTAGTTGCGCGACAGAATCCGCGCGATGCCTTGCTCGATGCCGTCGCTGACGACCTCGAGGGAGGCGCCCAGGCCGATCACATGATCGACGAAGTCCGGGAAGTCCGGGTCGATCTCAACACTGTCGAAGTACGCCAGCAGCTCGGCGGGCGTAGCCTTGATCAGCGACAGCTGGCGGCTCAGGCATTCGCGGGAACCGATGTGCCCATCCAACCATTGCTGTTCGATGGTTTCCCACTCCGGCGCGGCGAAGCGTTGGAGGACGTTGTCGATGACGTCGGTGGGGGTGATGGTCCCGTCGAAGTCGCACACGATATGCCAGTCAATCATTGCGGTTACCCTGAAGGAGTGCGCTGTCTGCGCGTTCAACAGGGCTAGAGCAGGGACTGTGCCAATTGGCGCAAGCCCAGCGTGGCCGGGGTTTTTCTCGATGCGCCCAGGGGTTTTGTGTCGCAACAGCTACAATTTTTGTAGCTTGCTACAAACAAGATGAGTGCTTGCACAGGCGCGCCGGTTTGCGCGTTCATGCGCGTGTATTCACTCAAGGAACTGTGACCATGTTGCGGATCACATGCGCTGCACTGGCCGGCTTACTGAGCCTCACCGCGCAGGCCCAAGGCATCACCGGCGACGTCGGCGCAGGCGTCAGCTACCAACCTCATGACCCGACCGGCAGCCGCTATGAAACCCGGCCGGTGCCCTATCTCGATCTGGACTGGGGTGCTGTGAGCCTGGGCACCGACGACGGCTTGGCGTGGAGCGCGCTGAACACCCACGGCTTGAGCGCCGGGCCGTACATCAATTACCTGCAGGGCCGCACCTCCAACGGCTCATTGCAGGGGCTGCGCAATGTGTCGGACATGGCCGAGGTCGGGGGGTTTATCCAGTACGCTCCGGCTGACTTCTGGCGCGTCTATGCACAGCTGGGCCAGGCGGTCGGCGGTGGTCACGCGCAGAGCGGTGCGCTGGGCAAAATCGGCGGCGAGCTGGGCTACCCGCTGGGCGGCGGCGTCATCGGCAGCAGCGGCCTGGTGGCGCATTTTGCCGATGCACGCCAGACCCAGACGTTTTTCGGGGTGGATGACCACGAGGCGGCCGCCACCGGTTTCAAGCCCTACAACGCCAGCGGCGGGTTTCAGAACGTGACGCTGAGCCAGAGTTTCCAGTTGCCCCTGGCACCCCACTGGTCGTTGCTGACCAGTGCCAGCTGGGTGCATCTGGTGGGCTCGGCGGCGAACAGCAGCATCGTCAAACAGGCCGGTGACGTGAACCAGGGCCAGGTGCAGACGGCGATCAGCTACACCTTCGACTAACTCACACGGGTCCTGATCGTTCCCACGCTCCGCGTGGGAATGCAGCCAGTGGACGCTCCGCGTCCCAAAGCGTGACGCAGAGCGTCACAAGAGGCATTCCCACGCGAAGTGGGAACGATCCAGTCGGTCAGTTCTCTTCACCTTCGGCCAACAGCGCAATCCCGCCAATAATCACCGCGACTCCCACCCAGTGCAGCGCGCTGATATGTTCCCCCAGCCCCAGCCACGACCCCAGCAGCACCACCACGAACACCAGCGAACTGAGCGGAAACGCCAGGGACAGACTGCTGCGCCGCAGGATCAGCATCCACACGAAGAAAGCCCCGATATAGCAGGCAATCGCCGCCAGGATCGCCGGGTTATGCGCCACATCGGCCAGCCATGACCAGCCGAAATCCATCTGCCCCACCTGGTCACCGGCCACCTTGGTGAACAACTGCCCGGCGCTCTCGGTACAGATCAGCAAGGCCCACAGCACCACGGTACCCAGGCGCTCATGCAACCAACCCGCATTGATCGTTTGCGTCTTCATGCCTGACTCCCTGCAATTGCCACCAACATCACGCCAAGGGTAATCACCAACGTACCCAGCCAGCGACGCCGGCTGACGGTTTCCCCCAGCACCACTTTGCCCACCAGCACCACCCCGCAATAGGCCAGCGCCGCAGCCGGAAACAACAGGCTCAACGGCGCACGGGACAAGGCTTCGAGCCAGACGAAAAACTCGATGACGTAGGCCCCGATACCCGCCCACAACAACGGCGCATTGAACACCTGGCCCCAGAACGCACTCAGGCGAAAGCCACCGTCCAGTTCAGGCAAGCGGTCCAGGCCGAGCTTGAAACACAACTGGCCGATCACATCGAGCACGATGGAAAACGCCACCAGCAACACCACGGTCAGGCTCACGGGAACAGCTCCTCAAACAGCTCGATCAAGGCTTCATTGGTGGCGGCATTGCGCTGCAAATCTTCAGGGTTCCAGCGCTCCGGCGGCGGCTGGTCGGACTTGGCTTCCCAGCGTTTGAAGGCGTTGCTGAACGCCGGCGCGGCGAACTCGCCGCACACATCGATGCCGATGATGCGCTTGCGCGCCGCCAACGCCCGCAGGGCTTGCAGCAGATGGCTCAGGCGCATACCGCCCTGGTCCCAATTGGTGGCCGCGTCTTCGCTGGCCAGGACGTCTTTGTCGACAGTGATCCAGATCGCCTCGGTAGGCAGGCTGGTGATCATCTGCTCAAGAAACGCCGTCCAGTCCAACTCCGCCAGATTGCGCCAGTGCAGGTAGTTTTCCTGCTGCTGGTGACCGGCGCCATCGCCGACCCTTCCCCACACTTTCGACGGCGGGTGCTGCCACGGAAACAGCTGCAAATGCCCGCGCTTGAGGGCACTCAGGTTGCCGCCGCGCAGTTGCGGGTTATGCAGATCGTCGCTGCATGGCCCGAGCGTGACGATGCGTTTGATCGCCGGCATTTTCAGCGCGCGGTTGACCCACGAGCCACAGTGGCGCTTGGGCGCAAAGCGCACCCAGTCCGGGTGGTTATCGAAGTGGATCAGGCTGATGGGCTCTTTGAGGTCGGCGAGGAACGCAGGCGTGAGATGGTGATAATCGCCGGAGCCGACAAACAGGATTTCCGGCCGCGCGTCCGTGGGCCGTGGCCGTTTGGCCAGGCGCTCGGCGAAGCGCTTCCAGGTTTTCTCGGTGGACCACAGGCGCAATTTGGGGCCCAGGTCCAACAGGTCGATGCGGGTGGCACGGCCACTGGCCAAGCGCCGCGCAATCGGCGCCTGAGCCGTGAGGCTGTGGTCGAGATCAAGGATATTCAAGGTAATGTTTCACCCCTAATGGCAGCGCCCATCCGCAGACCGGATGGGCTTTAGGGGGTCAATGCAAGGGCCGGGCCAGGGGTTGCTTGGGGACGATGAGGGGGCAGTGTGTGAGCGGGGTCAGGATTTCGCTTCGTTGATGATCTGACGAATCGCACCGACAAACGCTTCGGCCGGCTGGCCGCCGCTCACGGCGTACTGATCGTTGAACACAATGGTCGGCACCGAACTCACGCCACGGGAGACCCACAGCTGCTCTTGCTCACGCACTTGAGCGGCGTATTCATCGCTGGCGAGAATTTCGGCGGCGCGCTTGATGTCCAGGCCCACGCCCTCGGCGATCATCGCCAGGGTGGCGTGGTCGGAGGGGTCCTGGCCATCGCTGAAGTAAGCCTTGAACAGCGCTTCCTTGAGGTTGTACTGCAAGCCCTCCAAACCGGCCCAATGCAGCAGGCGGTGGGCATCGAAGGTGTTGTAGATACGGCTTTGTCCGTCAGTGCGAAAGGCAAATCCCAGCGCCGCGCCCATGTCGCGGATGCGCGCACGGGTGGCCTGGGACTCTTCGGCGCTCGATCCGTACTTTTCAGTGATGTGTTCGACGATATTCTGACCGATGGCGGGCATGTTCGGGTTCAGTTCGAACGGCTGGAAATGGATCTCGGCCTGCACCTCGGCACCCAGTTGGTCGAGGGCTTCGGTCAGGCCACGCAGGCCGATAATGCACCAGGGGCACGACACGTCGCTGACGAAATCGATTTTCAGGGGAGTACTCATGACAGGCAACCTCGTTAGCAGTAATACGCCGCAAAGGCTGCACGATACACCACCTCACAACAGCTTCGCAGGCGCCACCTGATCAATCTGCGCCCAATGGGCCGTGTCTTCGCGATGGGCTTGCAGGTACGGCAGCACCGCGGTCAGCAGCGGCGCCTTGAAAGCTTCCTGGAAACGATGGGCCATGCCGGGAATCAGCTTCAATTGGCTGCCCTGGATATGCGCCGCCAAGTGCACGCCATGCATCACCGGCAACAACGGGTCGGCGGTGCCGTGCACGACCAGCGTCGGCACGCGCAACTGGTTCAGCAAGGGCACGCGGCTCGGCTCGGCAAGGATCGCCATGATCTGACGTTTCACGCCTTCGGGGTTGAAGGCGCGGTCGTAGGACAGCGCCGCCTGGTGCAGCAAGGCCTGGCGGTCGTCCTTCACATTCGGGCTGCCCAATGCGGCCAGCAAGTCGGCCTGTTGTTCCAAGGCCACTTCACGGTTGGGCGCGCCGCGCCGCGACAGCAACTGGACCAGCGCCGCGTTCGGCGCCGGCAGGCCTTCGGCACCGGAGCTGGTCATGATCAGGGTCAGGCTCTCCACCCGCTGCGGCGCCATGGCCGCCAGGTGCTGGGCGATCATGCCGCCCATGCTCGCACCCAGGACGTGGAACTGCCGGACCTGCAACGCGTCCATCAGCCCGAGCGCGTCGTCCGCCATATCGGTCAGGGTATAGGGTGCCGCCACCGGCAAACCGAGTTTGTAGCGCAGCACTTCAAACGTGAGGTTGGCGTTGGCCGGGGCCTGACGCCAGGTGGACAGGCCCACGTCACGGTTGTCGTAGCGAATCACCCGAAAGCCTTGCTGGCACAACGCAACGACCACTTCGTCCGGCCAATGGATCAACTGCCCGCCCAGGCCCATCACCAGCAGCAAGGCGGGGTCGGAGGCACGGCCGATACTCTGGTAGGCGATGCTCACCGTTTCCAGGTCGACCGTTTGGGTCGGGACATTGACATCACATCGAGAAGCCGCAAAAGACGGCAGGCCGAACAAGAAAGCGGCCAGTAAAAGCAACACGCGCATGAAAAACACCGAAACGCAGAACCCCAGTAGAGCGCGAGTCTGATGAAGTTTGTTCAAGCGCGCTGCCACAGTTCCATGACAGTTTGATGAAGAGTGCCGGGTGGTCACTGTCGACAGGCTTTGCAACATGAGACAAACTCACGCCATTCGAATTCTTCACAAATTGTCTTCATGGAGAGCCCGTGCTCGAAATCCGTCACCTCAAGACCCTGCACGCGCTGCGTGAGTCCGACAGCCTAGTGGAAGCCGCCGAGCGTCTGCACCTGACGCAATCGGCACTGTCCCATCAGTTCAAAGAGCTGGAAGAACGCCTGGGCATGCCGTTGTTCGTGCGCAAGACCAAGCCGCTGCGCTTTACCAGCGCCGGGTTGCGCCTGCTGCAACTGGCCGACGCCACCCTGCCCTTGCTGCGCGGCGCCGAGCGCGATATTGCACGGTTGGCCGGCGGCACCGCAGGGCGTTTGCACATGGCCATCGAGTGCCACAGTTGCTTTCAGTGGCTGATGCCGACCATCGACCAGTTCCGTGACGCCTGGCCCGAGGTCGAGCTGGACCTGGCCTCAGGTTTCGCTTTCGCCCCCCTGCCGGCGCTGGCCCGTGGTGACCTGGACCTGGTGGTGACCTCCGACCCGCTGGAGCTGCCGGGCATCACCTATGTGCCGCTGTTCACCTACGAAGCCATGCTGGCCGTGGCCAATCAGCATGCGCTGGCGAACAAATCCTACATCGTGCCCGAAGACCTGCTGACCGAAACCCTGATCACTTACCCGGTGGAGCGTGACCGCCTGGACATTTTCACCCGTTTCCTGGAACCCGCCGACGTGGAACCGGCCCAGGTGCGCACCTCGGAACTCACAGTGATGATGATGCAACTGGTGGCCAGCGGTCGTGGCGTGTGTGGCATGCCCCATTGGGCGCTGCATGAATACAGCTCGCGCGGCTACGTGAAAGCCAAGCGCCTGGGTGAGAAAGGGTTGTTTGCGACCCTGTATGCGGGGATCCGCGCGGACATGCTGGATGCGCCATATATGCGCGACTTTTTGCTCACGGCCAAAGACACGTCGTTCTCGACCCTGGATGGCGTGAGTGCGGTGCGCTGATTTTTCGCGCCCCGCTTGCGTGGCGCACTCTCAGTCGCCCTTGAGTTCGCGCCACATGTGGATCTTGTCGAAATACTCAATGCCGACCCGCACGGCCAAAGGCTCCAGGCCATATTGGATAAAACCGCAGCGCTGGTACAACGCGAACGCAGCGTCGTTGCCGGCGGTGACGGTCAGTTGAATGACCTTGAGGCGCGGGTGCTGGCGCGCATCCGCGAGCGCCGCCTCCACCAACCGACGGCCCAGGCCTTGTTGCTGATAGGCCGCGTTCACGTACATGCCGAACAACGTCACCTTGTGCCGGGCCTTTTCCCGTGGCTCGAAGGCCAGGCCGACAATGCCCGTCAGTTGATCACCGGCAAATGCGCCGAGCAGTCGGTCCAGCGGGTTGTCCAGGCGCTTTTCCCACCAGCTCAAGGGCAATGACGCGCGCTCGGCCACGCTGGAGGTGAAGGCTTGCGGGTACACCCCATACGCCTCCAGCATCAATGCCCGATACGCCTGCGCGTCACTGGCCGCCAACCCGCGTATGAGCATCAGGCCGGGATCGCCAGGGACGAGCGATAGAACGGCAGGATCAGGTCACGCGTCAGCGGCGCCAAATGCAGGCCGCCATCACCCGTCGGGTCGATCCAGCGTATCTCTTCGATCTCGGCGGCGGGGCTCACCTGCACGTCGACCTGAACCTTGAACAACTCGGCGTGCACGGTAAACCCTGGCTCATTGGCCGCCGGTGCCGAAAACTGGCCCAGGTAAACGGCGTGCTCAGGGTCAACCTGCAGGTTCAGCTCTTCGTACAGTTCGCGGGCCAGAGCCTGCGCAGGTTGTTCGCCGGCGTCGATCTTGCCGCCCGGTTGCATAAACGCCTGAGTGCCGCGCTTGCGCACCAGCAGGGTCTGGCCGGCGCCATTGATAAGCAGTGCAGCGGCGATACGGATAGTCATGGGCATCGAGTAAAAGACTTCAATTGAACAATAAGGGAGCACGGCTCACGCCTCGTCCGGTTCCTTGATAAAGACGCTGTACTTGGCGCCTTCCATCGCTTCGAACGCGATCAGCTTGTCCACCAGTGGCAGGTTCAACACCTTGCCGGCGTTAAGCAGCAACATGCCGTTATCGGCGTTGAGGTTGCGCGCCAGGACCATGCCATCGGCCAGCTCACGGGTGCTCAACACTTTGACGGTAGGGTCGCCCAGGGTCACATCACTGAGAAACGCCGCACAGGCCTGGACGAAGTCATCGATCAGTTCCGGGTCGTACAGGCGCCCGGCGTATTTACGGATGTATAACAGCGCTTCATCACTGTTCAAATGCCGTTCGAGAATCAAGCCTTTCTGCAACTCGATGAAATCCACTGCCAGTTTCAGCAGGCGTGAACCGAACGGAATCGCGTCGCCCTTGAGGTGGTCGGGGAACCCGCTGCCATCCCAGCGCTCCTGGTGATGGCGAATAATGCGCGCCGCATCCTTCATCGGTTCCAGAGTCATCAACAGCGATTCGCTCTGGGTCGGGTAGCCACGATAGCGTTCGCGATCGGTGCTGTGCAGCTTGTCGGCCGGCTCGACCAACATACTGTCGCTCCAGCTCAGCTTGCCGATGTTGTACAACGCGGCCGCCATGGCCAGGTCGCGCGAACTGGCTTCGTCGATACCCTGGGCAGCGCAATACACGCGCACCAACTCGATCAACGGGCGGTTGGTCTGTTTCGCTTTGGGCAGGCGCAGGTTGGCCAGCAGCGAAAACACCTCGGTACCGGTCACGTAGCTGCGTTTGAGCTCGTCGTAGGCCAGATCGAGCATGTCGGCGGTCTGTTGCAGCTCACTGGTGCGCGCCGCCACGCGCTTTTCCAGGGTAGCGTTCAACAGCTTGAGCTGATCGTTCTGTTCGTGGGTCAGGCGTTCCAGACGCTGGTGTTCCAGGGCCTGTTGCAGGATCAGCTTGAGTTCGTCGTCGTTCCAGGGCTTGGCGATATAACGGTGGATCTGCCCTTCGTTGATCGCCTTGATGATCGTCGGCAGGTCGGCGTAACCGGTGAGCAGAATGCGGCTGGTGGCGGGATACAGCCGATGGACCTCGGCCAGCAACTGCGCGCCATCCATGCCGGGCATGCGCGCGTCGCTCATCACCAGGTCGATGGGCTGGGCGGCCATGATCTCCAGGGCCTGGGCACCGCCGCCGGCCAGCACCACATCAAAGGGCTGGCCGCGCAACAGACGGCGCAGGCTGTTGAGAATCGACTCTTCATCGTCGACCAACAGGACAGTGGGTTTCGTCGCGAGTGGTTCATCCATGCTTGCTGCGCCTTCACATTGAACTGAGTTGAGCTGAATCGCTCCCTTGTGCCAAGCCGTCTTCCCTCGCTTTTGGCGCGGGGTTGATTTGACGCCAACTGGCCGACGATTTCAAGGGAGCTCAGCTATGCTGTCATAACCGCTCAGCGCCCTCGCCCTGAGGTCGAACCAGGGAAGGAGTCGTGATGCCGTCGGACCTTTTGCTGTTGGGAGGCGCGCCATGAACCCGGATTCAACGCGGGCCAACCGTCGGATCCTGATCGTCGATGACACGGCGTCTATCCATGAGGACTTCCGCAAGATCCTGGGCGCCGATACTGCGGGCGCACCGTCACTGGACAGCCTCGAAGCCACCCTGTTCGGCGCCACCGCTGCCCCGCCGCGCCAAGCATTCGTACTTGACTCCGCCTACCAGGGCCAGGAAGCCCTCGCCCTGGTGAACCAGGCACTGGCCGCCAACGCGCCCTATGCACTGGTGTTTATCGACATGCGCATGCCGCCCGGCTGGGATGGCCTGCAAACCATCGAAGCGCTGTGGAACGTCGACCCCAACCTGCAAATCGCGCTATGCACCGCCTATTCGGACTACTCCTTCGAAGCCATCGAAGCCAGGTTGAAATACAACGACCAGTTGCTGATCCTGAAAAAGCCCTTCGACCCGTTGGAAATCCGCCAGATGGCCAGCGCCCTGACCTGGAAGTGGCAGCTCGCCCAGGACGCCGCGCTCAAGGTCATTAACCTTGAGCGCACCATCGAAGAACGTGTGCAGGAGCTGCTCAAGGTCTCGCACCTGCTGCAATACGACGCCCTCACCCAGTTGCCCAACAGCACGCTGCTGGGCGATCGGCTGACCCAGGCAATTGCCCTGGGCCGGCGCCATGACACCCAGCTGGCAGTGATGTTTATCGGCCTCGACCGCTTTAAACGCGTCAACAACGCATTGGGCTACCCGGCGGGGGACGACGTGCTGCAACAGGTCAGCCAGAGCCTGACGGCGGCGGTACGTGAGTCCGACTCGGTGTTTCGCTATGGCTCCGACGAGTTCGTGGTGCTGCTCAACGATGTGCAACACCCCCAGCAAACCCAACACATCGCCCACAAACTGCTCAAGGCCATCAGCGCCACCCGGCATGTCGCGGGGCATGACCTGAGCATCACCGCCAGCCTGGGCATCAGTATTTGCCCCAACGACAGCGGTACCGCGGTGGAGTTGATCAAGCACGCGGAAACCGCCATGCACACCAGTAAAGAGCGCGGCCCGGACGGCTTCAGTTTTTATACCCACGACATGAACTTGCGCGCCCAACACCAGCAAAACCTGGAAAGTGCTATCCGCCATGCCCTGGAGCGTAATGAGTTCGTGCTGCATTACCAGCCCAAACTGGAGCTCAAATCCGGAAAAATCGTCGGTGCCGAGGCGCTGATACGCTGGTTCCGGCCGCGCGTGGGTTGGGTGAGCCCGGCCGATTTCATTCCCGTGGCTGAAGACAGCGGGCTGATCGTGCCGTTGACCCAGTGGGTGCTGCGCCATGCCTGTGAGCAGGCACAGATCTGGCGTGTCATGGGCCTGCCGACACTGTGTGTGTCGGTCAACATCTCGGCCATCGACTTTCGTCAACGGGACTTTGTCGACAAGCTGACAGCGATCCTTAAGCAAACCGGTCTGCCACCCGCCCAGCTGGAGCTGGAAATCACCGAAAGCGTGCTGATGCAGAACGTCGACGAGACCGTCGAAACGCTGCAGAGGGTCAAGGCCATGGGCATACGCCTGGCCCTGGATGATTTCGGCACAGGCTACTCAAGCCTCAGCTACCTGCGACGCTTCCCGATCGATGTGCTGAAAATCGACCAGTCCTTTGTGCGCGGGCTGAACGCCAACAGTCAGGACGCCCAGTTGATCAGCGCAATTATCGGCATGGGCAAGAGCCTCGAACTCACGATTATCGCCGAGGGCGTGGAAACCGCCGAGCAGCTGGATTTCCTCAGAGCCCAGAACTGCGAGGAGGGCCAGGGGTTTCTGTTCAGCAAGGCCGTACCGGCAAAAGATTTCGCCCAACTGCTGCAGGTGGGCTGCGCCATGCCGATAACCCGTCTATAGCCCACCCGCCAGCAAGGAGTGCTCGCTTGAGTGACGTCTCAATTTACGCTTTCGGCCTGGTCCTCGCCTTGGGGCTCGGTCAACCGCTGATCGCCGCACCGCTGAACGAGGCGCTCAAACCCTTGCCGGCGGTTCCGGCGTTGGATGCGGCCAAGGTCGAGCTGGGCCGCAAGTTGTTCAATGAGCCGCGCCTGTCGGCCAATAACACCTTGTCCTGCGCCAGTTGCCATCGCCTGGCAACGGGCGGCGCCGACGACAAACCCTTCTCCCTCGGCGTCGACGGCAAGCCGGTGCAGATCAATACGCCGTCGGTGTTCAACGCCAGCCTGAACTTCAAGCAGTTCTGGGACGGCCGCGCAGAGACCCTGGAAAAGCAGATCGAGCACGTGGTCATCAGTCCGGTGGAAATGGGCAGCGACTGGCACACCGTGGTGCGAAACCTCACCGACCTGCCCCTCTACCAGCGCGCCTTCAGCGAGGCCTACCCCGACGGTGTCACCGCAGCCAATGTGCAAAACGCCCTGGCGACCTATGAGCGCACGCTGCTCACACCAAACTCGCGCTTCGACCAATACCTCTCGGGCAATACCGACATCCTCACGATCCAGGAAAAATACGGCTACCAGCGCTTCAAGGATTACGGCTGCATCGCCTGTCACCAGGGCATCAACATCGGCGGCAATATGTTCCAGAAATTCGGCGTCATGGGCGACTACTTCAAGGCGCGCGGCAATGAAGTCGAATCGGACCTCGGGCGCTACCTGCTGACCAAGGATGAGGACGACCGCCATGTGTTCAAGGTGCCGAGCCTGCGCAATGTGGCCGTCACTGCGCCGTATTTCCACGATGCCTCGGCAAAGACCCTGGCTGAAGCCGTCGATGTGATGTTCAAGTACCAGTTGGGACGCAACCCCTCCCAGGAAGACAAAGACCTGATCATCCTGTTTCTCCAGACCCTGACCGGCGAATGGGCGGGCAAGCCACTATGAGCACACCGTCATGACCCTCAACCGCCGTCGCACCAGCCAAGTGTCGCTGGGCCTGATCGCCATGTTGCTGGCCTCGACACTGGTGTTTCTGTACCTCAAGTCCTCCAGCGACCAGACGGCCAGCTACACCCAGTCACGGGACCTGATCCGTCAGTTGCAGCAGCTCAATGCGCAATGGGACAGCGAAGTGCTCAAGGCACGTATCGCCATCACCCACAACTACGACCCGCTGGTTACACCGCTGGCGGAAATGACCCGGCTCTGGGCCGAACTGGACGACCGCAAGACCTACCACAGCCCCCAGGACCTGAATGCCTGGCAAGCCAACCAGGAGGCATATCAAACCGCGATCCAGGAAAAGGCCCGGTTGGTGGACCAGTTCAAATCCCACAACGCGGTGCTGCGCAACTCGCTGGCCTTTCTACCGACGGCAGAAGATGACATCCAGGCCGAGTTCAACCGCCTCAATGACGAAGGCCGCCTGCAATTGCACGGTGTCGCCATCGACACCTATGACCTGCTGCTCAGCAGCCTGGAATTCGCCCAGGTCACCAGTGACGAGCGCGCCGCCGATATCCTCGTGGGCCTGGGCAAACTGGCGATCAACAAGGAACGCCTGCCCATCGAGTTCCAGGCCCCGGTGGAGATCCTCAGCAATCACATCTCGCTGATTCTGCGCGAACAACCTGTGGTCAACAGCCTGCTCGAACGGATCGCGGCAGTGCCCGTGTCCGAGCGCCTGGACGACCTGACCAGCCACCTGGACCAGGACCAGCAAGCGGCCGACATGATCGAGCATCGATACCACCGCTACCTGCTGATTTTCTCGACCTTGCTGGTGGTGCTGTTGCTGTACCTGGCAGTGAGCCTGCTGCGCAGCTTTGCCGAGATCAACCGGGTCAACCGTGCTTTGCAGGCCGCCAACGAAACCCTGGAGCAGCGGGTGGAGCGGCGCACCCGGCAGCTCAAGGATGCGCAAAGCGAGCTGCTGGACAGCGCGCGCCAGGCCGGCATGGCGGAGATCGCCACCAACGTGCTGCATAACGTCGGCAACGTGCTCAACAGCGTGAACATTTCCGCCGAGCTGGTCACCCGCAAACTGCGCGGCAGCAAAGCGCTGGGCCTGGGCAAGGCCATGCAACTGATCAACGAGCATCAGAGTGACCTGGGGACCTTTCTCACCGAGGATGAAAAAGGCAAGTTGCTGCCTGGCTACCTCAACCAATTGGTCGAAGCGATTGCCGTCGAACAGCAAGGCATGGCCGACGAACTGGCGCAATTGAGCAAAAGCGTCGACCACATCAAAGACATCGTTTCCACCCAGCAATCCTATGCCGGCGCGTCCGCGCTCAAGGAGCCGGTGCACATCAGCGCACTGATGGAAGACGCGCTGCGCATGAACGCCGGCGCATTGAGCCGCCACAACGTCACGGTGGTCAAGGAGTACGGGCAGGTGCCGGAAGTGCTCGCGGACAAACACCGCTTGCTGCTGATCATGGTCAACTTGATCAGCAACGCCAAATACGCCATGTCCAACCTCAGCGACCGGCCACGGCAGATGACCTTGCGCGTGCAAACGCTGGAAGACAACACCTTGCAGATCAGCGTGAAGGACGAGGGCGAAGGCATCCCGGCCGAGAATATGACCCGCATTTTTACCCACGGCTTTACCACCCGCAAAGAAGGGCACGGCTTTGGCCTGCACAGCTGCGCATTGGCCGCCGTGGAAATGAATGGCCAGCTCAGCGCCCACAGCGATGGGCCAGGCCAAGGCGCGATATTCACCTTGACGATGCCCCTCACCCTTGCCGGAAGCCCCGCATGAACCAACCTCCCAACCGGCGTATCCTGCTGATCGACGACACCCCGTCGATCCATGACGACTTCCGCAAAATCCTCACCCCCGTGGTTGAATCGAACCAGGCGCTGGATGATATGGAGGCGGCACTGTTTGGCGATACCAGCGCCCCCACCGCTCAAGCCTTTGAGCTGCACTCGGCCTATGGCGGCGAAGAGGGCCTGCAGTTGCTCACCACCGCCATGACCGAGCAACGCCCTTACGCGTTGGCCTTCGTCGACATGCGCATGCCCCAGGGCTGGGACGGTGCCAGGACCATCGAAGCGCTATGGAAGGTCGACCCGGGCCTGCAAGTGGTGGTGTGCACCGCGTACTCGGATTATTCCTGGGATGACCTGCTGCATCGCCTGCACGGCTATGACCGTTTGCTGATCCTGAAAAAACCGTTCGACAACATCGAAGTTCAACAGATGGCCAACACCCTGGCCAACAAATGGGACATGGCGCGCCGCGCCTCCCTGCAAACCATTCACCTGGAGCAATTGGTGGAGCAACGCACCCAGGCGCTGCAAGTGGAAATCAACGAGCGCAAGCACCTGGAAAGCCAACTGGTGCAGTCGGAAAAACTCGCATCCCTGGGGCAACTGGCAGCGGGCGTGGCCCATGAGATCAATAACCCGGTGGGGTTTATCTCGTCCAACCTCAGCAGCCTCGACGGCTACTTCAGCCAGTTGCAAAAAATGCTGGATGCCTACCGGCAGGCCGAGGATAGCCTCGCACCGGGCGAGCAACGTGATCAGCTCAAGGCCTTGCGCAACGAGCTGGAGGTGGACTTTCTCAAGGACGACATTCCGGTGCTGATCCGCGAATCCAAGGACGGCATCGGCCGCGTGGCGCAGATCGTCAAGGACCTGAAAAACTTCTCGCGCGTGGACAACGGCCAGACCTGGCAGTTTGCCAACCTGCAACAAGGCATCGATTCGACGCTGAACATCGTCGCCAGCGAACTCAAGTACAAGGCCGATGTGGTGAAAAACTATGCACCGTTGCCGGACATCGAGTGCCTGGCATCGCAGCTCAATCAGGTGGTGATGAACCTGGTGATCAACGCCGCCCAGGCCATGGGCCCGGAGCGCGGCACCATCACCATCAGCAATGGCGTGGAGGGCGAAAACATTTGGCTGGAAATCGCGGACGACGGCTGCGGAATAAGCCCGGAGACCGTGAAGAACATCTTCGATCCGTTCTTCACCACCAAACCGGTGGGCGAAGGAACAGGGCTGGGGTTGTCGCTCTCCTACGGCATTATCAAGAAACACCGTGGCGATATTTCCGTGAGCAGTGAGCTGGGCAAGGGCACGAAATTTCGCGTGGTGTTGCCGATTCGGCAGACGGCGGCGTAGGACACGCCGCCGCAGTCATGCTCATGCGTCGGCTTTTTTCGGGCTGGAACCAAACGCCGCAAAACGCTTGTTGAACCCGGCAATCCGCCCTTCGGCCTGAGTCTTGCGCTGCTGGCCGGTGTAGATCGGGTGCGACGCGCTGGACACGTCCAGCGGGATGTAAGGGTAGGTGTTGCCATCGCTGTGTTTATGGGTGCGATCGCTGTCGGCGGTGGAGCCGATCAGGAAAAACACATCGGCGGCGGTGTCATGGAACAGCACGGTGCGGTAGTCGGGATGGATACCAGCTTTCATAGGGCCTCCGGGGCATTGGGTGTTTTATACATGTTATACAGTAACGCAAATCATGCGCCCAAACGAGAAACGATTGCAATAAGCCAAGCGCAGTCAGGTCTATACGCCCCTGTGAAAGCCCCCGGTGCAGGCGCTCAAGCTGTTTTCAATCGGCTGACAGGCGCAGAATGCGCGCATCGACCTGAAGAGTCCGAACCCAAGGAAACCGTATGAGCCTGTCCTTGCTAAGCCGCTACGCCTTCTTCGCTGTATGCGTCATGTTCACCCTCGCCAGCCTCCCCTTTATCGAACACGAATGGCTGTGGCCCATCACCCTGGTCACCGGCGTGCTCAGCCTGATCGGCCTGTTCGACCTGCTGCAAAGCCCCCATGCGGTACGCCGCAACTACCCGATCCTGGGCAATATCCGCTACCTGGTGGAAGCCATCCGCCCGGAGATCCGCCAGTACCTGCTCGAGTCCGACAGCGACGCCCTGCCCTTCTCGCGGGCCCAGCGCTCACTGGTGTACTCGCGCGCCAAAAACGAAACCGCCGACAAACCGTTCGGCACCCTCATTGATGTGTACCAGTCGGGCTTCGAGTTCATCGGCCACTCCATGCGCCCCGCGCCGTTGAGCGATCCCAGCGCGTTTCGCGTGATGGTCGGCGGCCCGCAATGCACCCAGCCGTATTCGGCGTCGGTGTTCAACATCTCAGCGATGAGTTTCGGTTCGCTGAGCGCCAACGCGATTCGCGCGCTCAACGCCGGCGCCAAGCTGGGCAACTTTGCCCACGACACCGGCGAAGGCAGCATCAGCCCGTATCACCGCGAAAACGGCGGCGACCTCACTTGGGAACTGGGCAGCGGTTACTTCGGCTGCCGCACCCGCGACGGCCGTTTCGACCCGGAACGCTTTGCCGTGCAGGCGCAAAACCCGCAAGTGCGCATGATCGAAATCAAGATGAGCCAGGGCGCAAAGCCGGGCCACGGCGGGATTTTGCCCAAGCACAAAGTGACCCAGGAAATCGCCGACACCCGCGGTATCCCCATGGGCGAGGACTGCGTATCACCGTCGCGCCACAGCGCGTTTTCCACCCCCATCGAGCTGATGCAGTTCATCGCTCAATTGCGCGAGCTGTCCGGCGGCAAGCCGGTGGGCTTCAAGTTCTGCCTGGGTCACCCGTGGGAATTCATGGGCATCGCCAAGGCCATGCTCGAGACTGGCATCCTGCCGGACTTCATCGTGGTCGACGGCAAGGAAGGCGGCACCGGCGCTGCACCGGTGGAGTTCACCGACCACATCGGCGTACCGCTGCGTGAAGGCCTGCTGTTCGTGCACAACACGCTGGTGGGGCTGAACCTGCGCGACAAGATCAAACTGGGCGCCAGCGGCAAGATCGTCAGTGCGTTCGACATCGCCAGCGTGCTGGCCATCGGTGCCGACTGGGCCAACTCGGCGCGCGGCTTCATGTTCGCCATCGGCTGCATCCAGTCGCAAAGCTGCCACACCAATAAATGCCCGACCGGCGTCGCCACCCAGGACCCATTGCGTCAACGTGCGCTGGTGGTGCCGGACAAAGCCCAACGTGTGTTCAACTTTCACCGCAACACGCTCAAGGCCCTGGCGGAAATGCTCGCGGCGGCAGGTTTGGATCATCCCTCGCAGCTGTCGGCCAAGCACCTGGTGCGGCGCATGTCAGCCACCGAGATCAAGCTGTTCTCGCAGTTGCACCTCTTCCTCAAACCCGGTGAATTACTCACGGGGGATGTGAACGGCCAGTTCTATTCACGCATGTGGCAAATGGCGCGCGCCGACAGTTTTGAACCCGCTGAGATTGTCGCCGCTTAAAGAACGTAGACGAGGGCACGGCCAGACAGAGATATTCAGTAATAACCGCTCTTTGCAATTGCTTACAAATACCGCCAACCTGCCCCCGCCCGACGCGCGGCGTACGCCACCGCGCGCGTACGCCGGTCATGACTAAAACTATTGTTCAAGAGCCCGCTGCCATGCTGAACGGACGCGACCCACGCATCGATTTTTTTCGGGGCCTGGCGTTGATCTTCATCTTTTGGGATCACGTCCCCCACAACCCACTCGGCCAGATCACCCTGCGCAATTTCGGCTTCAGCGATGCGGCCGAAGTGTTCGTATTTCTCGCCGGCTATGCGGCGATCCTGGCCTACGGCAAGATCCTGCAACGCGAGGGGTATTGGATTACCTGCGTGAAAATCCTGCGGCGCGCCTGGGTGCTGTACGTGGTGCACATCTTCCTGCTGGCGATGCTGATGGGCATCGTGTTCTACGCCAATAACCATGTCGAAACCCGCGACCTGGTCCAGGAAATGGGCCTGACCCACTTCATCACCCACCCCCAACAGGCCCTGACGGACGAGTTGCTGCTGCGCTTCAAGCCCAACCTGATGGACCCGCTGCCGTTGTATATCGTGCTGCTGGCCGGGCTGCCGCTGGTGCTGCCGTTGCTGGTGCGCAAGACGTGGGCGGTGGTGGCGGTGTCGATGACGGTCTACCTGCTGGCGCCGAAGCTGGGCTGGAACCTGCGGGCGATTGCCGACGGCGTGTGGTACTTCAACCCGATCACCTGGCAGTTTCTATTTGTACTCGGTGGCGCGGCGGCGTTGCACAGTCAGCGCCCGCAGACAACGCAGGACCGCCCGCTGTCACGCCAGCCGTTGTTCATTGCCGCGGCCGCCTACTCCCTGGCGGCGGGCATTATCACGGTGTCCTGGCGCTGGCCGGAGATTCACGATGCGCTGATGCCCGCGCGACTGAGCGAATGGCTGTACCCCATCAGCAAGACCGACCTGTCGCCGGTACGCTTGCTGCACTTCCTGGCCCTGGCCTACGTCACCGCCAAGCAACTGCCCGGTCGCGAGTGGACACACAACTGGCTGGCACAGCAAACCTGCCGCATGGGGCGCTACTCCCTGGAAGTTTTCTGCCTGGGCGTATTGCTGGCGCCGTTGGCGGACATGGTCAATGCCATGACCGGCGATGCCTTCGCCATGCAGGTGTTCACGGCGCTGGTAGGCGCCGGCTTGATGGCGCTGTTGGCGGCCTGGCTGGAGTACAACAAACAACTGGGGCGGCCGGCCCCTGCGGCCAACCCCTGAACCGCAAAAAGCCCCGATCACGGGGCTTTTTGTCGAACGCGGGGCAGTCAGGCTTCAGCACGCACCGCAGCACCGGTTGGCTGCAACTTGAACACGTAGAACAGCACCGTCAGCATCACCAGGAAGGCCGGGCCCACATACAGCGCAATGCGTGTGTCGGGGAAGTACGCCATCAGGCCCACCACCAGCACCAGGAACGCCAGCGCCAGGTACGAGCTGACCGGGTACAGCCACATGCGATATTTAAGGGCGCTGCGCTCGGCGGGGCTCAGGCCTTTACGGAACTTGAGTTGCGCCAGCAGGATCATCACCCAGGTCCAGATCGCGCCGAAGGTGGCGATGGACGTGACCCACACGAATACCTTTTCCGGCACCAGGTAGTTGAGCAGCACACCCAGCAGCAACGCAGCGATCGACAGCAGCAGCGCACGGCGCGGTACGCCATTGCTGGAAGTGGTGGCGAACGTCGCCGGGGCCTGGCCGTTCTGCGCCAGGCTGTAGAGCATGCGCCCGGTACTGAAGATGCCACCGTTGCACGACGACAGTGCCGCAGTGATCACCACAAAGTTGATGATCCCGGCCGCCGTCTTGATGCCCAGCCGCTCGAAGGTCATCACGAACGGGCTGCCCTGGGTGCCGATTTCATTCCACGGGTAGATCGACAGGATCACGAACAGCGCGCCGACGTAGAACAGCAGAATCCGCCAGAACACCGAGCCGATTGCATTGGGGATGGTCTTTTGGGGGTTCTTCGCTTCACCGGCGGTAAGGCCGATCATCTCCACGCCCAGGTAGGCGAACATCACCATTTGCAGGGACATCAACACACCGGTCACGCCGTTGGGCATGAAGCCGCCGTGGGCCCACAGGTTGGAGATACCCAGCGCCACGCCGTCGTTGCCGAAGCCAAAGGCAATGATGCCGATGCCGCCCAGCACCATGGCGATGATGGTGACGATCTTGATCAAGGCAAACCAGAACTCGAACTCACCAAAGGCCTTGACCGCGATGAGGTTGATGCTGCCCATGCTGATCAGCGCCGCCAGGGCCCAGATCCAGCGCGGTACGTCGGGAAACCACACGCCCATGTACACGGCCACGGCGGTGATCTCCGCGACGCACGTCACCAGCCACAGGAACCAGTAGTTCCAGCCGGTCAGAAAGCCCGCCAACGGGCCGAGGTAATCCTGGGCATAACGCCCGAACGAACCGGCGACCGGGTTGTGCACCGCCATCTCGCCGAGGGCGCGCATGATCACCAGGATCGCCAGACCGCCGAGAATGTACGAGAGCATGATCGCCGGACCGGCCATTTCGATGGCCTTGGCCGAGCCGAGGAACAGGCCCACACCGATACAGGCGCCAAGGGCCATGAGACGAATGTGGCGTTCGCCCAATTCGCGTTTGAGCGGGCCGCCTTGAGCGGCCTGGTCATGGGGCAGTGGAGTGCCAACTGGCATAGGAATACAACCTCATTTTGTTATTGATATAACCACCGAGCCTTGGGCATATCAGCAGATGGGCTCATACGCCGGCTGGACCGGCCTGCCTCGTGGGCAGACTCGCCTGGCACTCGTCAGCGGCCAGGTCAGCGGGCGTGCAGTATAAAAAGCTACCGACAGGGCTTTTCACTCAATAAACAGCAAAATTTGGCGATAAGCCCCGACAAACAGACATTCGACGGCGAGTGCGCCAGCTGTCTAGACCGGCCCTCCCGGCGCAAAACGGCGCGAAGTATACATAACACGCACAATCCGGTGGCTGCCCGGCGACAAACCTCGTGGCCGCAGCAATCTGCGTCTACGCTTCAGACAAGTCCGATCAATCTGTAGGATGGATCAATCGACTATGGGCGCACTGTGGCAAAAAGATCCCACCCAGGCTGAAGCCAGCGACAGCCCGTCACAGGCGCCTTTGCCCGCGAAAACCACCCCCTCACGCCCCTGGCGACGGGTCGGCGGATTGATTGTGCTGATGGCCCTGCTCGGGCTGGGTTACGCCACGCTGCGCGAACTCCACAGCGCCCGCTGGCAGGCCCGTGAGCTCAGCCAACTGGCGTCTCGGCTTACCTACCGCGTTGAGCCCGGTGCCAGCGACAGCATCGTCTATCCCGGCGCCGGGCCGTTCGACCAGCGCCTGGGCTACAGCGCCCTTGGCGAGTTCCTGCCACGCCTGATCAAGCGCAATTACCTGATCGCCGCCCAGTCGCGTTTTTCGCCCGCACTGATGGATTACAGCCGCCACGGCCTGTTCATCCCCTACGCCGAAAAGAGCCAGGCCGGGCTGACCATCACCGACTGTCGCGCGGCGCCGTTGTATCAGTTCAACTACCCGACGCAGTTGTATGCGCGCTTCAGCGACATACCGCCGCTGATGGTCGACAGTCTGCTGTTTATCGAAAACCGCGACCTGCTCGACCCCGACCACCCCCAGGCTAACCCCGCCGTCGACTGGCCGCGCTTTGCCAAGGCCGCGGGGTCGCAAGTCGCCCGCCAACTGCACCTGCCCGGCCAAACTGCTGGCGGCAGCACCCTGGCCACGCAGTTGGAAAAATACCGCCACTCGCCGGACGGCCGCACCCTGTCGGGCGGTGAAAAGTTGCGGCAGATGTTCTCCGCCAGCGTGCGTGCCTACCGCAATGGCCCCGACACCCTGCTGGCGCGCCAGACCGTGGTGCGCGACTACCTCAACAGCGTGCCGCTGTCGGCCGTGCCGGGACATGGTGAGGTGCACGGCATGGCCGAGGGGTTACGCGTGTGGTACGGCGCAGACTTCGAGCAGGTCAACCGGGCCCTGGCCGACACCGCCCCGGCCAACGCTGCGGCGCGCGGCCTGGCGCTGCGCCAAGTGCTGTCGTTGATGATTGCCCAGCGCCGTCCTTCGTTCTACCTGGCCAGAGGCCGCGAGGCGCTGGCGCAACTGACCGACAGCCACCTGCGCCTGCTCGCGCGGAACGGCATCGTCGATGCCACCACCCTCGAGGCCGCGCTCGTTGCCCGCCTCAGCTACCGCGACTGGCAGTTGCAGCCCACCGTGCAACGGGTCGAGAGCAACAAAGGCATCAGCGTGGCCCGCAGCCAATTGGGCAGCCTGCTCAACCGTCCACTCTACGACCTGGACCGGCTCGACCTGGCCGCCACCAGCACCTTGCAGGGCGACTTGCAGGCCCGGCTCACCGCGTACCTCAAGCAACTGGCCGACCCCGCGTTTGCCGCGCAGGTCGGGCTGGTGGGCGAACGCTTACTCACGCCCGGCACCACCGCGCAGGTGCGCTACAGCTTCACCTTGTTCGAGCGGACCGCCGACGGTGCGCGGGTGCGGGTACAGACCGACAACACCGACCAACCCTTCGACATCAACGAAGGCAGCAAGCTGGAACTGGGGTCCACCGCCAAGCTGAGGGTGCTCACCACCTACCTGCAAATCATCGCTGAGTTGCATCAGCGCTACGCCCACATGACACCCGCCGCGCTGCGCAGCGTCGACATCGCCGAGCAGGACCGCCTCAGTCGCTGGGCTGTCGACTACCTGCTGCAGGCGCGTGACAAAGGCCTGGCCCCCATGCTCGACGCCGCCCTCGACCGCACCTATTCGGCCAGCCCCGGCGAGGCGTTTTTCACCGGCGGCGGCGTACATCGCTTCAATAACTTTCGCAGCCAGGACAACGGCCGCAACCCGACCCTGCGCGATGCCTTGCGCGAGTCGATCAACCTGCCGTTCATTCGCCTGATGCGCGACCTGGTGCGCTACAGCACCTACGCCGGCCCCGACAACAGTGCGCAATTGCTCAAGGACGACAATGACCCGCGTCGCCAGGAATACCTGGCTGCGTTCGCCGACCGCGAAGGCAGCACCTTCCTGCGCAAGTTCTGGAAGAAATACCAGAAGAAAGACACCCAGGCGCGCCTCGAAACCTTTCTCGACAGCCTGCGCCCGACGCCGATTCGCCTGGCCGCCGTGCATCGCTACCTGTTCCCCGATGCCGACCCGGCCACCTTCAACCACTTCGTGCGCTCACACCTGACAAGCGCCAAAAGCCAGGAAAAGCTCAGCGACAAGCGCCTGGCAACGCTCTATGACAGCTACGGCCCCGGCCGCTTCGACTTGCCCGACCAGGGCTACATCGCCAAGGTCCACCCCCTGGACCTATGGCTGCTGGGCTACCTGCTGCAACACCCGGACGCCAGCCTCAGCCAGATCATCGAGGCCAGCCGCTTCGAACGCCAGGAGGTCTATGGCTGGTTGTTCAAAAGCCGGCATCAGAGCGCCCGGGACAGCCGCATCCGCACCTTATTGGAGGTCGAGGCCTTTCTGGATATTCATCAGCGCTGGAAAGCCGTGGGCTACCCCTTCGATCACCTCGTGCCCTCGCTGGCGACCGCCATCGGCAGCTCCGGCGACCGTCCGGCGGCATTGGCCGAGCTGATGGGCATCATCCTCAACGACGGCGTGCGCTTGCCGGTGTTGCGCATCGACAGCCTGCACTTCGCCGCCGACACCCCCTACGACACCCGGCTGATCCCCGACCCGAACCGCGCGCGCCGGGTGATGCCTGCCGAAGTCGCGGCGGCACTGCGCAACGCGCTGTCGCAAGTGGTGGACGCGGGCACGGCAAAACGGGTGGCCGGCAGCTTCAAACTGGCCGACGGCACGCCGTTAGCCATGGGCGGCAAGACCGGCACCGGCGACAACCGCATCGAAGCCATCGGCGCCGGCGGGCGGGTGATTGCGTCCAAGTCGATCAACCGCACGGCGACCTTCGTGTTCTACATCGGCGAGCATCACTTCGGCACCCTCACGGCCTTTGTGCCGGGCAGCTCCGCGCAGCACTTCACCTTCACCTCGGCGTTGCCGGTGCAGGTGCTCAAAGGCATGGCGCCGCTGCTCACGCCCTACCTGCAACAGGACGGACACAGCCTGTGCCAGGCCACCAACGCGCCCTGATGCGACGGGTGTCAGCCAGGTAGCGCACGCATCTGTAATTTCGTCCAGGATCACTACTTACTCCTTGAAAACCTTAAGTTTTTGAACTTTTTTTTGCGGTACTGCCGGCTAGGCTAAAGCGCTTGTTCAT